>CAZQEQ010000026.1:0-40167 GCA_964592385.1 uncultured candidatus Brocadiaceae bacterium | reverse complement strand
CCATCCGGGTCATCCTTGAAACGCTCTGCAATCGGCCCAACCGGCAACTCGTGTGGCCCGCGGAAGAACGTCGGTCCGCCGGGCAGTTCTTTCTCGGTAATGGTGTCCCCGGTGCGCTGCGGTGCCGATTCCAGCAGCAGGTAGCCAATCAGCAGCGCCGCCGCAGCAGCGGCCACGGGCCGGCATATACGCACGATCGCCGCGTCCGATGCCGAACCTGCCCTGGCGTGCAGCCGCGCGATCATCCCCGGCGGGGCCGCCGGAACGCCCGCTCTGCCCAGCAGCCGCGACAGGGCGCGCAGCCGCTCCAGCTCCCGCGCGCAGTCCGCGCACTGGGCCACGTGCCGCTCCAACTCGCGCTGCTGCGCCGGATCCAGTTCCCCGTCGTGGGAGCGCATCAGCCAGTCCCGGTATTCGCAACTGTCCATGTGTCTTCTCCTCTGCCCGCGACACGGTCTACGGGAGATACCCCTGCAACAGCTCTCTCAACGCCTGGCGCGCCCTGTGAAGCCGCGACTCCACCGTCCCCTGCGGGACCCCGAGCACCTCGGCCATCTCCGCATAGGACATTCCCTCGAACTCCCTCAAGACCACCGCCTCCCGGTGGTCGGGAGAAATCCTTTGCAGGGCCCGGTGCACGTCCAGGCGCCTGTTGGCGTCGTCGGAGGGCGATTCGCCGGCCGGCACGCCGAGCCCGTCGCCCGCCGTCGCACTGGCCTGCTCGAAGGAGACGGCCCTGTGACGCGCACGCCGCCGGTGGCAGCGCGCCGCCTGCCGCAGCAGGATGCGCGTCAGCCACGTCTTGATCGTTGAGCGTCCCTCGAACCTGCCCAGGTGCTCGAACGCGCCCATCAGGGCCTCCTGCACGACGTCCTCGGCGTCCATCGTATCGCCCACAAGCCGAAAGGCCAGCCGGAAGAGCCCCTCGGCGTGCCGGTCGATAAGTTCATGGAACGCCGCCTCGTCTCCCTCCCTGGCAGCCGCCAGCAGCTTTTCATCTGGTCTTCTCACGCGCGGCCCTTCTGCTGCTCTGGCGCTGCACATGTTCGTGCATGTTCATAGTTCCACTGGCGGCCGGTTTTCTTCCCTGGCAGCGGCCGGTTCTGGCTCGAACGCTCCCCACTTGGGGCGCTCCCCCACCATTATAGGGTCTGCACAGGGAAGAATCCCGCCCGCCGGCGGCGCGCACCGGCAGGTCCCGTCGCAAGAGCGCCGCGCCCGGGCCGCGGCTTGACGGCGCACCCCCCCCGTCCATACACTGCCTGCGGTTTCCTATGTTCACTGGTGGCGTATGACAGGAAGGAGACGGGCCGATGAAGGGAACTGGGGCGCTCTTGCTGGCCGTGCTGATCCTGCTGTGCGGGCCGGCCGTCGGGGAGGATGCGTATTACGACGTGCCGCTCGGCGGCCTCACGATCACCGAGGGCGAAGTCCCGGTTGGGAGCGGCTACGACCCCGACGCCGCAAACAGGGTGCCCGACGTGAGGCTGGCCGGACCGGGCGAGGCCTACGTCCGCTACCTCGACGGTGCGCAATGGGCTGCCTGGCGCAGTTACCGGCGCGACAACACCAGGCTGAGCATTGCGGCCCCGGCGGGCCAGGACGTGCGGGGGTACGTTTCCCTGCCGCGAGATGACGGCGACGGGATGGTGCGCCTCGCCTTCCAGGTGCCGGCCACCTCAGCGACCGACGCGGCGGGAGCCCTCTTCCACCTTGTCAGGCAGCAGCACTACGAGGCCCTGCTCGACCGGGGGATTCCGGGGGCTGCGTGGTTCCGCTACCGGGCGCGGCAGGCCAGGGAGGCCCGCGGCGACGCACCCGTGGCGGAGGCGGGCGGCGAACTGCCCGAGCCGTGGCGCCGTCCCGACGAGCTGGAGGATACGTACGCTCTCTTCACGGGCGGCAGGGCCATGAGCGAGAACCTGGCCCTGGACCGCCTGCTGCGCAGCGCGGGCGGGGGCGAGCCGAGCGTGGACGTCGCTTCCCTGCCTGGCATCAGCGTGCAGGAGATGGACTGGAAGCCCCTCGTCAAGGACCTCGACCCGGAGAAGGACCCGCTGGCGGCGCTGGTGCCGGCGGACCAGCACGCGCTGTTCTTCCCGAGCTTCAATGCCTTCATGGACATGCTGGACGAGGCCAGGGCCAACGGCACGCCCGTGCTGCGACTGCTGGACGTGCGCTCGGAGGACGCGCGGACGCACGAGCGCTACGAGCGGCAGCTCTGCCTGTCCGCCGACGCCCTGGCGCGCATACTCGGCCCGCAGACAATCTCGAGCGTGGCCGTCACCGGCTCCGATCCCTACATGAGGACCGGCACCGACGTGGCCGTCCTCTACGAGGCCAAGAATCCCGCCGTCCTGCGAACGATGATCGACGGGCGCGTGGCAGCCGCGGCCCGGGCCAAACCCGACGCCGAGACGGTCCGGGGCGAGGTCGGGGGCGTGCCCTACTCGGGCGCGCGCTCGCCCGACCGGGCCGTCTGCTCCTACGTGGCGACGGTGGGCACGACGGTCGTCGTCACCAACTCGCTCCATCAGCTCGGGCGCATCGTCAGCGTGGCGGGGGACGAAGCCGCGTCCATGGCCGCGCTCGACGAGTACACGTTCTTCCGCGAGCGGTACCGCCGCGGCGAGGAGGGCGAGACGGCGCTGCTGGTCATGCCCGACGCGGCGATCCGGCGGTGGTGCGGCCCCAGGTGGCGCATAGGCGCCTCCCGCCGCACCCGCGCCGCCGCGTTCATGGCCGACCTCCAGGCACGCCACGTGGACGAACTGGCGGCGGGCGGCGTGCAACCAGCGCCGCTGGACGCGAAGATGCCGCTGCCGGACGGCGGGGAGCTGCGCCTGGGGCCCGAGGGCGTGTCGTCGTCCGTCTATGGGAACCTGGAGTTCCTCACCCCGATCTCCGAGATCCCGCTGGACATGGCCACAGAGGCCGAAGCGGCGGCCTACAGGACCTGGCTGGCGAGCTACCAGCGTAACTGGCGCATGGTCTTCGACCCCATCGCCGTGCGCTTCAGCGTGGCGCCGGAGGGGCTGTCGGCCGACGTGACCGTCATGCCCCTGATCGAGGGGAGCGATTACCGTGAGATGATCGCCCTGGGCGGGTCGGCGAAGATCGCACCGGACGCCGGCGACCCGCACGAGGGGACGCTGCTGCACTTCGCGATGGCCATCGACGCCAGCTCAGGGCCGGCGCAGGAAACCTCCAGCCTCCTGACCATGATGACGGGCGGGCTGGGCGGCGCCTCGCCGCTGGCGTGGCTCGGCGAGAGCGTGGCGATATACGCCGATGACGCGCCGTTCTGGGACGCCCTGGTCGAGAACGCCGACGACGTCGACACCTTCATGGAGGCGAACGTGCACAAGATGCCCGTGGCCCTCCACGCCGAGGCGAAAGACGCACTCCGGCTGGCCGCGTTCCTCACCGCGCTCCGTGGCTTCGTCGAGGCGACCGCGCCGGGCCTGACGCAGTGGGAGACGCTCGCGCACAACGATCAGCCGTACGTGAAGATCAGTCCAACCGTGGAAGCCAAGGCCGACATGGGGGCGGCGGAGAACCTGGCGGTCTTCTACGCGGCCTCACCCGGGGCGCTCCTCGTCACGCTCGACGAGGCCGTCCTGAAATGCGCGCTGGACCGGGGCCATGAGCGCCGGAAGGCGAGGGCCGAGGACAGGCAGCTCGCCCGGGCCGGCAAGCCGTGGCTCGGCTCCAGCATGTGCCTCCAGGTCGGAAGCGGCCTGCTGGACGCCGTCCGGGCGCTCACAGAGGAGCCATATCAGCAGACCATGCGGCGGCGCTCGTTCGGCAACATCCCGATCCTCAACGAGTGGAAGCGCCTGTGCCCGGATCGCGACCCCGTGCAGGTGCACCAGCAGTTGTGGCAGACGCGGCTGGTCTGCCCGGGCGGCGGCGCCTACGAGTGGAACGAGGACTGGCAGACCATGGCGTCCACCGTCTACGGTCACCCCGGCGAGCCGAAGGACGGCCCGTCATGGCCGCAGGCGGTGCTCGGGATCGTCTTCGGGAACCTGGGAGTCACCTTCGAGAACCAGGGCCTCCGGGCCCGCGCCGTCATCGAGAGGGGGGCGCAGAACCGGTAGCGGGCCGTCGTGAGGGTCGTGTGTAGCGCGGCCGCCCCCGGCCGCGAGGCCCTCAGGCGAGGGCGCCCAAGCTACACCATCCCTCGGACGCCGGGGCGGCCTTACTCCCGGTCCAGCAGGGCCTCGAAGTCCGCGTGCAGGCCCTCGACCTCGTCCCGCGTCCGCCCGAAGAACGCTGCCTTGAACCTGCCAAACTCTAGCAAGCCGGTGCCGTAGGGGAACATTCCCTTGCCCGTCGCCGGGTCAAAGAACAGGTGGGCGTAACGCCGGCGCAGGTCAGCGAAGGATCGCGGGGTGACATTGAACTTGGCCGACAGGAAGACCTCCACGGGCACCCCTCGCCCCTGCCGCGCGCGCTCATTGAAGCGCTCCATCAGCACGGCCGCGTAGCTCGCCCCGTTTATCCGGGGGTTAAGCTCCGACAGCACCTGCCGGGGCCGGCCCGTCTCGGGGTCCCGATACTCGACGAAGTCGTAGCCCGCCAGTCCCGTGAAGCCCTCGCCGGCAAGCCACCGGCCCAGCTCGAGCGCCGCATCCATCATCTCCGGCAGCGTTTGGGACCGCGAGGGATACACGTTACCGCCGTAACCCAACTCCCCGTCCAGGCGCTGGTCGGCGGCGCTGACGCACCGGACCGTACGGTCGTCCGGATCAATGAATATCTGGATATTCGGCGAGGTCAGGACCTCGAACATCTCCTCCACCAGGTAGATGCTGTTGTCGCTCCTGGCGGCGAGCGCATCCAGTATCCGCCCGATGCCCTCTTCACTGCCCTCGGCGACCAGGCACGATGAGCCGGAGGTGCCGCAAGTGCCCCTGACAATGGCCCGGCCCGTCCTCCTCGCGTGCCGCGCCAGCGCGCGCCGCACGGGGGCGAGGTCGGCGGGGGTGCCGTCGTCCCGAACGGGCAGCTCGACGACCTCCCCGGGCGCGACGGGCACGCCGAGTTCCACGGCCTTCGCCCGGACGTTGTGTTTGAGGCACGCGCGGAGCACGAACTCGGCGTCGCCGCCCAGCACGTGCACCTCCCGGCCGACGGCGTCGGAGAGCGCCCTGGCCAGCTCACCCTCCTTCCGCGCGGCCAGGAGCGGCTGGAGCCTGAGATCCCCCTCCGCGCGCCGGGCCAGCTCGACGAGCCGCTTGAATGCCGCCGGATTGTCTAGAAGGCGCTCAGGCAAGGTCTCGCCGGCGTCGCTGCCGTCGCCCCGGGAGGCCACGACGATGTTCGCCCGCTCGCAGCCCAGGCCCAGCTCGGCCAGGAACCGCAGGTGCGCCTCCTCCGGAGGATAGTTGAGGCAGATGATGTCCTTGGGCCTGGCAAGCAGCAGCGCCCCCTGGGGACCCCTGTCGAGCCCCGTACTGAGCCGCGCCAGCACGGCCGCGTCCGGGAAGGACAGGAGGCTGTGCGCGAACAGCAGTGTAACCCCCGGCGGAGCGAGTGCCTCGTCGACCGACGTAGACGCCGGCGCCCGGTCCCCGCGTGCGGCGCGCCCCGTCTGCACCTTTCCCGTATCTGTCATCTCGCGACCTGTCCTATCCTTCCTCGAGGAACGATGCCGAAGCCACGCAGGGATGCTGTCATTCGCGACTCAGCAGCGCCTCGAAGTCCGCGTGCAACGCCTCGACATCCTCCGGCGTCCGGCCGAGGAACACTGCCCTGAACATGCCGAACTCCAGCCACCCGATGTTGTAGGGCACCAGGCCCCTCCCCGTCGCCGGATCGAAGAACAGGTGGCCGTAGCGCCGGCGCAGGTCGGCAAAGGACCGCGGGGTGAGCTTGAACTTCGCCGACAGGAAGACCCCCACGGGCGCCCCCCGCCCCTGCCGCGCGCGCTCATTGAAGCGCTCCATCAGCACGGCCGCGTAGCTCGCCCCGTTTATCCGGGGGTTAAGCTCCGAGAGCACCTGCCGCGGCCGGCCCGTCGCCGGGTCCCGGTACTCGACGAAGTCGTAGCCGGCCAGTCCCGTGAAGCCCTCGCCGGCAAGCCACCTCCCCACCTCGAGCGCCGCTTCGATCATCTCCGGCAGCGTCTCGGCTCGCGAAGGGAACGCGTTGCCGCGGTAGCCCAACTCCCCGTCCAGGCGCTGGTCGGCGGCGCTGACGCACCGGACCGTCCGCGCGTCCGGATCAACGAATATCTGGATATTCGGCGAGGTCAGGATCTCGAACATCTCCTCCACCAGGTAGATGCTGTTGTCGCTCCTGGCGGCGAGCGCCTCCAGCGTCCGGCCGATGCCCTCCTCACTGCCCTCGGCGACCAAGCAGGATGAGCCCGAAGTACCGCAGGTGCCCCTGACAATGGCTCGGCCCGTCCTCCTCGCGTGCCGCTCCAGGGCGCGCCGCACGGGGGCGAGATCGGCAGGCGTACCATCCTCCCGAACCTGCAGCTCGACGACCTCGCCAGGGGCGACGGGCACGCCGAGCTCCACGGCCTTCGCCCGAACGGTGTGTTTGAGGTAAGCGCGGAGCACGAGCTCGGCGTCGCCGCCCAGGACGTGCACTTTCCTGCCAGAGGCTTTCTCAAGCGCCCCTGCCAGCTCGAATTCCTTCCGCGCGGCCAGGTGCGGCTGGAGCCTGAGATCCCCCTCCGCGCGCCGGGCCAGCTCGACGAGCCGCTCGAACGCCGCCGGGTTGCCCAGCAGGCGCTCCGGCAGGGCCTTGCCGGCGTCGCTGTCGTCGCCCCGACAGGCCACGACGATGTTCTCCCGCTCGCAGCCCAGGCCCAGCTCGGCCAGGAACCGCAGGTGCTCCTCCTCGGGAAGGTAGTTCACGCAGACAATGTCCCGGGCCCGGGCAAGCAGCAGCGCCCGCCAGGGAAACCTGTCAAACCCCGGGACGGTCTGCGTCAGCGCGGCGGCACCGGGGAAGGACATGGGCGTGTTTGCGAACACCAGGGTGACCCCCGGCGGGGCGAGCGCCTCGTCGACCGAGGTGCCCGCCCAGGGCTCGCCCTGCGAGCCGACGTTCGCGGCCGACGTCAGCGTTCCTTCTGTCATACGGCGCTCCGTTGGATTCCCAGCCGGCGACCCGGCCGGCGGATGGCGAGATACAATGCCACGGCGGGGAGGCATTGTCAAATCACGCCCGGGCGGGCCCCGCGTCAGGCCGGCTGGCCGGCCGTCAGCATCTCGTGTATCGCGTGCCCCGCCGGGACCATGGGGAACACGTTCTCCTCCTGCGCCGTGCGGAAGTCCATCAGCACCGGCCCGTCCGTGACGCCCATCGCCTCCTGGAGCGCCGGCCGGACGTCTCCCGGCTCCTCAACCAGCAGGCCGACCGCCCCGTAGGCCTCCGCCAGCCGGACGAAGTCCGGGTTCGCCGGCGCCAGGTGCGTGTGCGAGTAGCGCCGGTCGTAGAACATCTCCTGCCACTGCCGCACCATGCCCAGGTAGCCGTTGTTGAGCAGCACGATCTTGACGGGCAGGCCGTGCTGCACGGCCGTCGCCAGCTCCTGGATGTTCATCTGCAGCGACCCGTCCCCCGAGATGACGAACACGTCCTTTTCCGGCCGGCCGAACTGCGCGCCGATGGCGGCCGGCAGCCCGAAGCCCATCGTCCCCAGCCCGCCCGAGCTGATGAACGTGCGCGGCTCCGAGTAGCCGTAGTACTGCGCCGCCCACATCTGGTGCTGGCCGACGTCGGTCACGATGATCGCGCGGCCCGCCGTGGCGCGGCGGACCTCCTCGATGACCGCCTGCGGCTTCAGCTCGCCGTCGCTCCGGGTGTAGTCGAGCGGGAAGTCGCGCTTCCACGCGGCGACGCGCTCCAGCCAGGCCCCGCGGTCCTTCTGCACGACCAGCGGGGTCAACTCGGCCAGCACGGCCTTCGAGTCGCCGACGACCGGTATGTCGGCCCGGACGTTCTTGCTGATGGACGTCGGATCGAGGTCAACGTGTATGATCCGCGCGCCGGGGGCGAACGCCTCCAGCCGGCCCGTGATGCGGTCGTCGAACCGCGCGCCGACCGCTATCAGCAGGTCGCTGTGCGTGACGGCGTAGTTCGCGTAGGCCGTCCCGTGCATCCCGAGCATGTGCAGCGAGAGCGGGTCGTCCTCGGGGAAGGCCCCGAGGGCCATCAGGGTCGTCGTGACGGGGATGCCGGCCTTGCGGGCCAGCGCCCTCAACTGCTCCGTCGCGCCACCGGCGATGACGCCTCCGCCGACGTAGAGCACGGGCCGCTCGGCGGCGTTGATCGCCTCCGCCACCTTGCGTATCTGGCCCGGGTGCCCCCGGCCGGGCAGCCGGTAGCCGGGAAGCCGCATCGCGTCGTCCGCACCGCGTTCGGCCTCGCCCGACGTCACGTCGGCTGGCAGGTCAACCAGGACGGCCCCGGGCCGGCCGGTGGATGCGATGTGGAACGCCTCGTCGAGCACGCGCCGCAGGTCTCGCGCGTCGGTCACCAGGTAGTTGTGCTTGGTGATCGAACGGGTGATGCCGGTCATGTCGGCCTCCTGGAAGGCGTCGTTGCCGATCAGGTGGGTCTTGACCTGGCCGGTGAGGGCGACCAGCGGGACGCTGTCCATGTTGGCGGTGGCGATGGCCGTGACCAGGTTGGTGGCGCCGGGCCCGCTGGTGGCCAGGCAGACGCCGGTCCTGCCCGTGGCGCGGGCGTAGCCGTCGGCCATGTGGCCGGCGCCCTGCTCGTGCCGGGTCAGGATGGTCTTGATCGGCCCGTCGTAGAGCTCGTCGAAAAGCGTCAGCACCGCCGCCCCGGGGACGCCGAAGATGTACTCGACTCCGTGCTCCCGCAGTGCCTCGACGACGACGCGCGCACCTGTGATGCTCATCAGAGTGCCTCCGCTCTCCGCTGGGCGCGCCCGGCCGCGAGGCCCGAACAAAAAAGCCCTCCAGCCGCATGAGGCTGGAAGGCTTGTACAGTCCGCTCTTGCGAACGCACGTCCACCCTACAGCCTCACGGCCCGGAGCGCGTCCGGGCGGAGAGGCCTAAGCTACCACCAGTAGCCGGGTAGATGTGCGTTCCATGATGCCGCCGATTATACGCGGCCTGCGGCGCCCCTGTCAAGCGGCGGGGGCGAGCGCCGTCACGGCCGGCCTCCATCTGTCACCCCAAGCGCCGATGCCCCCGGCGCCACGCCAGCCCCGGCATCCAGGTGCAAGGCTGCACAAGGCGACAGGCATGGTCGCCGGGATAGAAACCTCCTCACTTGTCGGCAAGTGTCAACAAACAGACACGCCGCGACCGCGCGATTAAGTTGTCCGGCTACGTGTGAAAACATTGACATTTATTGTTAATCGTATATACTTAAACACATGGGGAGAGATCTCAGCAACGCAGAGCAGATACTGGAGCTTGCGCGCCGGGCCGGCGTGGTGACTGCGGCCGAGGTGCGCCAGCTCGGCATCCACTCCGAGTATCTCCGTCGGCTTTGTGCGGACGCGCGCCTGGTGCGTGTCGCGCGCGGCCTCTACGTGCTTCCCGACGCTGAGGTCACGGCTCACCACAGCCTGGCCCTGGCGGCCAAAGCAGTGCCGAAAGGCGTGATCTGCCTCCTCTCGGCCCTTAGGTTCCACGGCATCGGCACGCAGATGCCCCACGAGGTCTGGATGGCCATCGACCGGCGTTCAGCCGAACCCCGCACCGACCGGCCCATACTGCGCATCGTGCGCTTCTCCGGCAAGGCGCTCACGGAAGGGATTGAGGCGCACTCCATCGAGGGCGTTCCGGTGCGCATCTACTGCGCCGCCAAGACGGTGGCGGACTGCTTCAAGTACCGGAACAAGCTCGGGCTTGACGTTGCCCTTGAAGCGCTGCGTGAGGTCCTTCAAAACCGCAGTTGCACCGTGGGTGAACTGCTCAGGTACGCCCGGGTCTGCCGCGTGGCAAGGGTCATGCAGCCCTACCTGGAGGCACTGACGTGAGCCCCGACATAGCCGCCTCAGTCCGTCAACGCCTTCTGGAGACGATTCGCCGGACGGGCGAGGATGCCAGCTTCGTCTGGTCCCGCTATGCAGTCGAGAGGCTCTTGTACCGCCTCTCGGTATCAGAGCATTCCAGGGACTTCGTGTTGAAAGGTGCCGCACTGTTCGTGGTATGGACGGGCCAGCCGCACAGGCCGACCCTTGACCTGGACTTGCTCGGACGCGGCGAGGACTCCAGCGGGCGCATGGTCGACGTGTTCCGCACGGTCTGCCGGGCCGAGGTCGTCCCCGATGGCCTTCGCTTCGACGCTGACAGCGTGTCAGCCGCTCCCATCCGGGGCGGCCAGGAGTACGGGGGCCAGCGGGTGGCCCTGACGGCATTCCTCGGCAAGGCGCGCATCCCCGTGCGCGTGGACGTCGGCTTTGGGGACGCCGTCACGCCGCGGCCGCGAACGGTCACCTATCCGACGCTCCTGGACTTCCCCGCCCCCCGTCTGGGCGCGTGTCCGCGCGAAACGGTCGTTGCCGAGAAGCTGCACGCCATGGTGGTTCTGGGGATTGCCAACAGCCGCATGAAGGATTTCTACGACCTGCACGTCCTGGCCTCGGCCTTCAGCTTTGATGGCGCAACCCTGGCCAGAGCCGTTCAGGCGACTTTCGAGCGAAGAAGGACGGCACTACCCGGTGAGATGCCCCTGGCACTGACCGCACAGTTCGGCCATGACGCCACAAAGCAGACGCAATGGCGAGCGTTCCTGCGCCGGTCGGCTCTGGACGACGTGCCCGAGGACCTGGCCAGCGTGGTAGCTGCTCTGGCGGCGTTCACTGGCCCCGTCCTGACCTCCCTGGCCCAGGGCAATCGCTTCGAGATGGCATGGCCGCCCGGCGGGCCCTGGGGAGAATGACCCGGCCGGCGGCGCCGGCCGCCCCTGTCAAGCGGCGTAGGCGCTGACTCATGCTTCGGTTACGTTGGCCCGCCCCGCGGACCGGCCCCGATAAAGGTGCAGGATGCCGAGCAGAACCAGCGACGATCTGACCAGCCGGGAACTATAGCCAAGGCTCGCCACCAGGCTGCCTATGCTCATCCGGCCCGCCGCTACCAGCGAGAAGGGGAAGACGACCGGCTCGCCCGCGAGGGTCCTGTCCACCATGACGCGCACGAGGGGCGCCTCCAGGAATCCGAGCAGGGGCCAGACGACCAGCGCCAACCCGAGCCAGAGGAAACCTGTATCCCCCGTGCGCCGGTACTTCACGACCAGCGCGACGGCTATGCCGGCGAACAAGAGGGTGTCCAACACGGCCAACATGCACAGAAGTGAGATGCACGCGAGCGCGGCAAGGGCAGCGATCAGCAGGGCCATGCCCGCCGCGCGCACAGACCCCCGCCGGTACCATTTCCCTGGAGCCGCGCCCGTCGCGGGGGAGAGCAACTCCGCGTATTCATCCGCGGGTCCCATCCCCTCGATAAGCGCCTTCATTCCGTCAGGCGTCCGATCTTCCGGCGACAGTTCGGCGAAGCGTTGGGCCAGGTGCGCGCGCAGGTCGTCCAGCACTTCCCGCTTGCGGGGATGGTCCACGCGCCGCAACCGGCGCTCGACCTCGTGAAGGTAGTCGTCCCTCAGTTGCTCCCAGTTACCGGCGTCGGCGCCCATGCGGCGTCCCCCTTCTATTGCTCCCTGGCCTTTCGGACAGCCACTTCGACCAGCTCCCAGTGCGTGTTCATGGCCTCTACGGCCTGCCTGCCGGCCTGGGTGATGCTGAAGTACTTGCGGGGCGGGCCGGCGTCGGAGGGCCGGACCTGGCTGGTCACCAGGCCGTCCTCCTCCAGCCGCGCCAGGATGGGATAGACGGTGCCCTCGCGCATCTCCAGCCCCTCGATCCGCCGGAGGTCCTGCACGAGGTCGTATCCGTAGTATTCGCGCCGGCCCAGGAAGTTCAGCACGCACAGGTCCAGCAGGCCCTTGCGCAGTTGCGTCTTCCACTTCCCGAGTTCCATGCTTTGCCGGATCCTTCGCGGCGTGAGCGGGTCGAGCGGGGCGAACCCATTGCCCACTTGGCGTTACAGTATACTGTATTACCTTGTAGCTGTCAAGACCCCTGCCGCCTCAGTCCTCAGAAGTCCCGCGAACCGGTCAGCCGGACGTGACGCCTGCGCGTCGGGGAACCAGGATGCCGTGCCCCGCGGGGAAATCGGCGTGTGCGGCGGTGGCACCGGCATCTTGCCGGCCTGGAACGCGGCGCCACACCACCGCAGCTCAGGCGAGCGCGGGGGCGCCCGCCCGGTCGCTGCACGACAGCACCCATGCGGCCCGCAGCAGCTCACCCGGCGACGGCAGTGTCCTCGGCCAGGATCTCCAGGTATGCGTCGTACGCGTAGGCGCGGTCCCGCTGCCGCCCCGTGATTTCGCGAAGGACGCCCGCCTCGCCGAGCATGTTGATAGCCTTCGCCGCCGTCGGCTTGCTGGTCTCCAGGAGTTCGGTCGCCATGTTCAGCGTCACGACGGGGTGCTCCGGCAGCAGGTCATAGAGCCGTATGGCCGTCACGGTCGCGGCGGGGCTGCTGACGACCGACCGGCGGTCGCGGCCGAGCACCGCAAAGAGCCGCTGCGCCGCTTCCACACCGTCGTCGGCGGCCTCGCGCACGCAGTCCAGGAAGAAGGCCGTCCATCCCTCCCAGTCGCCGTCGGTGCGCACTGCTCCGAGCCGGCCGTAGTACTCCTGCTGACGCCGCCTGAAGGCGAGGCTGAGGTAGAGCAGCGGCAGCGGCAGCAGGTCCCACTGTCCCACGAGCAGCGCGACGAGGAGCCGGCCGATGCGCCCGTTGCCGTCGAGGAACGGGTGAATCGTCTCGAACTGCACGTGGGCCAGCCCGGCCCGGACCAGCGGCGGCAGCGGATCGTCACTGTGAAGCCAACGCTCCAGTTGGCTGAGGGCGTCCGGCACGGCGTCGGGCGGGGGCGGGATGAAGAGGGCGAGGCCCGGCGTCGCGCCACCCACCCAGTTCTGGGAGGTCCGCACGCGGCCCGGCTGCCTGCCCGCGCCCCGCGCCCCCCGCATGAGCCTGGCATGGGCGCGGCAGAGCAGCCGCGTGCTCAGCGGCAGGCCCTTGGGCCGGGCCAGCTCTCTCCGGGCGTAGGCGAGGGCGTCAACGTAGTTGCAGACCTCCGCCACCTCTGCGGGGCGCTCCGCCTCGTGGGTGGCCTCATACGTCACCACGTCCATGAGCGTGGCCTGCGTGCCCTCGATCTGCGAGGAGATGACGGCCTCTTTCCGCACGAAGCCGTAAAGGAACCAATCCGCACTCGGCACCATGGCGCCGGCGACGGCCAGCCGGCTCAGGGCGGCCAATGCTGTCTCGTGCAGGTCGGCGAGCCGGCCCTCGATGCAGAGCGGCGGGTCCGCGGGCGGCAGCGGCCGTGGAACGAAGGCCCGGACGCTCTCGCCGCCCACGACGACTTCCCGATAGGAGCCCGTTGCGCGCGCCATTGCCGGTTGAGCCTCCTTTACCAGCGGCCAGCGTTAGTAAAGATATCTTACCTTAAATCCCGCGTTAGTCAAGTATTCTTTACTAAGCCGCGACCTCGTCGTCTACTGGCTCCTGCCGAAAAAGAAGCCCCGACCCTCCCGCATTCGTGGGAGGGGACCGGGGTCCGGGGTGCGCACCGCATTGCCGCTACTCGTCGTAAGGTGACGGCCAGTAGTCCTCAATCGCCGGGCTGCCCGTCAATGCCACGGCAAGCTGCGCGGCATCGGCCTCAGTCACCTCCGGGCAGCCGTAAACCCTGACCTGCTTCAGGTTCGGCATCTGGCCTAACTGCTGAAGCGCCGTGCCGCTTACGTCGAGCCAGAGGAATTCGACGCTCTCCAGAGAAGGCATGCGCGGCCCCCCGGCGAGACCCCTCGACCCCGAAGGGCTCTCGGGATGAGGACCCTTGAGGGGTGCCGGGGGCTACCCCTCCGGGTGGGCCGAGGCACGCCTCGGCGCGTAAACACCTCGCCCCGCCCAGGGCCTGTCAAGCCGCGGGCCCGTCGCGCAGCCATGCCGTCTTGCTTGGGCCTGTTAACGTTTGCGGTCGAGCAACCTTGACAGTGGACTCGCGCCGCACTACTATGACGCCCAATCTGGGAGAGTAGGGGAACGCAGACCTGCGAGACGGCTTTGCGCCGGAGTCTCTGCTGGCATAGCGGGCACGATGCCTGACCGAGAACATAGTGTGAGAAAGCAGGAGGTCTTCATCGGCCTGGTCGGCGCCGCGGGTACCGACCTCGAGAGCGTGCGGACGTTCCTTGCGGAGTCCCTCCGAGAAGTGGGCTATGCCTCCTACCGGGTTCGCTTGAGCGAGCTTCTCCATGGAATCAATAAGGGTCCGTGGTCCGAACTCCCGGATGGTGGCCCGGAAGATGTGCGCATCGATAGGCACATGGACGCCGGCGACGAGCTCCGACGTAAGTTGAGACGCGGTGATGCGCTGGCTGGCTTAGCAGTTATGGAGGTGCGGGACTTCCGACAGGCAGAGAGCGGCCAGCCAGATCAGGCCGTACTTGGAACAGCATACGTACTGGACTCACTCAAGCATCCTGCCGAAGTCCATACGCTACGGGACATCTACGGGCCTGCATTCATTCTGATATCGGCTTACTGCCCCAGCGACAAGAGGATTGACGTATTGGCGAGAAGAATCGCTGAGTCTCGCAATTCGCCGAACCCAAATGATTGGCGGGATGCGGCAGAACGCCTCAGGAAGAAGGATGAGTTTGAGCCCGGCGACCTGTATGGACAGAATGTCCGAGGGACCTTTCCTCTGGCAGACGTGTTCGTAGATGCCAGCGACGCCGATGCAGTGCGCAAATCAGTTGAGCGACTCGTGGAGACGGTCTTCGGTTACCCATTCCATACACCCACTCGTGACGAATACGGGATGTTCCTTGCCTGGGCGGCTGCCCTCCGGTCAGCGGACTTGTCGCGACAGGTGGGAGCGGCCATCGCAACTGATGACGGGGATATCATCGCTGTAGGCACAAACGAGGTGCCTCGCGCGCGAGGGGGGCTCTACTGGGCAGAGGATGCGTGTGACAGACGTGACTTTCGATGGGGCAAGGACACCAGCACCCGCATGAAGGAGTCTATGCTAAAGGAGTTGCTATCATGCTTGCAGGAATCTGGGCGCCTGGCGGCTGACCTTGAAAGGGAGGACGCCGACGAGTTATATGAGATATGCAGGAAGGAACTCAAAGACACGCAGGTCATGCAGGTGGGCGAGTTTGGCAGAAGCGTGCATGCTGAAATGGCGGCGATTGCAGACGCAGCGCGGCGAGGCGTAGCATTGAGGGGAACAGTTCTGTATACCACGACCTTTCCCTGCCACAACTGTGCGAAACACATCGTCGCTGCAGGCATCGAACGCGTCGTCTACATCGAGCCGTATCCGAAGAGCCGCGCAAGAGAACTTCACAGCGATTCGATCAGCATAGACGGCAGTGCCACGGACGCTGAGCATCCCGTCGTATTCAAAGCTTTTGTGGGGGTGGCGCCGCGCAGGTACATTGACTGGTTCACGATGCCAGAGCAACGGCAAGATCAAGCCGGCAAGCCGCTTGCGTGGGACCGCGCTCAGGCCAGACCGATTTGGGCGATTGATGCCCCTCGCTTGGCATATATCGCCGAAGAACAAGGCTTTACCAGGATGATTGAGCAACAGCTACGAGAGAAAAAGCTGCTGCCGGCACAATAGTGGGAGGCCCGTCATGCCGAGAGATGGATGGCTTAAGAGGCAAGCAGACCGCATCCACAAGGAAGCTCAGCAGTGGCCTGCCTGGAAGAAAGAGGCGGCGCAATCCGACGACACACGCAGGCAGGAGGCTGCTGGCCACGAACGTCCGATGCCGCGAATGCGGAAGACAGCTTAGCTGAAGCGACATGTTCACGAGGTGACTAGAGTAGGACGACGCTGGTGCCCGAACGCAACCCATACCACGCCATTCAAAGGGTTGCGCCACATTGGGTGACGGTTATGATCGCGGGTGACAATTAGCGGCGGGCGAGAGTCCGGCCGCTGATCACTGTCGGGCTACTGTACTGAGCCAGAGAGCAAAGCGCCGCATGGAGCCATGCTCCATGCGGCTCTTCCCATATGGTGATTCGCCCAGGAACCAACGGGAGTCCTTCGACCCCCGACTGTGCTCGCGACAGGTGGAGCGCAGGACACCGGTCCCGATCGTACACCACAGGCGAGGGCCCCCCTCTCACGGCAGGTCCCTCATGCGGAGGGTGAGCAAGTCCTCGGCGAGGATGCGGTCCGCCTGGGCGACTATCCGCTCGAAGTCGGCCGTGACCAGGAAGAACCGGCCGGTCAGCGCGTCGGCGCGGCCGCTCAAGAGCTTCAGGATGAAGTCCGCGACCAACTCCGGAGGGTAGTCGCGCCCCTCGTCGAATATCCTGCCGAAGCCCGGCCGCCACGCCCGGCCGCCCGGGTCGTCCATGATGAAGCGGGTCATCTCCGTGAGGATCGCCGGCGGACCGATGACGAACGCCTTGACACCGTGCGGCTCGAGTTCCTTCGCCAGGCCCTCGGTGAGGCGGACCTGGGCGGTCTTCGAGGCGGCGTAGCTGGTCGAGTAGGGGTGCGCGTCGCCGACGCCGCCGCTGCTGGCGACGTTGATGATGTAGCCCCGCCCGCGCGGGACCATCCGCTTCGCCACCGCCCGGCAGCAGAGGAACGCGCCGTAGAGGTTGACCCGCACGTCGCGGAACCAGCGGTCGGGGTCGGCCTCCCAGACCGGCCCGATGGTGGAGAAGGTTCCGGCGTTGTTCACGAGCACGTCGATCGGCCCGAGTTCTTCCTCGATCCGGGCGACCGCGGAGTCCACCTGAGCAGGCTGCGTGACGTCCGCGACGACGGGGAGGGCGCGCCAGTGGCGCTGTCCGAATTCCGAGGACGTTTGTCCTAGCTCCTCCGACCGAACGTCCATCAAAGCTGTCCGAACGTCATGGGCGCAAAGGACAGAAGCGACGACCTTGCCGATGCCGCGCGCGGCCCCCGTTACGAGGGCCACGGACCTGCTGAGTTCCATGTCTTTCCCCCCCGATGAGCAGGGCGGCCATGATAGTGCGGGCGCGGCCGGGGCGCCAGTCCCCCGCCCTTGCGAACGCGCCGGAGCGATGGTACGCTGGCCCGCTCCAGAGCAACCCGTCGAGCATTGCCCCCGCGAACAAGGAGGAGCGACCGATGCTGATTGACGCCGACACCCACATCTCCCCCGGCGGCGGGGCCTTCGCCCTGGAGGAGCACCTGAAGAGCGTCGAGCGCGCGGGCGTGGACCGGACGCTCTGCTGGCTAAACCCCGCGCATTACTCGGATTACGTCGGGCTGACGGCCTGCAACCGCTACGTCTATGAGGCAGCCCGGCGGCACCCGGAGGCCATCCTCGGCTTCGGCTGGGCCGACCCGACCCTCGGCGTCCAGGAGGCCAGAGACACCGTCCGGCGCTGCGTCGAAGAGTACGGCTTCTTCGGGGTGAAGCTTAACGGCGCTCAAAACAATTACTATATAGACGACCCCGAAATCAGCCTTCCGGTCATCGAGGAGATAGCCGGGACCGGGAGGCTGCTGGCGTTCCACGTCGGCGCGGACGCCTTCGAGCAGACCCATCCCTTCCGGGTGGCGAAAATCGCCCGGCGGTTCCCCGAGCTGGGCATCCTGATGGCGCACATGGGCGGCGTCGGCCATCGCGACCTGACCGACGCGGCGATCGAGTTCGCCGCCGAATGCCCGAACCTCACGCTGATCGGTTCGGCCGTCCACACCCGCGCGATACTGAAGGCCGTCCGCACGCTCGGCGCCGGGCGCGTCTGCTTCGGCAGCGATTCGCCCTTCGAGCTCATGCACGTGGAACTGGCCAGGTACAGGGCCATGCTGGACGGCGAGGTCCCCGAGGAGGACAAGGCCCGAATCCTCGGCGGCAACATCGCCCGCGTGCTCGGCCTGACCGACTGAACGCTGCGCAGCCCAAGGAGAGCAAACGACATGCTGCGGCGCACACAAGTGGACTTCTCGAAGGTCCTGCGCCGGTGGGACGGCTTCGGCGTGAACTACGTCGAGACCGCCCAGACGCTCGACCCCGCGGCCGAGCCGCAGGACTACGGCGGCTTCAGCATCCTCGCCGAGGCCGACCGCCGCAAGGTTATCGAGATGGTCTTCGGCGCGGACGGGCTCCGGCCCGCCCTGCTGAAGATGTTCCTCGACCCGTTCCACCAGGACGAGCCCGGCCCGGGCTGCGCGCTCAACGACCCGCGCATCGACCCCGCCGCGTACGACCACGAGCGCACGACGCAGTGGATGCGCCGCTTCGCCCGCGAGGGGCACCGGCTGACGCGTGAGCGGGGCGAGGACCTGAGCGTCATCGTCACGCTCTACGGCCCGCCGGCGTGGGTGACCAGGCAGCGCGTCGTGCGAGGCCGCGACCTCGACCCGGACCGGGCCGTAGAGTGCGCGAAGTACCTCGCCGCCTTCGCGCAGTACCTCCGCGACGCCGAGGGCCTGCCCGTCCGCTACGTGTCCCTCCACAACGAGGGCGAGGACTGGATGCGCTGGAACGAGGAAGGCACCCGCGGCGGCCCGGGCGACGACTACAACATGTACTGGCCGCCCGAGCAGGTCGCGGCGTTCCTGAAGCTGACGCGGCGCGTGCTCGACGCCAACGGCATGGCCGACGTGGGCGTCACGCCGGGCGAGACGTCGAACTGGCTCCGCTTTGTCGAATGGGGCAACGCCGGCGCCATCGCCGACGACGGGGAGGCACTCGCGAACCTCGCCCTGATCACCTCGCACGGCTTCTGGTCGCCGGGCTTCCACAGGTGGGCCGGCGACTGGCGGAGCACCGGCACCGACCTGCTGCGCGCGAAGCGGCCGGAGCTGCACGCCTGGGTCACCTCGACGAGCTGGTCGAAGATGGACGTTTTCTTCGTCAACGAGATACGCGAGAACATCTACGCGGCGAAGGTGAACGGCCTGATCCCGTGGGCGTGCGTCCAGCGGCCGTCGCTCTGGAAGGGGGGCGACCCGAACCCCGGCACGGCCTTCCGCGTCGGCGACGACGGCGCGCTATCGGTCGAGCCGGGCTACTGGTGGTACCGGCAGGCCTGCCTCGCCGGCCGGCCGGGCACGGGCGTCGCCCGGGTCGTGAGCAACGACACGCAGATCGCCCTGATGGCTTTCGCGGACAACGGCAGCGGCCACGGGGACGCCGTCGTGCTGCTCAACACCAGCGAGGACCGGCGGGACGTGGACTTGCAGGTGATCGGGTCGCGGGCGACGGGCTTCCAGGCCGTCCGCACGAGCGAGACGGACCGCGGCGCGGCGATAGGGACCTTCGCCCTGAAGGACGGCAGGCTGGCCTACGCCGCCCCGCCCCTCTCCGCGACGACGTTCACCGCCGCATAGCAGCCCGTTGAAGAAGGAGGATTCCCCGGAGAGTGCCTGCGCGAGGGGCCGTGTCGGTGTAGCACAGGCGCCCTCGCCTGTGGCGTTCTCAGCCGAGGGCGGCTGAGCTACATTCTTCAACGGGCTGCTAGGGCGCGGGGGGCGGACCACGCCCGGTGATCGCCCGGACCGCCTCACTCCATGACGACTTGGCTGCCGAACCGCCCGGTCAGTCCGAGGCCGGCGGGCCGGAGTTGGCGTAGACCATCAGCGCGCGGTACTTGTGGGCCTCGCTGAGGGGCTGGCCGACGTATTCCTTGGCGCCCCAGCAGCCGTATTGGCCCCATCTGCCCACCGCCACGTACTGGTTGAACATGCTCACGTGCGGTGCGAGGGCCTTCAGGTAGTCCATGTAGATGTCGTATATCCGCGGGTCGCCGTTGGCCTCGACGAAGTCGCCCTTGAGGGCGTGCGGGCCGCCCTCGTAGCAGATGAGCTGAAGGCCCGCTTTGTCGCAGATCTCGCGGTGTCTCCTGCAATGCTCCGCAGTTCCGGCGATTGAAGCGGCCATCCCCTTCAGCACGCTGTCCACGTCCCCGTCGGCGTCGTGGCCGATGTAGGGGGCTATGCCGACGGCGTCGGCCTTGACGCCGTCCGGGTTCATGCCCTGCCTGTCGCCCATCAGGGCGATGTGATGCTCGGTCAGCCACTGGGCGATGGTCCAACTGCCAAGGACCTTGACGTAGCGGCTGGAGTCGTTCTTGAATGCCTTGTCGAAGGCCCTGAACAGGCGCACGGCGTTGCCGACGTGCTGGCCGTGGGAGTTGGCCCAACTGCTCTGCTCGAAGATGCCGTTCCAGGTCTCGTTGGACCACTCGATGTAGCACTTCAGGCCGGGCTTTAGGTTGGCGGCAGTGAGGGCGGCCAGTTGCTCCATGTAGTTGTCGTCGGCCATGTGAGGCACGCAGAGCCAGATGTCCTTGTCCAGGCGATTGCCCAGCTCGATCATCAGTTCGTAGGCCGCGCCTTTGCCGTCGAAGTAGCCCGTCTGGCCGAACGTCGTCCTGGTCTTGCGCTGCGACCAGTCGCTCTGCTGGGAGTTGTTGACCCGGCACCAGTCCATGAAGCGCAGCACGGCGAACGGCCTGAGGTCATCGAGGAACTTGGGGTTCCAGATGTCCTTCTCATACGTCTCCAGAAAGCCGGGCATGATGACCCGGACGTTCTTAACCGGGTCCGCCTTGTCAGACCTGACCAGCGTCATCAGGACGCCCGTGCTCGACTCGTCGGTGAACGTGGGCTCGAACTCGAACTTCGTGTTCTTGCCGCTGCCCTGAACGCTCAGGTCCCCGGCGTCCCAGTCGAGGTGGATTTCGCCCGTGCCGTCGAAAAGGAGGGTGAGCTTGCCCTGCGGATAGATCTCGCGCGGGATGCCCACCAGGAACACGGTCGTGGCAAGCTTGCCCTGGCAGGGGATTTCCAGCGGGTAGCCGTCCGCGTCGGCGGGGAAGGTGAGCCCCTTAACCGGGTCGCCGTGGGGATAGTCGATGGGCTTGCTGGCGTCGATCTCGACCCAGCCGCGGCTCAGCATGGCAAGGTCCACGAAAGGGAAGGAGGTGCTCCAGTCGCTCAACCCACCCAGCCCGCAGGCCATGCGCATTGTCGGAGGCCTGGCGGCAGGGGAAGCCTGGGCCTCAACCAGCCCCGGCGCGACCATCAGGGCAAGCAATCCAACTGCGAACGCGGAAAGTCTCATGCCGCTATCCTCCTTTCTGGAATCCCCCGGCTCACGAGGCGGGCCGGGGCACCGCTCCCTGGACCTGCTCACTCATTATATGTCCGGCCGCAAGCCCCGCCAACGACGATAGGCCGCCCTGAAGCGGCACGGTCCTCCCGGGGCGCCGGCCCCATGGCCAAGCACGTTGACGGAAGCGATGAACGGCAGCCCGGCCGGCGGCGCCGTCGGCCGGGGTGGTGTCCCCTTTACAGTGGCCCGTGCATCAATCACAATACCCCCACGATCGCAGCGCCCAGGAGCGCACGGCCCCCCTACTTCGGGGACCAACGGAAAGGAGGCCTGCGAAATGAGGCCAATCAGCAAGCTGGCGCCCGGATGGTGGGACTATACGACGCTCGACAGGGCAACACTGGACGACGCAGCGAAGCTTTCGGCGGCAGACCTGAAGGCGTTGTCCCGGCCCGGTTTCACGGTGGAGTTCTATGACACCGCGGAGGATTTCTATCTGACCGAAGCGTTGGAGTACATCACGGCATGGCGCCAGGCTACCGACGCAGCGCCGGCCGGGATATGCGGCCCAATCGGGCCGACTGAGCAACTGCCACTGGTTGCCCGACTTGTGAACGAACTGGAGATGGACCTGCGGAACTGCCATTTCTGGGGCATGGACGAGTGGGTCGTGGACGGCAAGGAAGTGCCCCCGACCCATCCGCTCAGTTTCGCGAAGGCGGACCTCGACCTGTGCTTCAACCGGATTCGGGAGGACCTCCGCATGCCCGAGGAGAACATCCACTTTCCCCGGGCGGACACCTCAGCGTACGTCAGGAGTTGGGAAGGCGCCCGCTGCGTGGTGATGCAGGGCGGCCAGGGCGAAGTCAAACACTGGGCCTTCAACGATCCGCCGAGGCGCGAAGGCCAATACCAGGACGCGCCGCCGCCGCCGGAAGACTACAGGAAGCTGACCACTCGGGTTGTGGACCTTCACCCCGTGACTATCATGCAGAACGCCAGAACGTCCGGCGGCGGGGTTGTGCAGAACGTCCCGTCCCAGGCGGTTACGGTCGGCCCGGTTGAGACGTGGCGCGCCGGGAAGGTCTCCATCTGGCACGCCGGCATGCACGACAGTCCGTTCGGCCTGCGGCTCACAACACTGATGATTTCGAAGCAGATCCCGGACACGTCCGTGCCGATGTCGCTCCTTGCCGATCACCCGAACGTCCAGTTCAACTTCCTGCGCAGCGCCATAGGCGTATGTGAAGCCGAGATGCATTGAGGGAGGGGGGTCATGAGCAACAGAGCTTTCGCGGTGGCCGCTCACCCAGATGACATCGAATTCCTGATGGCCGGCACGCTTGTCCTGCTCAAGAACGCAGGCTTCGAGATCCACTGTATGACCGTTGCGAACGGGTCCTGCGGCAGCGCCCGGCTGGATGCGGAGGAGATCATCAAGATCCGTCGCGAAGAGGCTATGGCGGCGGCCGCCTCCGTGGGCGCAGTGTTCCACGAGAGCCTGGTCAACGATATCGAGATCTTCTACGAGAAGGGCCTTCTGGCCAGACTCGGTTCGATCATGCGCGACGTCGCGCCGCAGATACTGCTTGTGCACTCGCCCCGCGACTACATGGCAGACCACGAGAACGCGGCCCGCCTGGCCGTGACAGCGGCTTTCTGCCGCGGCATGCGCAACTTCCCGGTGGACCCGCCCCGCGATCCTGTCAACCAGCAGATGACGGTGTACCACGCTCAGCCTTACGGCAACCGCGATCCGGTGGGACAGCTGGTGACGCCGGAGATATTCGTGGACGTGTCCACTGTCCTGGAGCAGAAACGCCGGATGCTCAGTTGCCACCAGAGCCAGAAGGCGTGGCTCGATGAGAGCCAGGGAATCGACTCATATCTGAACACCATGACGGCACTCGCGAGGGAAGTCGGGACCATGGCAGGCAGGTGCCAGTACGCCGAAGGCTGGCGGAAGCATCTGCCGTTTGGCTTCTGCGAGGAACACGCCGACCCGTTGTGCGCCGCGCTGACGGACCACACGTTCAGATAGGTAACTGTCCGGCTCCGCTCGTAGCGCGGGTTTCAATGGCCGACCTGGCCGGCGAGGTCGAAGAGGCGGGCGGTGGAGTCCTGCCAGTTCTCGGCGATGCCGTAATCGTGCCAGCCGCCTTTCTGCCACTGCGAGTTGCTGCGGGCGAACTGGCCGTCCTTCCACTGGACCTTCATGCGCTCCAGCAGGTGGGCGCGGCACCGGTCGGCCAGATCTGCCGGGAGCGCGCCGGCGGCCAGCGCCTTCTCGATGGCGACGCGCGCCTCGGTCTCCTGCATCCCCTCGCGCAGCATCTCGAAGCGCTCGGTCGAGACAGGACCGTCCGGGCCGGGTGCGATGAGCCAGAAGCTGTTGTGCCGATGGAACCCGCCGGCCCAGTCCCTGCCATATGTGCCCAGCATCGAGCGGCCCGACTCGTCCTCCCAGAAGTCCAGGGGGATGTTCGACATGCCGGCGCCGCTCGCCCGCTCGTGACCCTTATAGACGGTCGAGCCGCGGACCATGCTGCCGCCCGGGAAGGAGCGGTACTGGGCCAGCGAGGCCGTGTGGTACATGTAGACGCGGAAGTTCAGGTACTCCGGGTACGGCAGGTCCCAGCCGCCGGCTATCCCGTCGGTGTGGGGCTCGTCGCACTCGCCCATGGGGACGGGATAGACCCTCGGCGCCTCGGGGTGCACGTAATGGCCGATCTCCATGCCCTCGACGATGCGCACGCCTTCGGCCTTCTGCGCGGCGCCGGTCTGCCAGTCCGAGCCCGAATCGCCGCGGCCGTGGGTGAAGATCGCCCAGCGCGCCCAGGGCGCTATCCGCTTGAAGAAGTCAACCTGCGCCCGGCTCGGGCGCCGGTCCGTCGCCCAGCCGATCAGGACAGTCTCCTCCGGCCAGCCCAGCGCGAGGACGCGCTCGCGTACGCCATCCATGAGCGGGGCGAACACCTTCTCGCTGCCCGGCAGGCCGCAGACGGGGACCTGCACCGGCGTGAGTGCGCCCGCCCCGTCCACGACGACGATCGGCGCCTGCGACTTCGGCCTGCCCTTGTTGCTCCCGTAGATGTCCGGCGCGCACTTCCCGCCCGACCAGGCCATCACGACGATCGTCTTCGGCTTCCCCACGATCCTCTTGAAGAGGCCCAGGTAGCGCTCGACGATGCTGAAGTCCGGCTCGTAGCCGTCGCCCTGCACGCGGAAGCGGATCCACGGGTACTCGCAGAGGTCCGTGCGGTGGTAAACGGGCAGCGAGATCATCCTGTCGCCGAGCGCCGCCGCGAAGCGCAGCTCCTTCTCGACCAGCGCCCAGTGCTCGTCCGACCAGGGCTCGACCCCGTAGTGGCGGGCCATCGTCTCCGGCGAGTGGACCAGACCCATGTAGGTGACCCAATCGGCGGGATCGGGGCAGACCCAGTCGCAGACCGTGAGCCTGACCGGCACGTCCGTCCCGCCGACCTTCATCGTGCCCCCATACTCTCCAGGAACCTGGCCGGCGGGCACGCGCACGGTCAGCCAGACGGGCAGTATCTCCGCCTCGGCCGGCGGCGCGGCGTGCAGGACGTCGTAACGCGGCTCGAAGCGCCACTGCTCCGGCAGCCAGGGAGCGTTGCTCACCTCCGGCGGCTTGTACGGGGACTCCATGACGGCGTACGTAATCCGGACGCAGTCCGCCGGTATCTCCCCTCCCGGGCCGCGCAGGACGGGCCGCGCCGCCGTCACGCTGCGGAACGCCACGACCTGCGCCGAGCAGAAGCCGTTGCGGGGGCCGACGAGCCGAAGCGTCTCGCCGATGGGCTTTACGTCGGCCTCCGTGCGGATGCTCGCCAGGGGATCGACGACAACGACGCGTTCGCTCTCAGCGGCGACGCGCGCCGCCGGCAGTGCAAGGCAGAGAGCGACCAGGAGACTCAGCCCGTTCATGGTGCAGTGCAAGGTCGCGTCCTCCCGCGGGTGCTCGGACGTGTGCGTGTGCAGGTCGGTTCTCAGGGGTCCGCGCTCCGTCAGCCGCGCTCGATGAGGTAGTAGAGGACGTCCGGCTCCAGGCGGATGCGGGCCCCCGCGTCGGCGGGCGAGACGGCGACCTTGCGCCCGAGCGGGTAGCCGTCCTGGTCCAATGCCGTGACCTTGACGCCGGACGCGCCGACGCCCTTCAGGACAACCGACCCGGCTGCGGCGCGCACCTGGAGGGGCGGCCCGCCGGCGTTCGCTATCCTCAGGCCTTCGCCCTGGGGCTCGACCCGCCAGTTCGAGTTCTGCTCCTCGGTGATCACCTGGAGCAACAGCCTGGGGGCGGACGATATCGGCTCGTCCGTGAGGCCGGCGACCAGCACGGAGCCGTACTCGTTGCCGCTCTCGATGGTGACGTCCCCGAGGGCGATCCTCCCCGCCGCGGCCAGCAGCCCACAGGCGCCCTGCGAGCGGGGCGAGTCGGCCGTCACGAGCCCGGCGCCGTAGTCCAGCAGGACCTCGCCGGTCACGCTGCGGACGGTCTTGCCCCGGCGGTCAATGTAGCGGCTCAGGTCGGCGAGCCTGGCGCCGGCGTCGTCCTCGCCGAAGCCGCGCACGACGGGCCCGACCAGGTAGGCGAGCGGGTCGATGTTGGAGACGTCCAGGTCCCTGGCCTCGCGCCCCTCCGGGACCTCCCGCGCACGCATGTCATCGATGGAAAAGGGCTCTTCGGTGCCGGAGCCCTTCAGTTCAAACAGCTCCTCCAGGCTGAGGACTTGCTTGACCACGGCGTCGGCCTCCCGCACGTCGCCCCGGCGGTAGAGCAGCGCCGAGGCGGGGAACTGCCCGAACTGGCTGGGCGTCATCAGCGGCCACTTGCCCACGGTGCTCGCCCACCGGCCGTCGCGGGCCGTGAAGAACTCGATCCCGTCAATCCCCTCCAGTGCGCCGTAAACTGCGCCCAGGAACGCGCACTCCGCCCTGTGGCGGTTCGGCGCCGTCCAGCTGTACGAGGAGACCATCTGCGGGTAGCCGTCATATTGCAGCACGCGCAGGACGATAGACTCCGGATGGAGAGTGACCAGTTGGTCCTGGAAAGGGTCGCCCGTGCTGATGCTCCATGACTGCGCAGCCCTGCCGACGGCGGGTGGGCTGTAGAACCCGTTCACGTCCATCACGTCGCTGGGGAACGTGGCGTACTTGTTCAGCGGGCCGAGCCGCGTCTCGTCCGACGTGTGCCACTTGGAGCCCATGACGGCGCACTTGAGCCCGATCTCCTCCCGCAGCCAGCGCATGACGTCCTCGTACCAGGCGTGGTGCACCTCCGTGATGAAGCGCAACTGGTCGGCCACGCGGACCTGCGAGCGGGGTTCCTGCTCGCCGTAGGCGGCAGTCATCTCCCAGGCGCTCAGCAGGCCGGCCCGGCCGTCGGCCACGCTGTCGCGCTGGTTGGCGAAAGCCCATTTGTCCAGCGCGCCCTGAAAGGAGCCGTATTTCTCCGCCGCCCACCGGCCGAATCGCGCCTCCAGCACCTCCATGCACTCGTACGGGATGTTCTTCCCGGGCGTGAAGGTCCAGAAGAAGAAGTTGTCCTCGTTGGCGAGCGTGTAGAGGGCGAGCCCCGGGTCGTCGGCCAGCGTCGTGCCGGTGTACGGGTTCTCGCTCAGGAACAGCTTCCTCAGCCATGCCCTATAGATCTCGTCCATGCGCGGGTGCCAGAAAAGGAGCGAGAAGGGCGCCTTGTTGTTGATGCCTTCGAAGCCCGGCAGCCCCCAGCTCGGCGTCACCTCTGCGCTCAGGGGGATGTAAATGTCCAGGTGCGTGTAGATGCCCTGCTTCTTCATCGCGGCGACGACGTAATGGATGTTGTCCAGGAGCTGCTGATCGACCGCCGTCGGATCGTCCGCCCCCTGGTCGCCGATGTGCTTGAGCACGCGGTACATGTTGACGCCGTTCTTGGCGAAGCGCCGCGCCATGTAATCAATGGCCTCGTGGCTGAGGCTGCCGACGTTCTTCTGGGAGACGACGGCCCAGAAGCGCACGGGCTCCCGCGTGTCCGAGAAGACAAAGCGGTCGCCGTCCCGCACGACGAAGCCGTCCTCGCCGGCCACGTCCTGGTTGAGGGAGCGCAGGTCAATCGGCGACCGGCCGAAGGGGTCCGGCCCGGGCGCGAACGTCCAGTACTGCGGCGGGGCTTCGGCCGCGGACGCCGTTGCGGCGCCCCGCGACAGGACAACCAGCGCCATCAAGAGACACGCCAACGTGCAACGCACCATCACTGCACTCCTTTCGGGCCATCGGGCGGCGGTCAATCGGCCTCCATCACCTTCTCGTTCTCGAGGTACGCTTCCCATGCGACTTGCTGGAAGAACGCGGCGTCCTCGTCGCTCAGCGCATAGTCGGTTCCCCGGTCCCCCGCAACGGAGAACCTGGCCGGGAGCCCGACCGGGCTCTTGCCCGTCAGGGAGGCGTAGAAGACGCATGCGGCCAGGTAGGTGCCGAGCGGCGCCGGGTGCGAGTTGTCCTCCACGTGTAGCACCAGGCCGTGGCGGGCCTCCAGGGCGGCGCGCCACGCCTCGCCGACGGGTGCGACGAGGGCGCCGTTCCGCCGCGCCACGTCCCGGTAGCCCCCAGTTATGGTCGCCTGGTCCTGCGGCAGGTTCTTCCGCGCCCAGGTCATGAAGAAGAGCACCTTCGTATCGGGGCTCTCCGCGCCGAGCTTCTCGCACCAGAGCCGGGCGGCCTCCTCGAAGCCCCAGTCCATCAACGTATCCCGGCTGTTGCCCTGAAGGATCACGTAATCGCACTTGCCGCCGGCCAGAAGGGCGTCGAAGCGCCCCTTCCAGTCATCGAAACTGGCCTCCGGGGCGCGCTCCAGATCCCCCTCGTCCGCCTGGCCCAGGTTGTGGGCCCAGTGCTGCCTCAGCGTCGCGCCGCCCTTCAGGTAGCGGCCGGCGCGCAACTCCGTGCCGCCGGCCTCGAGCAGGCGCCCTATCGTCCCGGGCAGGTCGTTGCAGAAGGTGTAGCTGTTGCCGACGAAAATGACGTTGAGCGCCTTCCGTTCGGGCTCCTTCTCATCCACGACGCGATCTCCTTTCTCGGCCTGGAAGGCGGCTCCGGCGGCGTCCCGCCGGCAGGGCATGCACCCCGCCAGCGGCAGGATGAGGGCCGCGAGCACAACGAACAGGCGCGGCCCAGCCTTTATCTGTAAGTACTCACCGCCCACGCTTCACTCCCTGATGCGCGGCGGGGCCGTATGGGCGACGCCGCGCCGGCGGTATTCGTCAAAGATTGCACGGATCCTGCCCGCGCCTTCCTGGCAGGTCTCGGGGTTGTCGTTCAGTTGGTGGGCGCGGTAGATCTCGTCCTGGAGCTCCTTCCAGTTGAGCGCGGCGGGGTCGGGCATGTCGCTGCCGTCGGCGCGCGGCTCTCCGCCCTCGCCGGCCTGCTTGGCCGGCGCCTCGACGGCCTCTGCGCGGACGGCCCCCTTCAGCTTCTCCAGCGCCGCGCGGGCAGCGGCGATCTCGCGCTCGACCCATTCCCGGTGGTACGGGCTGACCTTGCGCGGGGGCGGCGGCCAGCGGCCGTCGGAGTTGGCCGCGCTGGTCAGGTGGAACCAGAACTCCTCGACCATCGGCTTGCAGCGCTCGTCGGCCTCCGCCATCGGCTGCACGTTCAGCCTGTAGTCGTTGCGGATCAGGTCAAGCTGCGGGTCGAAGCGCTTCGCCTCGGGCGTGTTGCCCCAGACCTCGGCGTAGGTGCGGTGCCAGGCCATGCCGTCCTCGACGAAGAACGGCTCGCCCACCGGCTCCTTCTCGCACGCCTCCTTGAAAGTGATCATCGGCCCCAGCTCGCTGACGGCGTTGACCATCGCCTCCAGGCGCTCGGCGGCCTCTGGCACCACGCCGAAGCACTTCGAGTAATCGCCGTAGTGCTTGATGTCGTAATAGCCGCGCGTGCCGCAGTACTCGGCGTCGTCGGCGAAGATGATCAGCGAGCCCTCGTCCACCGTGCCGGACCACTTCCTGATGTTCTCGATGTAGTCGGCCAGCGGGACGCTTCCCAGGAAGTAGGCGATGGAGCGGCCGGCCAGCCGGTCGCTGCGGCACATGCCGTGCAGGCCGGGCACGACGTCGCGGAAGGGCTTGTGCAGCGCGGGATCGTCGGGATCGACGTCGTACTCGGGCAGGTGGCCGCCCCAGTAGATGTTGCGACCGCGGTTCCGCTCGACCCAGCCGTACTCCTTGTCCGTGCTGACCTTGTAGCTCTCGAAGTCGAGCGTCAGGTAGCGGTAGCCCACGTCCCGGAAGGTGCGCGGAACGTGCTGGCGCCAGGTGCACTCGGGGTTCCAGCCCGACTCCGGCCGCAGGCCCAGGTACTGCTCGTAGGCGCGCATGGCGAACTCGTTCGACCAGCGCCCGTCCTCCTCCGGCACGTTCGCCAGGACCGGATGGGCGTAGGGCGAGCCCATGAACTCGCACTGCCCGCGCTCGATTGCGTCCCGCAGCTTGTCCAGCACGTCCGGCGTGACCTTCGCGATGTGCTCCACGGTGTAGCCGGACGCCTCGAACACGTATCGGGCGTCGGGGCATCGCTCCCGGAAAACGTCGAAGATGGTCTCGTAGGAGGCGCGGATCGTGCGCTCGAAGAAGTACGGCTCCAGCCAGGCGTAGTTCAGGTTCGCGTGGAAGATCGCGACGTATTCCATGACTCGCTCCCTGCTCGTGTCAACGGAGACCCGCCATAATACCAGAACCCACGGGCGCTGCAACCAGGAGCGGGCGGACGCCCCGGGCGGCGCGATTGACATCCCGCGCCCGGCGCGCTATAAGGGCCTTGGCCCCCGCTGCACGGGGGGCGTCTTCTCACACCATAGCCAGAAGCTGGGAAGCAAAGCCATGCGCCCTTCTATCCGTGCATCGCTGGTGGTTGTGTCGGCAGTCCTGTTCGCCATCGCCGCAGGCCCGGCCCTCTCGGCGGAAGCGGCGCCCTATGTCTGGGTGGAGGCCGAGGAGCCCGCCTCGATCAACTTCGAGGACTACTGGACGGGGTCCGACCGGGCGCACCTGCTGTCCGGCGACAAGTGGCTGGCGGCCAACTTCGCCGCCAACGCCCTCGCCAAGCAGATGCCCGAGGGCGGGTTCCAGTTCACCTATGACCTCGCCGCGCCCGAGGCCGGCGAATACCACGCCTGGGCGCGCGTCGGCATGGAGTGGATCCGCTCGCCCTTCCAGTGGCGCATTGGAGACGGCGAGTGGCGCGAAGGCCCCCACCAGGCCCTCACCACGAACGTGATGGAACTGAAGACGTGGAACGAGGTTGCCTGGCTCGATCTGGGCAAGGTCCAACTCAAGCGCGGCCCGGCAAAGCTCGCCGTGCGATACATGGAGATCGGCGAGGGGAACAAGTCCCTCTGGATCGCCCTGGACTGCTTCGCCTTCGTCACGGACCCGTGGGTCCCCGAGGGCAGGCTGAAGCCGGGCGAGCAGTACGACGCCGAGATAGACCGCCAGGCAGCCGCCCACGTCTTCAAGTTTCCCGAGCCGGTTTCCGGCGCCGCCCGCAGCGAGTTGGAACTGAACGGCCCCTGGCAGGTCGCCCGCTACGACGACACGGACATGGACGCCGACCGCTTCACGCCGGTCCAGAAGGTGCCCGCCCCCGACGTGTACCCCCTGCGATGGCGGGGCATCGAACTGCCCGGGTCGCAGTGGAGCGTGGACGGCCTGAACCTGGCCCACCGGACGGTCTATCGCACGCGGGCGGACGTCCCCGCCGGCTACAAGGGGCGCGGGTTCAAGCTGCACTTCTCCGGGACGAACTGGATCGCGAGCGTCTTCGTCAACGGTCGGCTCGTTGGCTCGCACAAGGGCGTCTGGATCCCGTGGGACCTGGACGTGAGCGGGCACATCCAGCCGGGGACGACCAACGAGATCGCCGTGGCCATCAAGAGTTCTTACTACGCCGTCGACGCGGAGAACTACCGCGCCGGCACCGACGTTGACTACCACCGCAACCGCCCGTACGCCAATCACGGCGGCCTCATGTACGTCGCGCCCATCTACCCCAGTTCGAAGGGCGACGGCGACGGGCGCGACTACGGCATCGTCAATCCCGTCACGCTCGTGGCCGTCGGCGATGCCTACACGGAGGATGTCTTCATCAGGCCGTCGGTCCGGAACAAGCGGCTCGACGTGGACGTGACGGTCCGCAACACCGCCGACCGCGCGCGCAGGTTCCAGGTGCTCTGCGAGGCGGTCCACGAGGGCACCGGGCAGGTCGAGAAGCGGTTCGGCCCGGTTGACCTGAGCGTCCCGGCGACGGCGACGGCCACGGTGGCCGTGGCCGGCGCGTGGGAGGCCCCGAAGCTCTGGTGGCCCCTGCCCGACCCGGACCTCTACCGGCTGCGCACGAGCGTGACCGAGGCCGGCAAGACGATTGACGTGCAGGAGGAGCTCTTCGGCTTCCGCGAGGTCACGATCGAGGGCACGGCTCTGCGCATCAACGGCGTGCGGCGGAACGTGTGGAACTGGGTCACCGTGGCGGGCCGCCCGTGGAACGGGGAGACCTGGCTCGAACGCTTCCGCGGCGAGAACGACCGCTTCACCCGCTTCAGCAAGAACCGCAAGTCCAGCTTCTTCCTGCCCTCGCGCGAGGAGCGGCTGGAGTTCTACGACCGCAACGGCATCCCCGGCAGGCTCTGCTCGATGATAGACGGCATGTTCATCAGCTTCCAACTGGCCTATAGGGAAGAGCTGGAGTCCGACGAGCGCGTGCTGGCGCCGAACAAGGTCCTGTGGGAGAACTTCCGCGAGCACATTGACCAGCTCACCCGCGCCTACCGCAACCACCCGTGCGTGATCTTCTACCAGATCGAGAACGAACTGGTTTACATCAACGCCATGAACCGCTACGGCGGCGAGGACCTAGGCAAGATCGAAGAGCTCATGGCCGAGGTGATCCAGGTCGGACGGGACAACGACCCCACCCGCCCCTACACCGTCGGCGGCGCAGGCGACCTGGGCGGGCCGTGCGAGATCAACGGCCCCCACTACCCCACGACCGGCGACGACTGGTACCCGGAGAACGCCTACACGCTGGAACGCTACTCCGAGAAGATAACGCGCTACCCGTGGGACCGGGAGAAGCCCTGGATCGTCGGTGAAAGCGCCGCCGGCCAGGCCCTGCGCTACGCCCCGTGGATGATCGGCGACGAGGCGTTCCGCAGCGCGCAGCACGCCGACAACGGCAAGGCGAAGTACCTCCGGATGCTCTACGGCGGATACCGATGGGCCGGCGCAGCCGGCTTCTTCCCCTGGGACAACCTGGCCCACTGCGAGGACGCCCGCAAGATATTCAGCGACCTCTGCGTCATCCCGCGCAGGCAGACCCGGCGCCTCTACGCCGGCCGGCACGCCGAACTGCTCTTCAAGGTCATGAACGACACCTTCAGCGCCGAGCCCGTCACCTTCGAGTGGTCCTACGAGATCGAGGGCAAGCGGATCGCCGGCGACACCGCGAAGCTCCGCATCGAGCCCGGCTCCGGCCAGGAGCAGACCCTCGTCATCAACGCCCCGCAGACGGACCGGCGGCTCGAAGGCACGCTCACGCTCAAGGTCACGCAGCCGGGCGCGCCGGACTTCGTGGACGAACGCATCGTGCCCGTCCTGCCCGTCATCACAAAGGTCAACGTCGCTGTGCCGGTCGCCGTGCTCGACCGGAGCGGCAAGGCCGCCGACTTCCTCGCCGCCGCCGGGGTAAAGTTCGACCGGCTCGAAGACCTGGCCGGCCTCAAGGGCCGCCAGGGGCTGCTGCTCATAGGTCCCGACACCCTCAGCCCGACCGAGGCCCTCGGACGCGACCTGCTCGCCTACGCCGCCGCCGGCAACAGCGTCATCGTCCTGGAGCAGCAGGCGCCCGTCGCGGGGGCGAACGTCCCCGCGCCCCTGACCACCTCGACCCACTTCGGTGGCTACGCCCACCCGGCGGCGCTCGGCACGCCCATCTTCGAGGACCTGGGCAGGGAGGACCTGATTGACTGGCTCGACGGCCACCCCACCTACCAGAACGTCTATCGCAAGCCGTCCCAGGGCGGGCGCAGCCTGGCCGGCGTCTTCGCCTTCTCCGACGGCGTCATCGAGTACTCCCCGCTCATCGAGATGCCGTGCGGCACGGGCGTCATCCTGCTCTGCCAGCTCCGCGTCGGCTCGAAGCTCGGCGTCGAGCCGGCGGCCGACGTGCTGCTGCGCAACATGGTCGAGACGTACGCCGATTACGCCCCGCCGTCCGGCGTGGCCGCCGTCTACGCGCCCGAAGACCGCCAGCTGGTGGACAACGTCCGCGCCACCGGCCGCTTCGTCGAATCCGTCGCGGACCTGCGGGCCGCGCTCGACGCGTCGAAGTACGTCGCCGTCGTGGTGGACGCCTCGAAGGACAACCTGTCCGCGCTCGCAGGACTCAAGGCCCAGGCCGACGCCTTCCAGCAGGCCGGCGGATGGATCATGCTCAACGGCCTCGGGCCGGACGGCATCGGCGAGTTCAACGCTTTCATGGGCACCGACCACATGGTCCGGCCCTTCCGCATCGAGCGCGTCACGATGGAACGGCCGGACTTCTCCCTGGCCGCCACGCTCGGCTGCCAGGACGTGGCCCTGTTCGGCACGAAGAAGATGCTCCACAACCGCCGCTGGATAAGCGGCGACACCTACAGCCACGTCGTGGACGGGCGGGACTTCGCCCCGTTCTGCCTCATGCCCGACGGGCCGGAGGACCCGTTCGCCTACGAGCCCGGCTTCAACGACCGCGACCCCTACAACATGGTCAACGGCATGTTCGTCAGCGACGACTGGCGGTATTACTACTCCGTCTGGATCGAAGAGGACGAGGACCACAGGGAACTCACCTTCCGGCTCCGCCGCCCGGACACCCTGGCGCAGATAAACATCTGGAGCAACGACATTTACTGGGCCATCCAGGACATGGACGTCATCCTGGACGGCGACACGGCGAACAAGGTCAGCGTCCGGCTGCCGGTCTCCTCGAAAGTCAACGAGATAAAGCTGCCCGAGCCGCGCCGCGTCGAGAAGACCATCACGTTCGACGTGCGCTCCTGGCAGGAGGTCAACCAGGCGCGGCCCGACGTGCGCCTGCTGGGCATAGACTACCTGCAGTTCCTGCGCCCCGAGCCGCCGCGCGAGGCGGTCTTCATCGACAACGTCGGCGGCCTGGTGGCCTACCCCCGGGGCAAGGGAGGCGTCTTCCTGAACCAGACCAACTTCATGGCCGACGAACCCTTCGAGGAGAACGCCGGCAAGAAGCAGAACCTGACGGGCGTCATCCTGCGCAACATGGGCGTCGGCACGGAGTCCCGCGCGCTCGCCGTGCCCGGCCTGAACATCCGCTACTCGACGCTCGAACTCACGGACTACTGCAACCGCTACGTTGCCCCCGCCGCAGGCCGCACCCCGTGGTTCGGCGAAGAGGGCATGGACCTGAGCAACCTGAGGATGGGCGAGCAGATGTACGGCGACGTGCTCTTCCACACGGTGGACTACCCCACCGCACCCGTGCCGAACTGCATCATGCTCAGCGCCGACCAGGACCTGGAGGGCCTGCCGCTGAAGGCGACCGGCATAAAGGTCGGCCGCAAGGCGGACTTCCTGTTCTTCCTGCACGGGGCAAGGGTCAGGCGCGGCATCTCGAACCGGGCGCGCGCGGAAATAGGCGGCCCCCGCCGGCGCTACGAGCTGCCCGCCGTCATGCGCTACGTGCTCCACTACGCGGACGGCGCCACAGTCGAGGCGCCCGTGCTGCTCGAAAGGCACATAGACGACTGGCTCCAGGTGACCCCGCATCCGCTGGAGGGCGCGACGGTCGGCGCCGCCGTTGACCTGCCCAAGGGCGGCGACCGCAAGGGCGTCCTCTACAGCATGCAGTGGAAGAACCCGCGCCCGGACGTGGAGATCGAATCCATAGACGTCCAGCTTCTCGAATACATGGGGGACCTCTACGGCGGCGCGGGCTACGGCTGCAGCACCGCCCTCCTCGCCATCACCCTGGGCCAGATGGCGAAGTAGGCGGGGCGCCTGGCGCGCTTGCCCTGCGTCGGGTCGGCCTCCGCGCCACCGAGGCGAAGACCATCGCATGGGCGGACCAGTACACCGACGACCTTACGATCGCTGACCTGCACGGTATCCAGACTCAGTCTGGCATCGTGGGCAACTGGTCCGACAGGCAGGTCCAACTCTCGGTCCTGGTGCCGTTCCACTTCCTGCCCGGCGACGACGCGGAATCCCCCTGGATGACCACGCGCGACAGCCGCCGCGCCCATGCCCTCCTGGAGGCGGCCGGTGACGATCCCCTGCGGCTCGGCATCGCCCTCCACACGCTCCAGGACACCTTCAGCCACGAGACCTTCTCCGGCTGGCAGGAGGACCTGAATTCCTGCTTCCCCTGGTACTTCGTGAAAAGCGCCCTGCCCAATGTCGGCCATGCAGAACTCCGGGTCGTGCCCGACGTGGTGAACTACGTCTGGACGGACCCGCGGGACGGCAGGAGGGTGGACAACAAGTGCCGGGCGATGGCTGCTGCCAGGGCCACCTTTGACTTCCTGGCAGAGTTTTTCGACGCGGGCAACGCAACGAGCGTCTGGGCGAAGCTGGAGCCCCGGCTGCGGGAGGTGTTCGCGCTGGACTCTTACGACGAGCGGAAGCAGAGGCTGCGGGAGCTATCGGGCTCAAAGACGTTGCGTTGCAGCAAACTTGGCGAGCGCCTGACCGAGCAGCACGGGGCGGCGTTCATCCGCGCGGCACGGGCGCACCTCGCCTCGGCCATGAAGCTCTTCGGTGACCTCCCCGCGCCGCCGTGAGGGCGCTTCCTCGGTTCATGTTACAATTCAACGATTAGCTTCCGACCACTCCGGATCTCCCAAAACACGGCCCTCCATAGCAGGGCGATCCCATGCGCCCATGTTACACCGCCAATCACGAAAGCTCCCAACCACCCCACGGCGACCATCACAACCAGGCTCCGGTCGCCGGGAAGGGAAATGCGCACCACGGAAGAGAATACGACCACGATCATGGCTACGACGCCCGCCGGCAGGCTCGCACGAGCCCAGCGCGGCAGGTGAGATACGTTGAAGCGCGGAGCCTGTGGCCTCACAACTGCCTCGTCGAGGTCCACCATTCCGGTCTCGACGCATTCGTCCCAGAGAAAAGCCCCGGTCTTCCACTCGAGTACGAGGATGAGGATGCTAGCCAGCACGAACAGCGCTGCGCCGAGCGGCCAGGGATTGAACGGGGCTTTGCCGGTGCCCTCCAACGTGGCAAAGAGACCCCCCATGAGGCAAAACCAGGCAAGGGGCAGCATCACCGAGATCGGCTCAAGCACGAACACGTAGATACCCCGCCTGGTGAGGTACAGCAGCCCGATAAGCATCCAGGGCCAGACAAGAGCAAGCCCGAGCACGGCGGCGTTCATCGTCTTCAGGTACGGCATGCGCTCGCCTATGTCTCCGACGCAGAGCACAATCTGTGTGAGTCCCCCCATTATGAGGTCGCAGAACATCCACGCCTTCAGCAGGCGTGAAACCGCGGGCCGCAGTGAATCGCCCTCTCGGTTCTCCGCCGCTCCCCTGCCCGCAGGGCGCGTCTTCCTCCACCTATACCACAACATGCCACACTCCCACGAGGCTTTCCCTGTCAACGCCACTGTAGCAACGTGCGGCCACAGCTGCAGTCATATGATATCCCTGACCGGCTCCGCGCCAATGTCAGGCGTGATGTCAATCCATATCAGCCCACCAACCGGAACGAGCGTACGGTGCCTTTCGAACCCCGCATTCACTTCAACAAGGAAAGCGTATATCTTCTGCTTTATCTCGAAGTGGTGAATAGCATAGTCTGAAAATGTAGTGACAAACACGCCGACTATCATTCCGACGGCTGTGCCCACTACGGGGCATGCGAAAGTACCTACTCCAGCTCCGACCGCAGCAGACGTCAGCACGCCCAAACCCGCCACAGCTACGTCCACGCCGGCCCCGACTCCGATCTCCCCTAGGGTCTGGCGATCCAGGATCCCTTCGACGACACTGAATGCCACTGTCGTCACAATCGCACAGCCGAAAGCTCGCTTGGTCAGCCCGCCACTGACCTTCTTGGCAGCGACTATCTGCCCGACCTTGGTGTTGCTGGCGAGATACCTGGTGCCCTTGAGGCTCGTCCGGAGCCCCGGATAGCCCTTGATTATCAAGTACTTCGTACCGTTCGCGCCTTTCTTGATGTAAGCGTCGTGGAGGCCAAGATCCTTAGCAAGGTCTATCAGGCGCTGACATTGCTCGGCTATCGCACCGCTCTGCTTCGCAAGGCTTGACGCAAGCCAGGGGATCTCTACGCGCCCCTCCGGTAGGTCGAGGCCTTGGCCGCTCGTGCATATCTGCTCGAGGAATATGAGGGCCTCTTCCTGCCCTTGCTCTTCACCTACCTCGACTGGCGGAGTCCAATCACAGGGGGGGACGGGCTTGGCTAGGTCAAAGAGGAACATGTCGAAAACGAACCCCTGCGCGTCTTCGGGCAGGGCGTAGAATATGTCTATCAAGTCCATGCCTTCGGGCAGAGGACCGCCCCATGCCTCTTCGAGGACAGCACTTCCGACGCTCGACGCCATCCAATCTGGGTTGGGATAGTCAGGAACGGCCTGATGTCCTTTGGGGTCAACGCGTCGCGTCGGCATATTCGCAGCATAGGCGTAAGCACTCGGGTGGAGGCATTTCCGAATGGGATCAACTACCAGGAACTTACCGGTCTCCGCATCGTATAGCCTCGCCGCCGACAGGTAGAGCGCGCTATCCGAGTCCTCCAGCGCCAGCCAGTTGGACTGATAGCGGAAGCGGTTGGTGGCGCCGGATTCCTCTTCGTGCAGCGCGTTGCCCCAGGCGTCGTATTCATAGTAGGCGGTGACGGCGCCGGCCTCGTCCACCAGCCGCACCACCGTGCCGCGATGGTCGTAGATGGGATACTGGTAGTACGTCCCGCCGCCGTCCGTCTTCACCGCCGCCACCATCGAGCCGATGCCGTCCACGGGCGTCCAGCCGTGCGTGTACTCGGCCGTCACGTCCCCTGACTCATCCCGCTCGCAGAGCAGGTTCATGCCGTTGCCATCCCACGTGAAGTAGCGCAGGCCCGCCGATTCCTCGACGGCGTAGCGGCGCCCCCGGGCGTCGTAGTGGAAGGTGTTCGGCGTGCCGTCCTTGTACGTGATCGCCACCACTCTCTGCAAGGCCCTCCCCGCAGCATTCAGAGGATAAGGCGGAACACCAACAACAGCATGGCACCAAGAGGTACATTGAGCCCCAGCACGGCCAGCACCATCGGCCACCAACTTCGGTCCTTCAGTGTGAGCACGACAGCACAGAAGACCGCGCAGAGAGCAACAACGGGCAGGAGCGGGCCAAGGAGCAGTAGCAGGCCCCCTCGAGACATCGCGACGAAGGAATACCCGACGTGCAACGCCCCGTTAAGCACGAACAACACCCCGCCCCACATCGCCAACCGCCGATCGTCATGCTGTGCGACAGACATCTGTGTCCCCGTTTCTCGATACCGAGCTTTCCTGCCGGCCTTGCCCAACTACGGCGAGGTGCTCGGAGAGCATGCCACCGTACCGCCCTTAGCCGCTTCGGCCCACACGCGTAGCGCGGCTGACGGGCTGGCGTTAGTATCGACCCCGCTGCCTTTCGGTCCCATCCAAAGCACGCAGGCTTGAGTGAGAGCATCTGCTGGAACATCAGCGATGTATGTCTTTCCTTCGAGCGAAGCTATGACGTACAACCGTCCGAAGGGATTGCCGCTTGCAGCCAACGTCGTCCGCAACTCCAGCAGAAGCAAGTCAGGCGTCACTTTGCCGTAACGCCTCTCGGTGTGGGCGTACACCTGCTGCATGAAGCGGGCTCTCCCGGCGGGATCTTCTGACATGCGGCGGTCGGCGCGCCGGCGGAGCATGTCCTGAGGGAACCCAAAGCCGCCCACCGCAACCAACCACGCAAGGTGCGCTCCCAGCAGGATTGCCACAGCCATGACACACCAACCCACGAAGGCAGCCGGATTCTTGCTCAACGCACTCGCCCTCCTCCGTTTGGGCTGCCCTTGTCGCTTTGCAATCATATGATTCGGTGCTGTTTGGTGGCGGCGTGGCCTACCATCCGTCAGCCCATTCCCCCGCCATGGTCCGGTTACGGTAAGCCTCCGCCCAGACCCGAAGGACCAAGTCAGTACGGTCGTTCACAAAGACCTTGCCGCCGCCGTCCACAACGCCGACGTCACTGAGTTCTTGGCGGGGGACGTCCACCATGCACTTCACGTGTCCATCCTCGCACTCGATGGCATACATCCTGCTGAAAGGGTTGCCGTTCTGCTCCAGCAGGCGCTGGACCTCTTTGGTGTATGTCGACGGCGCAGGGAGCCCCTCGTACCGCGCGATGATGTCGTGGTGCATCTGCTGCATGAGCTGGGCTCTGGCGCGCCGCTCTTCCCACCGTCGCTGGTATCGCCTCTGCTCAATCATACGTGAGGGAAACTCGCATGCGGACAGGACAACGACCGCTGCGACGTGCAGCAATGAAAACAACGTCACCAGAACAGAACCCCACAGCAACAAACGCCTGTGTTCTCGTGCCATCTGCTATACCTCGGCCGACGTCTCCCCTCCGCACGACGCTTTCATCCGGGCCCGTTGTGGTAAATCAAGCCATCCGTCCATGTCCCGCGCCTGCGTCAGCTCGTTGGCGGCGTCGTAGGTGTAGTAGGTGAGGTCCTCGGCGCCCGTCTCGCCGTGCGTGAGGAGCGTCCGATTGCCCGCCGGATCGTATTCGTAGTAGTTCTCGTATTGCCTGGCGGCGCCCACGAACTGCCCCTCGTAGGCGAGGCGCTGGAGGGCATCGTATTCGTAGTAGAAGGTGCCCAGGCCCGACTCGCGCTCGATGGCGACGGGGTTGCCCGCGGCGTCGCGCGTGTAGGCGAATCTCACCAGCACGGAGCTGTCG
>CAZQEQ010000025.1:0-40980 GCA_964592385.1 uncultured candidatus Brocadiaceae bacterium | reverse complement strand
GCGCACTTTATCGAGAGCCACCTGGAACGTGCGCATCTTCAGAATGCCCACCTGGAAGGCGCGCACTTTATCATGAGCTACCTGGAACACGCGCATCTTGAGAGGGCCCACCTGGAAGGCACGAGCTTCTCCCACTCGCACCTGCAAGACGTTGATGCTCGTTATGCCTCGATCAATGGTGGCACTGTCATCATGGCTTGTTGCGTCGATACCGAGACTGACTTCACTGCAGTAGGCCTTGCCTCGGCCCGTGTCGAGCCCAAGACACGAGCCCATCTGGAATACAACATCCGTTGCTTCGGCTGGCTGGACTGGTACGAGAACCGGAGTCGGTGGTGGACCTGGACAGTGAAGCTCTTCTGGTGGGTCTCCGACTATGGTCGGTCAACAGCCCGGATACTGGTTTCCATCGCTGCTATCTCCCTGGTCTTCGCGGCAGTGTACTGGGGGATGGGCTTCTTCTGTTCTCCGGGCGCTGTGACGAACCTCTTCGAAGTCGAAGGAGAGTTGGTCCCGCACCTATTGGTCCCGTTGCGAGCGATCTACTTCTCGGTTGTGACAATGACAACTCTGGGCTTTGGGGACATGTATGCGAACGCGCACTCGTTTTGGGGCCACTTCCTGTTGACCCTCCAGGTCTTCCTGGGCTACATCTTGCTGGGTGCTCTCATCACCCGCTTTGCCATCATGTTCACCGGCGTCACGGTTCCTTGGGATCGGCCGAAGCACAAGAAGTCCAGGCTGGCGGCGGGTCTGCGCGGTTTCTTGCGTCAAATCACGTGGCCACCGAACGGACCGCCGGACCGCCATGACGAAGCAGACTGACAACGGCACCCAGACCTAGCAACCCGTTGAAAAATGTAGCTCAGCCGCCCCCGGCTGAGAAGACCACAGGCGAGGGCGCCTGTGCTACACCGACACGACGCTGCGCGCAGGCACCTCGCTGCGAACCGCCGTTCTTCAACGGGCTGCTAGGGCGGCTGCGCGGTCAGGCATCTCGAGTGGGGCCTGTGGAACTCGGTGGATGAAGAAGGGCGCCACTTCCACTGCTACGGGCAGCAGGGGAGGGCGGCAAGCGGGGCGAAACGTCTGCGCGCCAAGGCGTGCCAGCGCTAAGAACGCCTGACAAAACGAACTCAGCGCAGAGCACGCTCCCTGCTCTGCGAAGCCCGCTACGCAGGGCGAAGAAGAGGAGAGCGCCGAGGAGATAAAAGGGCTGCTGAGAACCTTGTTTCTTGAATTGCCTCCGCGTCCTCTGCGATCTCTGCGCTTCAGTCTGTCAGAGCCTCTAAGGGAACGTGCTGCGCAGCTTCAAGCAAGGGCGTGGGCGGGACGCCCACACCCAGGCCGGCAAGATGCCGGCGCCACAAGGCGCGCAGCTTCAAGTAGGGGCGTGTGGTGTCCGGTCATGCGGGGCGCGTCAACGGAGAGCGCGGCGCAGTTGCTCGATCATACCGGCGACCCGGCGCCGGTGGGCGTAGAGCGGCCCGGGGTCCTTCGAGTAGGTCTGGTCGTCCGCTATGACCGCGTCCGGCACGGCGGCGAGAGCCCTGGCCTGCTCGATCAGCCCGGCCGCCTTCCCGGCAGCTTCGGCCTGCGCAATAAGCTCGTCCAGCAGGCAGAAGTAATCGTAGTCCTCGACGCCCTCGCGCAGCATCTCCCACCGGACCGAGTCCACCGGGCCGCAAAGGTACTTCTCTTCGTCCCCCTTCACGTCGCGGTTCGGCGGGTAGAGGAACCGCCCGTCGCCGTTGCCCCAGTAGCCGATCTGGCCGGGCTTGTAGCTGTAGCTCGACACGTATGCCATCGGGTCCTGCCAGGGGTTCTGCACGTCGGGCGGCGGGAACGCCGCCGTGCTGGTCCAGTAGTTGGATGACCAGACGAGCTGCCCCTCGACGCCCCATTTGCGCGAGAGCCACGCCCAGACGCGGAGGTCGGTCGCCGGCCGGTCAATGAACAGGCCGATGTAGGGGGCTTTCGGCCCGGTGCAGAGGTACCACCAGAAGCGCTCGCCGTGCCCCTTCCGCTCGCGGATCGCCTCGGGCTTGACGGCGCTCACGACGGGGCACCAGAGGTCAACGTGGCCCGTCAGGGCGGGCTCCGGCTGCTCGGTGAGCATCCGCGTCAGGCCCGGGGCGGCCCGCCCGAGCAGGTCCATCCCTTCGACGACGAACTCGTAGTCCTTCGGCGCCGGCTCGTCGAACCAATAGACGTAGGCCCGGTCGAGCCATCCCCTTTCGCGCAGGTGCTCGACGATCTGCCGCCCCTGGCTGGCCATGAGCTGCCCGTACCCCGGCGACCCCTGGACGAAGGGACCGAGCCGCCCCTCGCGCCGGGAGTGGAACGACCCGCCCGGCATCCCTTGCAGGCGCACCATCATCGAGCTGAACCCGAGCCCGTCGAGGCACTTGCCGCACTCGCGGTCGAACGCCGTGAAGTCGAGCGTCGCGGTCGGGTCCTCCGCGGCCAGCTCGAAACCGGGGCCGCTCAAGAGATTGTCTCCGCCGCCGGCCGGGCTGAAGTGCAGGTCGTCGAACCATGCCGTCCCCACGGCCTCGCCGTCCGGGGTCCAGGGAACCGCCCGGAGGGCCACGCGCACCGACCGCGCCCGCTCGTTCAGGCGGCCCTCGGCGCCGGGGACGTCGGCATCCTCCTGCTGCCAGCGGCCCGTGCCCGTGCGGCGGAAGTTGATGTTGTTGCCCCAGATCCACTGCCCGCCGGCGTCGTACTGCTGGATGGAGACGAGGTACGGCTGGTCGGGCTCCGCCGTGCGCGCCCACCAGGACAGGCGGTAGCTCGCGGACGCATCAACCGGGACCGGGGCCGCGCTGCTGGCGGCGACGGAGGCGGCCACGTTCTCGTCCACCACCTTCAGGGAGCGCTCCCCCGCATGGGGGCGGTCCGAATCGTGGGTGCCGCCTTCCCACGCGACCGCCGGGAACTCGACGCGGATCGGGTCCAGCGGCGCGGGCGAGTAGGGCGCGATCCGGTGCGCGGCAAAGTCCCGGTGATACAGGTCCAGCACCCGGCGAAGCTCGTCGTTGGTCTCCAGGTTGTGGTACTGCCGAATGAAGTGGGTTGACAGGCCGAGGGCTGTCTGCAAGCGCGGCGTCGCGGGCAGCGTGAAGTCGCACACGCGCAGCTTCAGGGGCACGGACGCCTGCCACCCGTCCGCCGAGATGTTCACCGTCCCGGTGTAGTCCCCGGCCGGCTGGTCCGCCGGGACGTAAACGGTAAGCCAGAAGGGATGGTTGACGCCGGCCTCCAGCGTCTGCCCCTGTTCGTAGGGGGGAAGCGGGTCGGGCCAGTACCCCGCCGCCCCGGCCGAGTCCGTCGGCCGGACGACCTTCACGTAGGCCACCTGCGCGATGCTGACATGCCCCGCCGAGAGGGTCGCGCCCGGCCCGGCAAGGTCGGAGACGCTCAGCCGCACGTCGGCCAACTCCGAGGCGGGGAGCAGGATGAGCTGAACCGGCTCGTACTCGTTCCGGGCGGCCTGGAGTTCCACTGCGGCGCCGACGGCCGACGGCGGTGGACGGAGCCTGGAGACCTTCCGCGTCCCCTCGCACCACCAGAGCGCAACCGGCCCCTCAGACGGCAGTGCGCGCCCGAAGCTCGAGTCGTGGAGCGCAGCGACCGGCAGGTCCATCGCCGCCCGGTAGAGCGCCTCGCCGCTTTCGAGGAGTTCCAGCGTGACGCTGTTGACGCCCGACCGGCGCAGCGGGCACGGCACGGACGCGACCGTGCCGGCGCCCGGCGGCAGGGAGAGCCGCTGCTCCGAGACGGAGGTCTCCCCGTCCTCCGGCGTCAGCAGGGCGCGGATGCGCAGGGCTCGTTCAAGTCGGCGGCGGTTCTCGACCCGGACGCGGAATGCATCGTCCGCCAGGCCCGCCGGGCCGGGCGCCGACACGATCGTGACGCGCACCGTGTCGCTGGTCTGCCGGACGTCCGGGTACACTGTCGCGCCCGTCAGTTCGCCGAGGTCCGCGTCGAGCTGCGCGGCGTAGTGGTAGCTGCCGAACTGGAAGAGCGCGGCCTCCGCCGCGCCCGCTTCTCCCTGCCGGACGGCGCGCACCCGGACGTAGAGCGTCCCGGCGGGCAGGAGCCGCGCCGGGACGTCTGCCCGCAGGCTACCCGTGCCGTCGAAGCGTCCCAGCCCGACCCAGCTTATGCCGTCCGTGCTGGCTTCGACCGCGCCCGCGCCGCTGACGTGGTAGTTGCAGTTCACCTCGACGGCGGCCGACCGCTGCGCGGCGCCGGGGATGCTGTGGCGGTAAACGACTTCGGACTCGGCGCTCAGGACCCAGCGGCTGGAGTTGAACCTGGCGTTGAACGCGTGCAGCGGCCGGGAGTAGTTCGACCCGTCCGACCTGAACGGGGCCTCGAAGGCGTAGGCCGTCTCCTCCAGTTGCTCGCCCTCGCCCAGCTCGACGTCGCCCGCCCGGCGATGGACGGCGTGGGTCGGGGAGACCTGCACGTCGTCGAAGCGCACCTCGCCCGTGACGTGCCACTGGCCGACGCGCACGTAAGCGCCGCTCGCCTGGTCCGCGTCGGGCGTCGCGAAGATGAAGCTGTGCTCGTGCCAGCCCGGCTCGGTGCGGAAATCCCGGTTGCAGAACTCCGGCCCGCTGATCACGCAGCCGCCGGTCGCTGCCCGCGCCGCCGTGCGGAAGCTCATCCGGTAGAGCGCGTTCGGCGCGAGGGCGTAGTTGACGGTGTGCCAGTAGCTCGAGTCCTCGCCGTTGCCGCGGACACTCACCCGGCGACCGTCTTCGCCCCGTTCCCAGCTACCCGCGCCCTGGAGGCGCCATCCGTCGGGGGTCTCGCCGCCTTCCTCGAACGACCCGTTCGGTAGGCCTTCGGCGCGCGCCAGGGACGCGCCGAGGGCCAGCCCCAGCAGCAGGACCCGCATTGAAAGGGCCATGCCCCGTCCCCCCCGCGAGAAAGCGGCGCGGTAACCCATTGCGCGCACACGTTACGGGCCGGGCCGACGCGCGTCAACTGGATTCGTTCCCCGGGCCGCCCGCCTTGACGAGGCCGTCGGGCGGCTCCTATACTGGCGGCCGCCGCGTTGCCGTTCTGCCGGCCGGCGCTTGCAGCCCGTTGCGGGGGGCCACAGATGACCTGGCGCGCCTTCGCCGTCGGCATCCTCGGCGTGCTCGGTCTCTGCCTGCTGACCCCCATCAATGACTACTCGTTCGCCAATACCTACCTGACGGGCAACCATTTTCCCGTCGGCGTGTTCTTCTTCCTGATCATCCTGACCCTCGGCGTCAACCTGGTACTGCGGCTCGTGCGGCGGGCGTGGATGCTCAGGCAGTCGGAGTTGATGCTGGTCTGGTGCATGATGCTGGTCTCGTCCACCGTGCCCGCCAGCGGCCTCATGCGCTACTGGCCGACCACGCTGGCCGCCGCTCCTTATCTGTCGCAGCGCCCCGACGTCTTCTGGGAAGAGGACGTGCTCAAAGAGGCGCCCGACGGCATCCTCCTGACGCGCGACCCCATGTCCGTTGCCGTAAAAGTTTTCTACGAAGGCACGCCCGAGGGGGAGCCGGTGCGCGTGCCCTGGAGTCGCTGGACCCGTTGCGCGGTGACCTGGGGGATCTTCATCGGCCTCTACTACCTGGCGACGTTCTTCCTGTGCGGCATGTTGCGGAAGCAGTGGGTCGAGTCCGAGCGCCTCATCTTCCCCCTGGCGCGCGTGCCGTTGGACTTCACCGAGGACCTCGGCGAGGGCCGGCTGCTGCCGCCCATGATGCGCAGCGGCACCTTCCTGGTGGCCGTCGGCCTCATGATCGTCCTCGGCCTGGCTCGCCTCTCGCCTCTGGCCTTCGGCTCCGAGCAGGGATGGCTGTGGCGGGTGCCGTTCTCGAACGTGTTCCGCGAGACTGCCCTGTCGTATCTCTACGTGGGGGACGCGTATATATACCCGCTCGTAATCGGCTTCGCCTTCCTGGTGCCCCGCGACGTGTCCCTGAGCGTCTGGCTCTTCCACCTGTTCGTCTACGGCGAGATGATCGTTGCGTACTCGCTGGGCAAGCCCCTGGCCGGGCGGCTGACCAGCACCTTCCTGACGTGGCAGCAGGCCGGCGCGTTCGTCGCCCTGACCGTCGGGATGCTCTGGATGGCGCGGCGACACCTGTGGGCCGTGGTCAGGAAGGCGTTCTCCCGCGCGCCCGATGTGGATGATTCCGGCGAGCCGATAGGCTACCGGCTCGCGTTCTGGGGGCTGGTCCTGTCCCTGGGCGGGATGGTGGCCTGGTACGCGTGGTTCCGAGTCGGCCTGGGCGCGGGCCTTGCCCTGATCGCCTTGATGTTCTCGATCGTGCTCGTGCACTCAAGGCTGGTCGCGCAGGGCGGGCTCTTCTTCGTCCAGCAGGGCTGGCAGCCGTCCATGTTCCTGGACGATCTGACCGGGGGGCATGCCTTCTCCGCGCCGGCGGCCGTCGTTGCACAGGTCCAGACGAACATCCTGGCTTACGACTCCCGCGAGGTGCTCGGGCCGCACGTGATGAACGCCCTGCGGATCTCGTCGGTCTTCGAAAGGCACCGTCGCCTGTTCCTGCCGGCCATGCTCGCGGCCCTCGTGGTGGGGGCGGTGGCGGCCGGCTACGCCACCATGGAGTGGATCTACTACAAGCAGGGCGCGCTGAACCTGCCCAACACGCACAGCACGGTTTACCGGCCGCTTCGGATGTACGAAAGGACGCACCTGATGATCTCCAGCCCCGGCGAAGCAGCGGAGCAGAGCTTCGGCGGCCTCGCCTCGGGGGCGGGAATGATCGGGCTGCTCATGTTCCTGCGGGGCACGTTCTGCTGGTGGCCCGTTCACCCGCTCGGTCTGGCGGTCGCGGTGTCGTGGTGCACGACGCAGCTATGGTTCTCGTTCTTCCTGGGCTGGCTGGCGAAGGTGCTGATCCTGAAGATCGGCGGGGGGAGGGCGCTCCGCCGGGCGCGGACCTTCTTCATCGGGGTCATCATCGGCGAGAGCACGATGGTGGCCTTCAGCACCGTCGTCAGCCTTCTGACGGGCGTCAGGACAGGCTACGTATTCCTGTCCGGCTGAAGGCGGGTCGCCGCAGCCGCGGCCCCCGTGAGGAGAGGGCTTCGCGATTCCCAACTCCCCGAACGGCGGGAGAACTCCCTGTGCAACCGCAGCGGGAACGGGGCGTCACGTCCCCGACAGGCCCGCCGGAGGATTGCCGACATCCGGCGCGTCGGTACCCTCGAAGACGTAGAGGAATACCCCGCCCGGCGGCAGGCCGTTCGGCCCGCCGCCCGTCTTTTCGTTGATGACGAAATCAGGCGAGAAGTGGCCCGCGTCGATCGGCCGGGCGCGAAACGGTTGCGCAACTGCAAGGCCAGCCAGGCCGTGCACGGACGGAAGTCCTCCAGCGGCCCGGTGTGATGGCTGTTCCACCGTGGGCCCGTCCCGTGGACGAGGTGGCACTGATGGCGGTAGCCGGACTGTGAGGAGTAAAGCCAGGTGTCGAGCGCTGCGAGGCCCATGGCCAGGGACTTGCCGTAAAGCTTAGGCTCGTCCGATACGTCGCCGACACGGTAGCCGCTCGGGCCGCCTTCATAGGCGTGGACGCTCAGGCAGTCGGGGCTGATGCTGGTCTCGTCCACCGTGCCCGCCAGCGGCGTCAGGCGTGGCAGTCCCTGTTCGGCCAGCACGTCGCTCAGGTGCGGATCGACGGCCAGAGTATGCCGTCGTGTTCGAAGAGATGGCTTGCCTGCCCGATCCAGGCAGTCTTCATCGGATTCAGTCTTTCGCCTGCTTTGCGAAGACGAGTACGGCCAATGCATGCCGGTTGAGAGTCAGGCGGGTCGGAGAGCCGTTTTCCCGGATTTCACCCAGTCCGCTGCGCTCGACAAAGTCATAGCCGTCGGCGGTCACGGTCACGTTGCCGCTGTCCATGTGGCTCTGGGTTACAACGACCGCCATGCGCTCGCCGTTCAGAAAGGCCCGCGCCTCGAATTGATCGTTGTCTATCGTAAAGCCGTCGGTATCGACATAGCGGCCTTCCAGCAGGAAGTCGGAATACCGTTCGCGCAGCGCGTTGGCTTTCTTCAGGTATGCTTCGTAGATCGGCGTCTCCCGGATCGTCCTGCGACAGCGGTAGATCTCGACGTCGCTGCGCAGTCCCTTGAGCAGCGCATGATTGACGCGGCGCTCGATATCGGTATCGTCCCGGATCTCCCGGTCGGTTATGATGACCTCGGGGAAGGTGTAGCGGAACCAGTCGACAAACAGGCCCAGAACCGGTTTCTCACCCGTGTTCTCCCAATCCGTCTCCGTGTCGCAGAACCCCGATAGACTATGTACGAAATCGCAGTGCTGGGCGGAGACGTCCGTGATGCACTCGATGCCGAGGCCCATCTCCGGATTGCGGCTCCGGGCATATTCCGTGAGTTGCCGGGTGAGTTCCGCTTTTCGCCACGCCATGCGCATGTCCGGCGTCTCGTGTCCGTGCGACTTGTCGAAACAGGGGAATTCCGTGAATCCGAGCTGATCGAAGAACACGCCCTTGCAGCCGAGCGCAACTGCCGTGTCGATCACCTCCTTCATCTTGTCAAACCACTCGTCGCAATAGGGGCAGGCGGCGGTGAAGGTGCGGTTGCCGAAATGCCCGGTAAACGTGCCGTTGGCGCGGAAGCGGTATGCGTCCCGGATCTCGGCGCCGAACTTGTCCTTGATGCTGACCTTCTTGCCGAATGTTCTATAGAAATCGCTGTCCACGTCCACCAGGCGACCGTTGGCGTAGAGGATCACGGAACCGTCCTGCTGGAATGCTTCGATCCCGCGCGCGAGCACTTCCCGGCCGCCGAGGGTTTCGTCGATGGTGTACTGGGGATTGTCGTTGTCCATACCGCCCTTCCACCAGCCGAACATGTGCAGCGCATCGATACCGGCCCGCAGACCGTCGTCGTGAATCTCCGGAATCTGGTCGTATCGGTAATGCACCTCGCCGTACTGGTGCTTCATGATGATCCGGTGCCACGCCTTCATCGTCCGCACCCATTTGGGCGGGCTGGGCGGTGTGAACCAGGCGTCGGCCCACGCGCGATACTTTCGAGCCGCCGCGTGCCAGTCCCCGGAATAGGGCGAGAGCACGAACGTGTCGACCGTAAGAGCCGCTCCCGTTGCGAGGCTCGGGTAGCGGGCAAAGCCGCATTCCAAGTCGTCCCCGTACAGGCGGAACATATGCAGGGTGTGTGCAAACGTTTCGTCGTGGCAGCCGCAGTACAGGCCTTCGTCAGGCCCCGCGAAGACATAGCAGTTGGTCGCGCACTGGCCGGGGTAGGACATGTCCGTGTGCAGGAAGTTATGGTCCGACGCCACATAATGGGTAAAGCTGTTCTTCACCGCGTCTCGGATCGAGTGGATGGTCTTTCCGCCCAAGCGACTGCAGATCAATTCTTGACGACCGCCCAGAATCAGGCCGCGCACGAGCGGGAACTGGCACTCGCGCAGGATGATGTCCGGCTCGTTGTTGCGCAGCTCGATCGACCAGCGGGTCTCGTCATCCGCGAGTTTCACGCGGACGGTCACCGCGATCGCCATCGCGGCGCCTTGATAGTTCACCTTCGGGTAATGGAGCGTGATAGTGTCGGCGTCGATCGCGATCTCCGGCACGGTATCGGGCGCGAGAATCTCCCGGTCCATCTGCTCGCCTCTCTGGAAGTAGAGGCGCCAGAGCATGCCGCCACCGGCATAATTGGAGCCTGTTTCCCGATTGACGAGTTCCGTCAGGTTCCCCCGCTCGTCGATTGCCAGTCGCACCTTGTCGTTTTCCAGGATCGCCATGGTCCATTTCCTCGACGTGATTCATCGCAAATACACGCCGCCGTTGACGTCGATGGTTGAACCGGTGATGTAGCGCCCGCCCCCCTCGCGGGAGCCGGGCGCCGCGTGGAATGGTAGCCCCAAGGGGATTCGAACCCCTGTTACCGGAATGAGAGTCCGGCGTCCTGGACCGGGCTAGACGATGGGGCCCTCGTGTCCAACGGTGGCTGAGGAACCAGGATTCGAACCTGGAATGGCTGATCCAGAGTCAGCTGTGTTGCCGTTACACCATTCCTCAGCCGTGTAACGCCAATATACCCGAGGGGCGCGCCGCTTTCAAGGCGACGGGCCACGGCAGCCCTGGAACCACAACGGACACGACGAACACGAAGGACAGCCGGGAAAGCCTTGCTGACGGGTCCCCAAGGGCAATGTTGGCTACTGCTGCCCGGCGGGGACGGTGATGATGGCCTTCGCGCTCCCCGTGTTGCCCTCGCCGTCGCCTGCCGCGAAGACGAACACGTACTCCCCGGGCTCCAGGACGTCGGTCCGGTAGGAGAAGCCCTCTTCCGGCGAATCGAATATGCCGTCGCCGGAAAAGACGCTGCCCCAGTCTTCGGAGTTCACGCTGACCTCGATGCCGGCGATGCGGCTCAGGTCGTCGCGCACCAGGCCGGTGATCTCATAGGAGCCGTCGGCCTGTCTCTGCGCGTTCAGGTTGAGAACGGCCGGCGGCCGGTTGTCAATGATCAGGGGCGGGGTGACCTTCTGGTCGGAGAGCGCTTCCTTCTGCGGCCGGGCGACGTCGTCCCGGGCGACCAGCTTGAGCAGGTAGCGGCCGTCCGGCACGCGTGACGTGTCCCACTTGCACGCGTTGGTGTTGCGGAGGTCTTCCTCGACGAGCTTCCATGCCTCCTCGTCCAGGCCGCGGTAGTAGAGGTCGAAGGCCAGGTCGTCGTCGTTCGGGTCGGCGGCCTTCCACTGTATGGTCTTGACGGTGGTCCTGCCGTTGCCGTCATCGCCGCGACGTGGCGCGCTGCCCGGCGACGGCCGGCCCGGCTGGCGCGAGCCCTGGTTGTTGGTCCTGTTCTGGAGCAGGGACACGCCGTCGATGAGCACGTCCTGTATGGCGGGCTTGCGGTTTGCCTGGCGATAGCTCACGTTGATTTCCAGGAGCGAGGGGCTCCCGGTACGAGGCCGTGTGTTCAGTTCCGCGCTGACCTGTGCGAAGCGCCCGAGGGGCACGTCGATCCGGTCGCCGGCCGGCTCGACGGTCCAGCGCGACCATTCGCTCCAGTGGTCGTCAGGCTCGGACGAGTTCCCGGTGCGCAGCTTCAGCCGGACCGTCTGTCCCACGTCGGCGTTCTGCTCCCACCAGATCGTGCCCCACTGGGAGAGATAGCCGGCGTCGAACGGCTTGCTGAGGAAGCTCCCCTCCTGGCGGAACCCCTTCTCCAGACGCCACAGCGCGCCGGCGTTGGACGTGCCGATGATCGCATCGCCATCGGGCATGACGGCGATGCCCGTGATGTGCGCGGAGTCGAACTCGGTGAGGACCACGCCCGTGTCATCGCCCTCGACCGCCATGAGGCGGCCTCCCGGGCCGGTGCCGGCCAGCAGGCGGCCGTTGAAAAGGGCGAGGCTCAGGACGAAGAGCTTGTCGAAGCGGGCGATCTCCGTGGCGCCCTCTGCGGGGATGATGCGGTAGATGCTGTTCCGCGCGCTCGGGGCTCCCATCATAGCCGTGCCCGAAGTCGGGCCGCCGCCGGATTGCTCGGCGGGGGCCTGCGGGCCGCCCTCCCTCTGGGCGGTGCAGACGTAGATGACGCCCTCGGCATCGACGACTATGTCGTGGACTTCGTCCTCGTCAGCGTCGTACAGCACGGTTGACTGGCCGTTCCGGTCAACACGGTAAACGTAGCCGTCGGGTGCCGTGCCGGCGTACACGATGCCGTCCGGGCCGGCGGCCACGCACATGAGGTGGGTCTGCTTGACCTTGAGAAGCTCCGTGCACTTGCCGGCTCGGTCGAACTGGAGCAGGTGCCCCTCGGGCCCCGTGGCGCAGTAAATCTCGTGCGTCGGACTGAGGACCATGTCCCACACGTATTCGTTCTCGCGTTCGGCGAAGGTCTCGACGTTGCCCTGGCGGTCGATGCGCAATATGACGCCGCCCGGCGCGGTGGCGGCCAGCACGCCGCCGTCCAGCAGGGGCAGGACGCTGAGGACGTGCTTCTTCCCGGCGTCGTGGAGGGTCTCGAGTTTGCCCTCCCGCAAGCGGTAAACGCCGCCCGGCGCGCCCGTGCCGACGTAGATGCTGCCGTCGGGGGCTGCCTCGACGTCCCACACGAGCGCGGCCTCCAGGCCCTCAATTTCCTCCGCGACCGGCGCCAGCTGCACCTCGCCCGTTGAGAGAACCGAGACCCCCTCCAGCTCGCCGGCGACGAACTGATCCGCGCCGCTGGTCGTCCACGTCTTGGCCCGGGCCGAGGCCGACCAGGCGGACAGCACGGCGATCATCAACAGCAGCCTCAGGGTTACGCGCATTGTTGTCTCCACTTCGAGCGCGATCACGGCTTGTGGGGCGGCGGCGCCTCTATCATGATGGTCACCATCTGGCTGCCCTCCAGCACCCACGGCGTCGCCGCCGCCTTGACGCGATCGCTGATGAGTTGAGTGGCCTCTCCGGCTCCGCTGTACTCGATTATGCCCAGCGCGGACGGCGGCAGCGCCGGCAGTGGTTCGCCGGCGTAGCGCACGCCCTCCTCGACGAACGACGCCCGGACGACCATGTTCCGGTTGGGCTCGATGCGGGCCAGCACGTCCAGCAGTTGCTCGAAGCTCTGGGGGGCGAAGAAGCCCGGGTCCAGGTCGGCCTCGATGCTGAGGTTGGTCAGTGCGTCGCAGACCAGCACCTGGAACTGGGTGCCCGGACGGGCCGTTTCGGGGACGTGGAGGGGCACCTTCCGCACGACCTGCTCTCCCTGCCACTCCCGCAGTCCGACGTAGAGCGTGACGTCCGACCCCGGTTCGGCCTGGTAGCGATCCGCCCGCAGCGTCTCTATCAGTGCGAGTTGGAAGCCTTCCTTTACGTCGATCCTGTAGTCGACGGACTTGATCTCGACCTCCTGGAACTGATTCAGCAGGAGCGCGGAAAGCGGGAACCAGACCAGCTCGAAGGCGGGCGAGGACACGTCGTAGCTGGCGAACTCGTTCGCCAGCATCAAGGGTTCCTCACGGCCCTCGATGGCGATCTTCGCCTCCGCCGCCAGCATGTAGGGGTTCCCCACGCCCTGCCAGCGCGTGCTGCTGTACATGCAGGTGAGGTATGTGAAGAAAGGCGCCGTCTGCCACCAGCCCGCCACCGTGTAATCGTAGTGGTCGCCCACCTCTCCGCCGACGGTCACCGTGAGGGGGAAGGTCGGGGCCTCCTCTCCGAGCCGGCCCACGATGGCCGCGTCGCGGTCCTGAACGATGCGGCCGATTATCCTCTCGGCGCTGCTGAGGCGGAAGGAGCGATAGACGGAAGGCACGACCACCTGCGCCCGTCCCAGCACCAGCGGCAGGTCCACGTCCCCCGCGCCGAACAGCGGGTGGCCGAAGGCCGCAACGTTGTCGCCGTCGATCCAGGTGAGCGTACCCATGCCCGACAGGTCCATGTCGCCGCCGACGAGCAGGGCGCCGACGGGCGCCCCGGGTTGCAGTTTCACTTCCTCAAGGGCCGGGCCGGCGTCCGCCGCCGCCTGCACGGGCATCAGTCCCGTCCCGCGCAGGGCCCCCAGCATCTCCTCCATCTGGAACCCGGCCCCACTGACGGCCAGGGGGATGGGCAGCGGCTCGATCTCGCCGACGATGCCGCCCTCGCCGGGCAGGCGCACGCGCCTCGGCCCCGGCGAGCGGTCCGAGAGCAGGGGCGGCAGGGCGGTGCGGACCAGCGTCTGCGTCCTCGCGCCGTCCGGCCCCAATTCCCTGTCCCGCGACGTCAGCAGGGAAGCCAGTTCCGCCATCCTGCGTCGCGTGACCCGGACGGCTTCGGCCCTGGCGGGGGCGGGCGGAGGCTCCTGTGCCTGCCTGTCCACCTGCTGGACCTTGAGCATCTCCTCCGCCGGCGTCAGGCCGGCCAGCGGTATCTTCGTATAGGCCCAGCCGTACGCTACGGCGCCGATCAGCTTGTCCTCGATGAATACGGGGCTGCCGCTCATGCCGGAGATTATGCCGGCTTCGTCGACGACCGGTCCGCTCATCCGCGCCAGGATGATGCTCCCCTTGGGGAACCAGCCCCGGATGACCGCCAGCACCTCGACCTGGAACTGCTGCGGTTCCGGCCCGATCAGGGCGCTCACGCCGTAGCCCTTCATGCCGGGCTTCACGTCGTCCAGGGGCATTATCGGCGGCAGGCCATTCTGGCCGAAGGCGGCGTGGGCGAGCGCTGCGGCCAGGAAAGCGACCGCAAGACTTGACTTGACCGTGTTCCTCTGGTTTCGCATTGGCCGATTCACCGAGCGTTGCCTGACGCGGGCGCCGTCGCGCGTTTCCCTGCTTTGCAGGGGGCGCAACGTCATACTTTAAGCCGTCCGTGCCGAGAATGCAACAGGTACGGGCAGGCGAGGAGGGGAGGTGCCGGCTCAGGCGGACCTGCGTTGGCGATCCGGCGTTGCCGAAGCTTCACGCCGGGCTACGTCGGCCCCCAGGGCCTTGAGCATGTGCTCCAGGTCCTGGTAGCCGCGGTCGACGTGGTCCAGGCCGGTGATGGAAGAGACTCCCTCGGCGGCCAGCGCGCCCAGCACGAGGGCCGCACCCGCGCGCAGGTCGACGGCGTCGACCCTGGCCCCTTGCAACCGGGCGACGCCGTTGATGACGCCCTTGGAGCCCGTTCGCAGGATGCGTGCGCCCATCAGGCGCAGGCCCTCCACGTGCGTGAACCGGTGCGGGTAGACGCGGTCGGTGACGACGCTGGCGCCTTCCGCCAGGCAGAGCATGGCGCTGAACTGCGGCTGCACGTCGGTGGGCAGGCCGGGATAGGGGGCCGTGGCCAGTTGGGCGGCGCGCAGCGGTTCCTTCCGGGCGGCTGTAAGGGAGCGTTCGTCCTCCAGGGTTTCCACGCCCATCCGCCGCATGGCCCGGAGGGTGGCCCTCATGTGGGCCGGGCAGACGTCCTGCACGCGCACTTCCCCCCCGGTGATGGCGCCGGCCGCCAGGAAAGTCGCGGCCTCGATGCGATCCGGTATCAGGGCGTGCTCGGCGCCCTTGAGGCGCCTGCGGCCGGTGACGAGCAGGCGGCGCGTGCCTATGCCGCTGATCTGCGCGCCGCAGGCGACCAGGTAGTGTGCCAGGTTCTGGATCTCCGGCTCCCTGGCCGCGCCTTCGATGAGCGTCTGTCCTTCGGCCAGCGTGGCGGCCATCAGGACGTTGGCCGTGCCCAGCACGGTGGATCCCCTGGGGCCGGCCATCCTGACGCGAGCCCCGCGCAGGCGTGCGGCCCGGGCGGAGATCGTGGTTCCGTCCACTTTGATCTCGGCCCCCAGTGCTCGCAGGCCCCGCAGGTGCAGGTCAATCGGGCGCTCGCCGATGACGCAGCCGCCGGGCAGGGGGAGGACCGCCGCGCCGCGCGTCGCCAGCAGCGGGCCCAGAATGCAGATGCTCGCCCGCATGCGTTGCGCCAGGTCGAAGGGGGCGACCGTCCCGCCGGCGCCCGGGGAAGTGAGCCTCAGGCTGTTCGGGCCCGTCCATTCGAGCTCCACGCCGAGCGCCCCCAGAATGGCGCCCATCGTGTGGACGTCCTTCAGGTGCGGGACCCGGTGCAGGATCGTGGTGCCCTCGGTCAGTATCGCGCCCGCCATGATGGGCAGCGCCGCGTTCTTGGCGCCGTGGGCGCGCACCGTGCCCTTCAGCGGGTGTCCTCCGCGAATGACCAGTTCCTGGTCCACCAGGACCTTCCCCTCAGGTGGCGCGCCTGCGAACGCAGAGAACCCTCTCGCAGCCGCCCGCATCCGTTGTTGTCTCGAACGTATCCGTGTCAAAAGCGCCCGTGGCGGCGATCAACGCGCGCACTGCGGGTGCCTGTCCCTCGCCCAGTTCCAGCACCAGCCAGCCCGCCGGCAGGAGTATTCCGGCCGCCTCGGGCACCAGGCGGCGGACCACGTCCAGCCCGTCGGGTCCCCCGTCAAGTGCATCTCGCGGCTCGTGATCCCTTATCTCGGCTTCGAGGGCCTCGATGCGATCGGTCGGGACATAGGGGGGATTGGAGGCGACCATTTCAACGCCTTTCCGACCGGCCGGCAATCCCCCGGCGACGGGGCGGCACAGATCGCCCTGCTTGAAGGCGATCCGTTCCTGCACGCCGTGCCTGCGCCCGTTGAGGGCGGCGACCTCGAGGGCCGCCTGGCTGGCGTCCGTCGCCACGGCTCTCAGTTCGGGCCGCTCGGCCGCCAGCGTGACGGCCACGACGCCGCTTCCGGTCCCTATGTCCACCGCCCAGGTCGGTCCCCGGGCGGGTATCCTTTCGAGGCACTTCTCGACGAGCAGCTCCGTTTCCTGGCGGGGTACCATCACCGCGGGGGTGACCGTAAACCGCCGCCCGCAGAACTCCCACTCTCCCAGCAGGTACTGGAGCGGCTCGCGCCGGGCCCGGCGGTCCACCAGCGCCCGGACCATCTGCCGGGGACCGGGCTCGAGCGGCTCGCCCGAGCGAGCCGCCAGCTTCGCCCTGTCGCAACCGAGCACCTTGCCCAGCAGCAGCTCGGCGTTCAGTTCCGGATCTTCCACGCCTGCCCGGCGCAGGCGGGCCCTGGCTTTGCTCAGTACCTGGAGCACCGTGGAGAACTCGTGCCCGTGTTGCTCTGACATCGTGCGCCCGATCGGCCAAACAAGGCGACACTTTCCCAGGGTGATTCTAGCCAGATTGGGGAACCCCATGTAAAGGTAAAGGCAAGAACTCTGCTGAGGGGGCGCCCGAATGGCGTCGGCGGGCCGGACCGGCCGGGGAGAAAGTCGCGGCGTTCCGTCCCGATTCACCGGGAGCCGGCGGGCGGGGCTCAGTACTGGAAGGGGGAGATCACGTCACCGAAGCGGTCCCGGGCGGCCTCCAGGCGCTTGCGCTGCTCTTCGAGCACCGTGAAGACAATCTCCGGCGTGTCATCCACCTGTGTGCGATAAATGCTCTCGATCCTGTCGATCTTCTCCAGGTGCTTGACGGTGCGCGTGGTGAACTGCTCTTCGTAGTCGGCCCTGTCGTACGGCGTGCCGAGGACGGACGCGAACAGGTCCCGCAGGACCTCGTGCCTCGGCACGTAGCCGGTGGGGGCCTGGATAGCGTCGACGTCACCGTTGGCGCGCAGTTCCATCCATTTCAGCCAGACGCGCTTGTGGGAGGGTGCGTTGAGATATCGGCCGTCGGCGCCCTTGAGGAAGTAGTTGACGCCGAAGACCAGCGGCGGCTCGCTCAAGGACGCGCCGAAGTCAATGTTGTTGCCGACGTAACGGCCCAGCGGTATGGCCACGAAGTCGAGTATGGCCATCAGGTTGAACTTCCTGACGCCTTCCGCGCCCAGGGTGGCGGCCGTGGTCTCCGACTCCAGACTCGCGCCCTTGGTGATGATGCCGTGGACCCAGTCGAACGACTGCTCCACCGGGACGCACGTGTCGCTGTCCCTGCCGCCGTAAATGAAACCGCCCACCGGCACGCCCGCCGGGTCCTCCACCCGGGCGTCCGCGTTGGCCAGCGACGCGATCCGGACCGTATAGCGGGCGTTCTTGTGGGAGGGCGTTATCTCGTTGCCGTACTCGTCCGTCTTGCCCGGGTACCACTGCCCGGAGTGGTTCGTGCCTTCCTCGGGGCAGGGCCCGTCCTTGCCGAGCCAGTAGGGGACGCCCTGGGGCGTGACCAGCACGTTGGAGAAGATGATCTCGTCGGGCTTGTTCAGCACCTCCCAGATGATGGGGTCGTCGGTGGAGTTGACGTCCCTTATCACGCCAAATATGCCGTTCTCGACGTTGACGCCGTAAACGCGCCCCTCCCGCTTGCGAAGGTAGGCGATGTCGTCGCCGACGATGGTCTCGCCCGGGGCCATGGAGGTGGATGTCTTCCCGCAGAAGCTCGGGAACGCGCCCGTGAAGTAAGTCACCCGTCCGCCCGGCCCGTGGACGCCCATGACGAGCATGTGTTCGGCCAGCCAGCCCTCGGCCGCGGCCCGGCGGATGGCCAGCCGCAGCGCCAGCTTCTTCAGCCCTATCGTGTTGCCGCCGTACTGCGTGTTGACGCTGTAAACCAGGTTCTCTTCAAGGTCGATGTAAACCCGCCGCTCCCCCACGTCTCTGCTGACGCCGCCTTCAAGTTCCCCGGCGCTGTGGATGAACCGGAAGAACTCGCCCGAATCGCCTATCTGGCGGAACGCCTCGTAGCCCTGACGGTAGAGCAGGTCCTCGCTGTGCGCCACGTAGGCCGAATCGGTCAACTGCGCGCAGGGAATCGAGAACTCCGAGCCGCACGGCCCCAGGCAGAAGAAGCGCACGAACAGCTCCTTGCCGGCCATGCTCCCCCTGAGGTATTCCCGGACTTCATCGACTCCCTGTTCCTTGTCTATGGTGTTGAGCCTCTGCCCCATGTCCTGGCCGGGGGAGACCAGGTAGCGCGTTTTCTCCTTGTCCCGCGCCTGGTCGTGATAGCCGTCGAAGTGGACGGTGTGGCCCTCGACGGCCAGCCTGCTCTCCTCTCCCAGCGCGATCGCCTGTCGGCGCACGTGGACGACGTCCTCGGGATCATCCGTGGCCACGAAGACCGATGCGGGGTCGCAGAGCTCGATGAAATCGGCCACGAAACGGTGGAGCTTGGGGTTGGGCAGTGCGGTCAGTTTCTGCAGATTGGCTTCGTCAAGCCTCTCCCTGAGTATCTGGATGTGGCCTGGCGCCATGTTGGGCAGTGCCCCCGTGACGGTCCGCAGGGAAAGCCGGGAAGCGTCTGACGCGGATTACAAAACCGCCAGGCTCATCGCGCCCCGACGAGTCTGGCGTGAAGCAGGCTCAGGCAGCCCCCCGAAGTTGGCGTATTCTATCACGGCGGACGCATCTGTCAAGCCACATTGGTTTTGCACGGGCGAACGTGCTTGCAAATGCCGCACGCAGGGCCTATAAAGGTGCCTCGCGGTCGGCTGACCCGGTTGGCCAGGTTCTCAGAGGTCCGGCTATGCGGTGGACGGAGCACGAGAAGAACTACCGGCTCAGGTTTGACAACGGGATATCGGTGGAGCTGCTCAGGGATGGGCGCGTCTTCCACGGCCTGGGCCAGGTGAAGTCCGGACGGCGCAAGCTGCGCTCGGCCGAGCTGCCCGTCCTGCCCTTCATCGCCACGCCGGACGGCTACGAGGTGACCCGGCTCGAAATGGAGGACGTCGAACGGGCCGAGGAGTCCGTTACGATCAACCTGAGGCCCTTTGTGGCCCCCGTGGGCCGGATGGAATGGCTCTGCTACGACGGCCAGGACCGATGGCGCGTCAGTGAATGGGCCCGCCAGCCGGACCGCGACAGGGGCGGCACGGTGCAGTTGACCTTGAGTGCCGTCGAGCGCAACCTGGGGGGCATCCCGTTCGCCGGGTTCTCCTACTCCTACAAGTTCCGCTCTCGGAAGTATCGCGTCTATCGGATCCACGACCGCGCCACCTGGGAACTGGGCGGCAGCGCCACGGACAACTCCTTCTGGATGGCGGGTCCCTTCAACCCGCCCAGGAAGAAAATCCGGAACAAGGACGATTCGTTCACGACGGCCTGGCGGCGGGGCGGCCCGGAGGGGGAGGAGTTGCAGCAGTTCCTGCCGCTGTTCACCGTGCTGCAGGGGTTTACGTTCCAGTTCGACCGCCGGGGCCTGCTTGTGACGACGTTTGAGGAGCCGTTTCACTGCCGCTCGCTGTTCCACAAGGAGGCCGGTGCGAACTACCTGGTGCACTGGCACCAGCTCTGCGCCGACCTGGAGGGATGCGTCGGGTTCCCCGCCCTCCAGGTGCTCTGCGCCGACAGGCCGGCCGAGACCGAACTGGACAGGGCCAACGAGTACCGGGACGTCCGGCAAGACCTCCGGGAGCAATACCAGCGTCAGGCCGGCGTCACGCGGCCGCTGACGGTGAGCAGCGGCTGTCTGGCGGGTTCCGGGCCGGACGTGCGGGGCGTCAAGCGGGGACTGGACGCGTTGGCCCGCTGCGCCTGCGAGAGGGTTTACGTCCCGGACCTGATGTCCGCCTGCAGCCCCGCCAGGGATACCGTCCTGGCCGTGCAGGATGCCTGCAAGCAGGTGCAGGCCATGGTCGAGCTGGTCCACGCGAGGGGGCTGCAGATAGCGCTCTCCCTGGCCGATTGCTGCTCGGAGTGGCTGGTCGCCGAGAGCGCGGGCGAGGAGCGCGGGGATGCCCCCGCGGGGGATGCGCTCGTGGAGTCCGCGCTGTGCAACACGGTCCACAGGGAGTTGCTCCTGGCACACATGCGCCGCATCCGGCAGGAGTTCGGCGTGGACGCCCTCTTTGCCGACAGCCCGTTGGCGTCGCTGGCGGACCAGTTCGAGTGGCAGGGCGCGGACGGCACGGAGGGCGGCAGTCCGGCCGGGACCATACGCAGCCTCGAACGCGGCCGCACCGAGCTGACGGCCGCCCTCCAGGGCGTGGGATACGAGTGCCTCCTGGCTGAGGCTGGGGGCCTGGCTACGCCCGGCGTTGCCGCGCCCCGCGACATGCCGCGTGCCTGCGAGTTCATGTTCCGCGACGGCGTCTTCCGGTTCCCCGACGACCGGGCCCTCGACAGCGAGGAAAAGGCGCTAGACCTCTTCTTCCGGGCCTGCGCGAACCGCGTTGTCTACATGCCCACCTACGACCTGAGCCGGGGCATCTACGGCAGCCTCGACGGCTGGTGGCACGAGGATTTCGCCATCGTCAACCGCGCCTACCAGGCCGTGCGGGAGTACATGGAGGACTCGCGCCTGCTGCCCGCCGACCGCGGCGTTCTGTGGCGCGGCTCCGAGCCCGACGTGCGCGTGCTCTGGTCCTACAGGCAGTTCAAGTGGGTCGTCGGGGCTCAGGCAAAGGTCTTCGACGTCATTCAGAGCGAGCAGGTGGAGCTGGACGAGGACACGTTCGCCGTGCGCCCCTACGGCGTTTACCTGGCCCAGAACGCCCGAGAACCGGCGGGCCGCTGAAGCCGACCCGATCCGCGTGTGAGTGAGCAGCCATGAGCGACCTGGAGATTCAGCAGCGCCGCACGGCGGGTATGCCCGTGCTCTCGCTGACGGGCAGGCTCGACTTCGACACCGCGCCCGGGCTGCGCAAGGCGCTGATGAAGCACGCCGGTGGCAGCGAATCGCCGCTCATCCTCGACCTGTCCGGCCTCGAGTTCATCGACACGGCCGGCGTCGCGACGCTAATCGAGGCGGAACTGCGCTGGCGCGACGGGAAGGGCAGGATGGTGCTGTTCGGGCTTCGCGAGCCCATCGCCGTTGCGGTGGACACGATGCACGTGACGGACCTGTTCACCGTCGTCGCGGGCGAAGAGGAGGCCGCCCGTGCCGCCGGCGCCCCTGACGCAACGGCAAAGGCATAGAGCCACTGACCAGCACTGATCGGCACTGATCCACGGCGGGGCGTGGGATGGAGATTGAAACAAGCGCCTTTTGATCAGTGTCCATCGGTGTGAATCAGTGGCGGCTTGTGTCGTTGCCGTTCGCACGGAGGGCAGGGCTACATCTCCCTCTCCTCGATGGAGCGGGCGGGGTCTGAGAGTGCCCAGGCGATGTCGCCGTCGCTGCCGCCGTCGTCCTCCAGGTCTTCGCCGACCGAGTAGATCACGCCCCTCTCCGCGTCGTATCGCACGGGCTCGCCGTCGAAGTCGTCCGGCGGCACGGCGTCCAGGCAATCGGGCACGAGTTCATCGAGCGACGCCGGCAGCGCGCCGTTCTCGATCTCGTAAGCCTTCAGCGCCAGCACCAGCCGCGTCGCGGCGACCTGGACGTCCTCCCGGCACTTCACGGTCCCGCTGTAGCCCGGCATGAGCATGAAGACCAGCGCCCTGCCGATCGCGTTGCCCGAGGACAGAAGCTCGAGCTTGGACGGCGTCTCCTCCTCCAGCTTCAAGACCCAGCCGGGGACGTCGGGCGTGGCCCGCTGCGCATAGGTGCGCGGGATGTTCTCGACCCAGGTGCGGAGTATCTCCGCGAAGATCGCCTTCGTCCTGTTCGGCTTGAAGAGAGGCTTTGAGACCCCCCTCCAGGCCGACGCTTGCGAGGGAGGGAGATTGAGTCCCAGCTTCCCGGCTGCGGTGTCGTCAACTACTTTCCTGAGTATGGCGTACTCCACCTTCAGGGCATCCTGGAGTCCCCTTACATTCGGAGGGTACTCCATGAGGTCCCGCGCGCACTCGACCAGGACGGGCGCGGGCGCGCCATCCTCTGTCGAGAGGGCCCTCATCTGCTGGAGGCCGATCTGCTTGCAGGCGCAGCCGACGAGGTAGTCGATCAGCCCTCCCTTGTAGCCCTCGATCATGTGGCCGAACCGGACGGCCTTCATGGCTTGCTGGAGCGCTTCGTCACGGCGGCCCTCCTCCGACAACCGCCGGGCGCGCAGACAGAGGAGCTTGACCAGCTTCCGCCACGCTGACACGGGGGCGGTGATCGCATCGTTGATGCTGTTGATCTCGGGGCCCTGGCAATGGGGGAGGGCCAGCCCGTGCTCCAGGTCGGCCAGCGCCTCCTCATTCGCCTCGAGCAGCTCGGCCACGAACTCCGCGTCCCACTCCTGCCCGTCCAGGACGGCATCGAGACGTTCCTTTTTCTGTTTCTCTTCCGGCCATTGAAGGCTCTCGGCGGCGAGGCAGAAACACGGGTAGGCGTTCTCGGCCTCGGGTATTTCCTCGCGCTGAACGCGCAGGTCGTCATCCTCGGGGGGCGGGTCGTCGTGCAGGAAACGGTAACACGTCCAGGCGGGAAGGATCAGGACGAGCACAATGGCCGCCAGTATCCAGATGCGCTTCTTCATGGCGACACTCTCCGGTCAATAGCCGCCGCAGGGATTCCGGGCCGCGTGGATGGTATGCTGGCGGACCCATCCGCGTCAACCGCGCCGCACTCGTCGGGCTTTTGCATGGCCCGTTGAGGCGCGATAGAATGGGTAGCTTTGGACCATCGGGCCGGGGCGTTCCGGCCGGGTTCCGCTCTGCGATTGGACTCAGGGAGATGCGGTAATGGCGGAAATAGCGATCATCGGGGCCGGAAGTCACGTCTTCGCCCAGGCGATGATTAGGGATTCCCTAACCTTCCCCGCGCTGGCGGATTCGACGTTCCGGCTGATGGACGTGGACCCCGCGCCCCTCGGCCACATGGCGACCATCGCTCGCAAGATCGTCGACCAGGGGAACTACCCGGCCCGGGTCACCGAGACCACGGACCTGCACGAGGCGCTGGACGGCGCCGATTACGTCGTCGTCGCCATCCGGGTCGGCGGCAAGGACCCGATCTACTGGGAGATTGACATCCCGCTCAAGTACGGCGTGGACCAGTGCATCGGCGACACGATGGGGCCGGGCGGCATCTTCCGCGCGATGCGCACCATCCCCGCGATGGTCGAGATCGCCATGGCCGTCGAGGACCTCTGCCCCGACGCCTACATCCTCAACTACACGAACCCGATGTCCATGCTCTGCCACGCGATGCGGGAGATGGCCGACGTGAACCTGGTGGGCCTGTGTCACAGCGTCCAGGGCGCCCACAACGAGATGTCCCGCATCATCGGGGAGGACCCCGCCGAGTGCTCCTCGTGGATCGCCGGCATCAATCACCAGGCGTGGGTCCTGGAGTACACCCACAACGGCCAGGACGCCTACCCGCGCATCCGCAAGGCCGCCTGGGAGAACGAGGAATGGTACAAGGGGAACACGGTCCGCGTCGAGATGCTGCGGCACCTGGGCTACTACGTCACCGAGTCCAGCGGGCACAACTCCGAGTATAACCCCTGGTTCCGCAAGCGCCCCGACCTGATCGAGAAGTACATGGACGAGGGCTTCGGGGGCGAGACGGGCTTCATCAAGCGTATCTACTCCGCCACCGAGGAGGAGCGCATTGACGAACTGCGCCGCGTCGCCGAGAGCACCGAACCGATCAAGCTGGACCGCGGCCACGAATACGGTTCGTACATCATGAACGGCCTTGAGAGCGGCGAGGCTTTCCGCTTCAACGGGACCGTGGCCAACGACGGGCTGATAACGAACCTGCCGTGGGGCTGCTCGGTGGAGATCCCGTGCTACGCCGACAGGAGCGGCATCCGCCCCTGCCACGTCGGCGACCTGCCGCCCCAACTGGCGGCCCTCAACAGCATGGCGACCAACTCGATCACCATGGCCGTCGAGGCGGCGCTGAGCGCGGACAAGGAGCTTCTCTATCACTCGATCGCCTACGACCCGCTGACGGCGGCGGCCCTTTCCCTGGGAGAGATCCGCGCCATGGTGGACGAGATGTTCGAGAAAGAGAAGGACATGATGCCCATGTTCGTGGACTGAGCCCCTGCGGCCCTGCACGCGGTGTCCGCGCCGTGGGATTCTCAGAGAGTGGTCGTCCTGAATCATGGGTCTGCTCAGCGCCATACGCAAGAGGGCGGACGAACGTTTCAGTCCCGAGACGGTCAACCTGTGGTGTCACGTCGTTGACGGCGCCGTGTACATGCTCGGCATCGGCATGGTGGGGTCGGGCGAGCTGCTGCCGCTGCTGGTCGTGACCCGGCTGGGTGCCTCGAATGCCGTCCTCGGGCTCGTCACTTCGGCTGTCAGGCTGTCCTTTCTCGCGCCGCTCCTGCTGGCGCACCGCATGGAGACCGTGCGCCGCAAGAAGCGCATGGCGCTCGTGTTCGGCCTCGCCGGACGGATTTCTCTCCCGCTGATCGCGTTCGTGCTGCTGACGTTAGCCGGAGCTACGCCCGTCTTCTGCCTGATTGTCATTGCCGGGCTGCTGCTGGTGCAATCGGCGGCGATGTCCGCGACCTCACCCGTGTGGACGGACCTGCTCGCGGAGACCATCCCGCCCCACCGGACGGGCCGGCTCTTAGGGTACAGGCAGGGCTTCTCGGCGATGATCGGGCTCTTCGCCGGTCCGGTCTGCGCGCTGATCCTGACGGCCCTGGCGTTCCCGCTGAGCTACGCGGTCCTGTACGTCGTGAGCTTCGCCATTGTGATGGTCTCCTGGCTGGCTTTCGCGCTTGTGGACGAGATGCCGGACGACGTGGTCCCCAGGGAGCGACAGCCGGCCATGCACTACTTCCGGGACCTGGTCGCGGCGGTGCGGCGGGACTCCAACTACCGTAGCCTGCTGTCTCACAGGGTCCTGTCGAGCGTCGGCGTGGCGGCGTTCCCCTTCTTCGCCGTGGTGGCGGCCGTAAACCACGGCGTGAACGAGGCCGTGCTGGTCGGCTCGCTGATCGTGGCTCGCCGGCTGGCGACCATCATCGGGACGTTCGGCGGGCCGCTGCTGGCCGACAGGGTGGGCCACAAGCGGGTCATGCAGGTCGGCGCCGTCGTCGTGTCCCTTGGCGTGCTCGTGCTGGCGCTGCTGCCCGCGGGCGCGTGGTATGCCTACCTCGCTGTGATCTTCGTCCGGAGCATCGGGGCGACGGCCAAGGGCGTCTCGCAGGGTGCCTTCACGCTGCGCGTCTACCCCCGGGGCAGGCGCGTGGGCTACTCCACGCTCTCGACGGTTGCCCTTGCGCTCACCGGCATGGTTGCCGCCCCCGCCGCCGGGTTGATCATGGACACTCTCGGCTACCAGGTCTTGTTCGTGGCCTGCGCGGCGGCCACGGGCCTGGCCCTGTTGCCCCTGCGCAGGTGCCGCGTGGCCGACGCATGACGCGGCATTCCACCACGACGACACGACGCCTGCCCGCCGTACGGCGGGGACACGACGAACCGCGGTTCAGCCCCGGGGCTTGACGGACGCCTTCGAGCGCGTCTCCTGGAGGGGCACGCTCGCCTGCCGGCGCTCCAGGATGCCGAGGGAGAGCTCGATGCACTCGGCGGCCTCGTCGGGCGACATGGTGCCCACCGTGACCATGTCCCGGTCCCGGATCGTGTTCCAGGCGAAGGTGAGGCCCTGGAACGGCCGTATCTGCCCGGCCGCCATGGGCTTGATCGTCATGACGGGCCGGCGGGCCGCGGAGATGATGCGGGCCGTCCAGTCCACCTCGACCTGCATCATGAACCCCATCGCGTTGTAGATGCTGATGTAGGTCTCGACGTCGAGGCCGCTCTCGTCGGCGTAAACGATGCTCTCCGGCATGTGGGTGCTGAGGCCGGGGATCATGCCGCGCTCGCGGATCAGGTGGCAGACCTCGTCCATCCGCCGAATCCGCCGCGTGCAGCCATCCACGAGCCGGTCCGTCGCGCTCTGGTGAGGCATGACGAACCGGGCGCCCAGGGCGGCCTGCTCGTCCAGGATGCGCTCCATCTCGCCCGCGTCGAACCCCTCTTCGGGCGTCTCCGCCGTGACGGGCAGGCCGGGGGTCGAGACGCGTATGACCTCGACGCCGGTGCGGCCCTGCGCGTCCGTAATGGCATCGTCCAGGTGCGCGTGGGGCAGGGGTCCCATGAGGGTATCCACGCCGGCCCGGAGGAACACCTCCAGTATGTCGGCTATCCGCTGCCTGTCCATCAGGTGCTGGCGGATGTAGCGGCTCTTGGCCTCGGAGGTGTGCGTGAAGCCCAGGAACCAGTTCGTGCCGATGATCATCCGGGAGAGCGAGAGCCCGCCCACCTTCGTCCGGGGAAACCCGTCCATGTCTGCTCCTTCCCTGAAGCGCGGCCGAGACGGCCGCGCTACCCATCACCGGGTAGCCGGGGCGTCTCGCCCCGGCGAGCCATCCTTGCCCCACAAGGCGCGCAGAATGCCGCCCGGCGTTCCGGGTCCCATATAATTGCCGCAGTGCGGCCCTCGCTGCAAGGTCCGGCGCACGCGTCAATCTCTTTGCCTTGGCGGCCCCTTCGTGTTATGTTGCGCCATGCGTTTGCGGAGCACTGCGGACGCACTCGTTCACTGTTCAGGGGGGGGCGGCAATGGGCAACACGGAAGACAATCTGGCGGAGGCGTTCTCGGGCGAGAGCCAGGCCAACCAGCGTTACCTGGGGTTCTCGAAGGAGGCCCAGCAGCGCGGCCGCACGATGATAGCGCGCCTCTTCCGGGCGACGGCCGCCGCAGAGACGGTCCACGCGCAGAACCACCTGGACGCCATGGAGGCCGTGGGCGAGACCCTGGCCAACCTGGAGACGGCCAGGGCGGGCGAGGCCCACGAGTTCAAGTCCATGTACCCCGACTTCCTCCGCGCCGCCCGTGAACAGGGCCACGGCGAGGGCGAGACGACCTTCGATTACGCCATGCAGGTCGAGAAGATCCATCATGCCCTCTACGGGAAGGCCATCGAGGCCCTGGAGGGCGGGGCCGATCTGCCTGAGCAGCCGATCTACGTCTGCCGCGGCTGCGGCAACACGGTCCTCGGCGAGCCGCCCGAGAAGTGTCCTGTCTGTGGCGCGCCCAGGTCCTGGTTCATGACAATCGAGTAGGGCCGGGACGCCGCCATGGCAACGACGACGCTGAAAAGGCCGCACGAGGTCTGCACGGCGTTCGAGCGCAGCTACGCGGGCCGCGCCTCGTTGTTCGGCCGGCGGCCGTCCCCCTGGGTCGCGGACGTGGTGGGGCGCCCGGGTGCCGCCGGAAAGACGGCGCTCGACGTGGGCTGCGGCCACGGGCGCAACACGCTGCACCTGGCCCGCATGGGCTTCGACGTGGCGGCGGTGGACGTGTCGGGGGCGGCGATTCGCCAGCTCGGCCGGCGGGCGTCCCGCGAGGGACTCAAGGTGCGCACTTTGCTGGCCGACGTCCGAGGCCTGCCGCTCTGCCCGTCGTCCTATGACGTTGTCGTTGCAGTGACCGTTCTGGGCCTTCTTGACGCCGTTGCGCTTGCCCGGGTGGCTGAACGGATTCAGACGTCTCTTCGGCCGGGCGGGATGCTGCTGGTGGAGGAGTTCTCCCGGCTGGACCCCGGCTGCTCGGGCCGGGGCCGGGCCAGCGAGTTCGCGGGGCTTACCCGTCACTACTTCGATCCGGCGGACATCAGGGGCCTGTTCGGCAGCCTTCGGGCCGTGGCGTGCGGCCAGGCGCTGGTCGCGGACCGCTCGCACGGCCGGCCGCATTCGCACGGACTGATCCGCTACGCCGCAAGGAAACCCGCCTGCACGTAGAAACGAGGGAGACCGATGGCGCTCGAAGACCGCGTCGCGATCATCACCGGAGGTACGGGGCAGTTGGGCCGCGCCGTGACGCTCCGGTTCCTCGATGAGGGCGCGTCGGTCGTCGTGCCGTGGCACACGGAGGACGGGTGGCGCGCCCTGGAAGATGAACTGACCGATGAGCAGGCGCGCAGATGCCTCGGCCTGCGCGCGGACGTCACCGACGAGGAGCAGGTGAAGCGGCTCGTGGACGCGACCGTCGAGAGGTTCGCGGGTCTGGACGTCCTGCTGAACCTTGTCGGCGGGTTCGCCTTCGGGCAGAGGGTCTGGGAGACCGACCTGGCCGCGTGGGACCGCATGATGGACCTGAACGTGAAGAGCGCGTTCCTCTGCTCGAAGCACGCGCTGCGCGTCATGCGCGCTCGCGGGCGGGGCCGCATCGTGAACGTCTCCTCGAAGGCTGCCGTGGACGTCCAGCCGGGCGCGGCGGCGTACGCCGTGTCGAAGGCCGCTGTGGTGACCCTCACGCAGGCGCTGTACGAGGAGCTGAAGGGCACGGGCATCGCCGTCAACGCCATCATGCCGGGCGTCATCGACACTGCCGTGACGCGCGAGTTGATGCCCGGCGCCGACCGCGGCAAGTGGGTGTCGCCGGAGCGGATCGCCGGCGTTCTGGTCGCCCTCTGCTCGGACGAGATGGAGGCCGTGAGCGGTTCGGTGGTGCGCATCTTCGGCGGGGTCTAAGCCAACGGTTGCGCTGTCGAAAACTTTCGTTCGGGTAGCCCCCGGCGTCTCGCCGGGGGGTGGCGATGCGCCGGGCGGGACGCCCGGCCTACCCGAGAATGAGAAGCCGGACGATTGGGTTTGCATCGGAGCCCGTCGCGGCTCAGCCGGCCCTGCTCTTCTCCGTGTCCGGAGGCGTGTCAAGGACGGCCTGAAGGCCGCTGAAAAGACTGTAGAAGAGCCGGTTGAAGCTGTGGCGATAGAAGTGCGAGTCGTCGGCGTCGTGGGCCAGGCCCGTAATCAGGTCGTAACGCATTCGTTCGAGCGGGTCGGCCAGCACTTCGTAGGCGCGTTGGACGCGGCGGAACGGCGTCGGGTCGGCGTCCGGCCCGCGCAGGTCGGGATGGGTCAGCCGGACCTGGCGCCGGTAGGCGCTCCGGATCTCGTCCGGCGTGGCGTCCGGTGCGACGCCGAGCAGTCCGTAATAATCCTCGTCGCAGGGCGGCGTGGGCATGACCGATTTCCCGTGTGGTGACGCCCGTTCAGTATAGGCAAAGCCCGGGCGGGGAGCGTGGAAAAGTCCTAAGGCTTTGCGACGCAAGCTGTTACGGTGCAGAAGAAAGGGGCGGGGGAAGGTGCAGAAACAGGTCGCAGGCGGGAAAATTGAGCTGGTGCAGGGCGACGTCACCCGACAGGAGGTGGACGCGGTCGTCAACGCCGCCAACAGCGGCCTGCGAGGCGGCGGCGGGGTGGACGGCGCGATACACCGCGCCGGCGGGCCGGCCATCATGGAGGAGTGCCGCAGGATCGGCGGCTGTCCCACCGGCAGCGCCGTCATTACGACCGGTGGGAACCTGCCGGCGGGGCGCGTCATCCACGCGGTCGGCCCGAGGTGGAGCGGCGGCGACCGCGGCGAGGCCGAGCTTCTGGCCGGCGCCTACCGGGCCAGCCTGGACCTCGCCGCCGAGCACGGGCTCCGGGCCGTCGCTTTCCCGTCCGTCAGCACCGGCGCGTACGGCTATCCAGTCGCGCGGGCGGCGCGCGTGGCACTCGGGGCGGTGGCGGGGTTCCTGCGTGACAATCCCGGTCGGCTGGACCTGGTCAGGTTCGTGCTCTTCACGGCGGGCGACCTGGCGGTTTACGAGGAAGCGCTGGCGGAGAGCGTCCCGGACGAGTAGGGACTGAGCACTGCGCAAGGGCAGGAGGGAAGAGTCCGAGTGAGTTCCGATGCACACCGTGAGAGGCTGATTGGGCTGTTTGCCGACAGGTTCGACGGCGCCCGTCCGACGTGGTTCGTCAGGGCGCCGGGACGCATCAACCTTATCGGCGAGCACACCGACTACAACGGCTTTCCCGTGATGCCGATGGCGATCAACCGGGAGATCCGCATGGCCCTGTCGCCGCGCGACGACGGGGGGGTCGTGCTCAAGGACGCCGTCCCGGACGCGTACCCGGACCGGCGATTCGACGTCTGCGAGGAGATCGCGCCTTACGGCGAAGGGGACTGGGGCAACTACGCTAAGGCCGCCGTGCAGTCCCTGGTCGGGCTCGCCGGCGAGGCCGGGCGGCCGGTCGGGGGGCTGCGCGGCATGTCCTGCCTGGTTGACGGGGACATCCCCCCGGCGGCGGGGCTCTCGTCCTCGACGGCGCTGGTCGTCGCCTCGGGACTCGCCTTCGGGGCGGTCAACGGCCTGGCCGTCGGGCGCCGATGGCTGGCCGAGAGAATGGCCGAGGCGGAGCACTACGTGGGCACGCAGGGCGGCGGCATGGACCAGGCCGCGTGCCTGCTCGGGCGGGCGGGCGCGGCGCTGAAGATCGACTTCTTCCCGCTGCGGGCGCGCCGGCTGCCGCTGCCGCGCGGTTACAGGATCATCGCCGCCCACAGCACCGTTCGGGCGTGCAAGACGGGCGAGCGGCTGCTGGAGTACAACCGGCGCGTGCTGGAATGCCGGCTCGGGGTGTTGCTGTTGTCCCGGCGTCCGGGGGTCGAGCCGCCGGCGCGCCTGGCGGACCTCGCGGCGTTGCACCCGGACCTCGACCTGGGGGCGGAGCTCGACGCGCTCGTGGCCGGTCGTCCGCGCCTGTCGGCGGACGACTGCGCCGGGTTGCTCCGTATGGAGCCGGACGAGTTCGCGACGCGCGCCCTGTGGCTGGACGGGCGGGGCCCGTTCCCCGTGCCCGAGGACGGCCTGGCCGTCCTGCCCCGCTGCCGGCACGTGTTCCGCGAGGCGGCGCGGGTCGAGACGGCGGCCGCCTGCCTGGCAAGCGGCGCGGCGGAGGACTTCGGGCGGCTCATGGACGAATCGCACCGCAGTTGCGCTGAGGACTACGGCATCAGTTGCCCGGAGCTTGACGAACTCGTCGGGCTGATGCGTGGGGCCGGCGCACTGGGCGCCCGGCTTACCGGCGCCGGCTTCGGCGGGTTTGCCATTGCCCTGGCCCGCGCCGCCACCGTGGGCGCGATCCAGGATGCCCTGGAGGAACACTTCTACGCGCCGCGGGGCCTTTCCGCGGGCGATTCCATCTTCGTCTTCGAGCCCGCCCCCGGCGCCGTCGTCGAGCCGCTGCGATAGCAGCCTGTTGAAAAACTGGATCTGCTCGCATCTGGCGGCGGCGCGGCCGAGCCCAGTTGTTCAACAGGCTGCTAGCCGAGCATGGCCGCCAGGTCTTCCTCGGGCGTCGAGATGGGCATGATGTTGGACTTCTCGATGAGCACGTCCAACACGGCGGGGCTCACGAACGCCGGCAGGCTCGGCCCGATCCGGATGTCCCGGATCCCCAGGTAGAGCAGCGTCAGCAGTATGCCCACCGCCTTCTGCTCGTACCAGGACAGCACCAGCGACAGTGGCAGCCCGTTGACGTCCGTCCCGAAGGCGTCCGCCAGCGCCGATGCGATCCGGATGGCCGAGTAGGCGTCGTTGCACTGCCCCACGTCGAGCAGGCGCGGTATGCCACCTATGTCGCCGAACTCCAGCTTGTTGAAGCGGTACTTGCCGCACGCCAGGGTCAGGATAATGCAGTCGTCCGGGACCGCCCGTGCCAGCTCGGTGTAGTAGCTGCGCCCCGGCCTGGCGCCGTCGCACCCGCCGATCAGGAAGAAGTGCCGCATGGCGCCGCTCTTTACGGCGTCCACGACCTGGTCGGCGACGCCCAGGACGGCGTTGTGGCCGAAGCCGACCGTGATGGTCCGGTCCGGCCCGTCCTCTTGGAAGCCCTCCGCTGCCAGGGCGGCGTCTATCAGGGGCTTGAAGTCGTGATCCTCGACGTGCGCCACGCCCGACCAGCCGACCGGCCCGGTGGTGAAGATCCGGCCCCTGTAGGACTCCTTAGGCTCCTGGAGGCAGTTGGTGGTCATCAGGATGGCGCCGGGGAACTCGTCGAACTCCCGGCGCTGCTCCTGCCAGGCGCCGCCGTAGTTGCCGACCAGGTGGTCGTACTTCTTCAGCCCGGGATAGGCGTGCGCCGGCAGCATCTCGCCGTGCGTGTAGACGTTGATCCCCGTGCCCTCGGTCTGCCGGAGCAGCTCCGCCAGGTCCTTCAGGTCGTGGCCGGAGACGACGATGGCCTTGCCCCTGACGGGCGTGATGCGCACCTGCGTGGGCTCGGGCTGGCCGTAGGTCCCCGTATTGGCCTTATCGAGCATCTCCATCGCCTTCAGGTTCATCTCGCCCGTTCGCAGTGCCTTTGCCAGCAGGTCGTCGGGGTCCCGGGGCTCCGAGGCCACGTAGCTGAGCAGTCCGTGTAGGCCCGCGTAGAAGGCCCGGTCGTCCTCTCCAAGCAGCGCGGCGTGGTAGGCGTAAGCGCAGGCCCCCTTGAGGCCGTACACGATCAGCTCCTGAAGCCCCGCCACGTCTTCGCCGAGGGACGCGATGCGGCCCTGGACGGAGACGTCCCGGCCCTGTGCGATGAGGCCGTCGAGGGTGCCTGCCGGCTCCCACGCCGCCGGGCCGGCCAGGGCCTCGATGGCTCCGCCCGATTCCCGGGACGCGTTCTCGTAGAGCGCCCGGGCGGCGTCACGCATCTCCGCCGCCCTGCGCAGGCAGCGGGCCAGGCTCTCCGGATCGAAGTTCACGTTGGTCAGCGTCGTGAACAGCGCTTCGGCCGTGAAGGCGTCCACCTCGGGATCACGCGCCCCCAGCCCGGCCGCGCGGTGCGCGTACATCGAGACGCCCTTGATCGCGTGGACCAGCAGGTCCTGCAACGCGGCAGTCTCCGGCTGTTTCCCGCAGACGCCCCGGACCGTGCATCCGCTGCCCTTTGCCGTCTGTTCACACTGGTAGCAGAACATGCTCATCTGCCGCCCCCTTTCCGCACGGAGAAGACATGTGAATGAAGAGAACGTTCGTTATGGTTGTCTCGTCGCCCCTGCCAGCTCCCGCCCGAACTGGCGACATGCCTCCAGGTCCTCGCGGGTGGGCTGCCACTTGCACCGTATGCCCTCGTGGGCGAGCGGGATGTTGCAGGCCCCCAGGTGCTCCTCTATGAGCTGGACGGCCTGGCCGCTCCATCCGTACGATCCGAACGCGGCGCCGATCTTGTTCTTGAAACGCAAGCCCCTCAGGTCCTCCAGTATCGGAGCCAGTGTGGGGAGTATTCCGTTATTGATCGTTGGAGAGCCGATGACGACCGCGCGCGCCTTGAAGACGTCCACGAGCGCGTCGCTCCTGTCCGTGACGGCCATGTGCAGCAGCCTGTAATCGACTCCGCCTTCGGCCAGGCCCTCGCCGATGGCCTCGGCCATGCGACGCGTGCCGTCCCACATCGTGTCGTACACGATGACGGCCCGCGGCCCGGGCTGCTGCTCCGCCCACTGCCGGTAGTTCTCGACTATCTGGAGCGGCTCATGGCGCCAGATGACGCCGTGGCTCGGCGCGATGATGTCCACCGGCAGGCCGAGGCCGAGCACCTCGTCGATCTTCTTGAGAACAAGGTCGCTGAACGGCGTCAGGATGTTGACGTAGTACTTCAGGGCCTCTTCGTAAAGCTTTTCCTGGTTGACCTGGTCGTTGAACCGGTACGCGGTGGCGTAGTGCTGTCCGAAGGCGTCGTTGGGCATGAGAATGTTGTGGCCGGTCAGGTACGTGAACATGCTGTCCGGCCAGTGCAGCATGGGCGCCTCGATGAAGGCCAACTCGTTCTGGCCGATACTGATGCGGTCGCCGGTCTGGACGGCCTGGAAGTCCCACTGCTGATGGAAGTGCCCCGGCACGCTCTCCGCGCCGCGCTTCGAGACGACAAGCGTGGCGTCCGGGGCATGGCGCATGACGGCCGGCAGCGCCCCCGAATGATCGCTCTCCGAATGGTTCGTCACGACGATGTCAATCTCGGCCGGGTCCATCACCTCCCGGATGTTCGTGATCAGGTCATCCTGGAAGGGCTCCCACACGGTGTCCACCAGCACGGTTCTCTCGTCCCGGATCAGGTAGGCGTTGTAGGTTGAGCCGCGATGCGTGGACAGTTCGTGCCCGTGGAAGTGGCGCAGCCCCCAGTCCACGACCCCCACCCAGTAGACGCCGTCTTTCAGCTCTGTAACCATTGGTGCCTCCGGCTTTCGTTGAACTGTCCGGCTGGGTTCCCGTGCCCCTCGCGCCGAGCGTCGCGCCGTCACGACTGCTGCAAAGCGGGCGCCTCGAGAACGTTCCTCTCCTTGATCTCTCCGCGTATGCTGACCACTATCTCCTCGACGGGCACGTCGCTGTCGCTCGCCTGGACGGCGCGCTTCGCCAGTTCCATCAGGCCGAAGCAGCAGGGGACCTCCACGTGCGCCACGGTCAGCGACTTCACGTGGTGCTGGCGGAGTATCGCCGTCAGTTTCTCCTCGTAGCGCGCGGCGTCGTCGAGCTTCGGGCAGCCGACCAGCACCTTCCGGCCAGCCAGGAGCCGGTCGTGGAAATCGGCCATGGCGAACGGCACGCAGTCGGCCGCCAGGAGCAGGTCGGCCCCGTCGAACAGGGGCGCGTCCGCCGGCACCAGGTCCAGTTGCACGGGCCACTGCGACAGCGCGGTCTCGTGCGGCCCGTTGTGTCCGTGCCGCGTGTGGGCAGCCGCCTCCGGGAACTCCATCAGGGCGGCCCCGGGGCATGCGCCATGATGGGGGTGCCCCGCCTCCTCGTGCCCCATCCGCTCGGCGACGGCCTCCTCGTCGAACTCCTCCGCCTCGCGCTCGACGATCGAGATCGCATCCTGGGGACACGTGCCCAGGCACGCTCCCAGGCCGTCGCAGTGGGTGTCGCTGACCAGGCGCGCCTTGCCGTCCACGATCCGCAGGGCGCCCTCGGGGCAGTTCGGGATGCACTCGCCGCACCCGTTGCACTTGTCTTCGTCGATCTGGACTATCTTGCGTGTTGCCATGTCCGGCTTCGTCGGCTGAAGAAGGTTACCGGTTATCCGTCGGCGAACCGGGCCACGCCGATCTGGCGTCCAGGCTCGGTCAGTGCGTCTTTCGCCATGGTCTCTCGGGCGCGCGGCCTGTGCTCTGCGCCCAGGTTCACGATCAGGTCGCCGTCGAACAGGGGTGCGCCGTTGCGCGTGTCCATCTTCTCCCTGTCGTGGTGGTGCTCGATCAGGTCCAGTATCTCCCGCTCAATGGCCGGGGGGAGCGCGATCTGCGCCAGCATTGGCCTGGCAACCCGACGGCCTTCCTGCCCATGAGACGTCGCGGCCGCCCCCTCTTCCTGGCTCGCGCGCCCGATGTCGTGCAGGATGGCCGCCGGGACCAGCACCAGCGGGTTCGCGCCCACCCTTCGCCCGATCCGCTCGGCCAGTTCCAGGACGGTCAGTGCATGGCTCGGCCCCTGGGTATCGGGGCCGAACGCCTCCCTCATCCTCGCTATCAGCTCCTCTCGCAGGGGGCCGATGCCGCCGTCGCCTTTGCCGCGGATCGCCTCCAGGCACTGCGCCGCGTGCCCGCACCACTGCAGGCACTTCATCGAGTTCGTCGGGTTCGCCACGCGTCGCCCGCACCCGGGGCAGGCGCGCATCGGCTCGTCCGGCCAGAACTCCACCGTCCGCCCGCACTGCGGACAGTCCAGCTCGGCGATGTCCTCCGCGCGCAGGAAGCGCGGATCCTGCCCCGGGCACTTGAACGGCGTCACTTGCGGGCTCCCTCCGTGGCGGCGATCGCGTCGACGATGTCCGCCAGACTCATCTTGTCCAGACTCGCATTGAGCTCAACCTGCAACTCGGCCAGCCGCTTGCGGAGAGGGCAGAAGTCCACCCGCCCACAGACCTCGGGCGTCGCGAAGCACTCATTCATCACCAGCGGTCCCTGCACGGCCTCCAAGATGTCCAACACGGTTACCTCGCCGGGAGGGCGCGCCAGGTGGTAGCCACCGAACGGGCCCTGCCGGCTCTCCACAAAACCCGCCCGGCTCAGCGTCTGCATGATCTTGCGCAGGAACAGCTCGGGGATATCCTCCTCCCGGGCGAGCGTGCTGACGGGCAACGACTCTGCGTCGTGTGCCAGCCTCGCCATAGCGCGAACCGCGTAATCGGTTTCCCTCTTGATGATCGCCATCGCCGGCCCTTTATGAGACCTGTCAAGTATTATTATCTGGGATTATATCACTGCTATTTATCGCTGTCAAGACTTTTCTCGAAAAGCCCGGCTTTCATCAGCCGCGTGGCAACGTCCCTCTCTGTCTCTAACTGGCCCCGGTCATGTCGATCGTCGGGGGCCTCGTCGTCCGCCGGGTGTGATAGGGGGAACCATGCTGTTCCCCGACGTGACGGGGGCACTGAGCAAGCATTGAACGACGCGCGCCCGCGTGATAACATGACGGTCGGCCGGTGGTTGAGAACGGGGGGGGAGACTATGGAACGTGCAGAGTCCGTATGGTGGCTCCTGGGCCTCGGCGCCGTGGCGGTTGTGGCGGCCGTGCTGGTGGCGGGCCTTCGGGGTGCGGAGGGGCCCGGGCCGGTGATGATCGCCCAGGTCTCTGCCGACGAGGAGGCCGAGCAGGAAGGCGACGCACAGGAGGAAGCCGACGAGGCGGAAGAGGAGGAGGGCGAAGGCGAGAAGGAGGAAGAGGAGGGAACGGAGGAGAAGCCGCTCGTGTGGGAGCGGCCGCGCTTCGAGGAGCGCGGAGAAGAACGCCTCCGCATGGTCGAGTGGCACATGGAGGGGGGGAATGTCAAAGACAAGGCCGTCCTGGAGGCCATGCGCAACGTGCCGCGTCACCTGTTCGTCCCCCAGAAGCAACTGCGCTTCGCCTACCGCGACCATCCCCTCCCCATCGGCTACGGCCAGACCATCTCGCAGCCCTCCCTCGTGGCGTTCATGACCGAACTGCTGCAACTGAAGCCCGGGTGCAAGGTGCTCGAGATCGGCACCGGCAGCGGCTACCAGGCGGCCATCCTGTCGGAACTCACCCCGTACGTGTTCTCGATAGAGATCATCAAGGAACTGTCGGAGCAGGCCGGGAGGCGATTCGCGAAACTCGGCTACAAGACGATCGAGGTCAGGCACGCGGACGGTTACTACGGCTGGGAGGAGCACGCGCCCTTCGACGCCATCATCGTGACCGCTGCCGCCGGCCATATCCCGCCCCCGCTGATCAAGCAGCTCAAGCCCGAAGGCAGGATGGTGGTGCCCGTCGGGAGGCCGTACGAGACGCAGTACCTCGTCCTGGTCAAGAAGGATGAGGAAGGCCGGGTGAGCACGGAGGGGGTGCTGCCGGTGCGCTTCGTGCCCATGACCGGCCGCGTGCAGGAACGGGAGTAGGGGACCCGCATGTCCGACCCGGGCCAGCCAGAGCCCCAGTCGCTGCCGCTGAGCGCCGTTGCCGTGTTCCTGCTGTCCGCCGCGGTCATCGCGCTGGAGCTGGCGCTGATGCGCTGCCTCTCGGTCGCGCGCTGGCATCATTTCTCCTACCTGGTCGTCAGCACCGCGCTGCTCGGGTTCGGGGCGAGCGGCACGTTGCTGACCTTCGTCGGCGAGCGCATGAAGCGGCGCTTCGGGGCCTGGACCTGCGTTCTGACGCTGCTGTTCGCGCTCTCCGTGCCGCTCGTGTTCCGGGTCGCCGAGTCGCTGCCGCTCGACGTCCAGTACGTCCTCTATAGCGCGCGCCAGGCGGGGCTGCTGTTCGCCCACGACTTCCTGCTCACCGTGCCGTTCACCATCGGGGCGACGGCCATCGGCCTGTCGCTGATGCAGTTCCGCGAGCGGCTGCACCTGGTCTACGGCGCCAACCTGGGGGGCAGCGGGGCGGGAGCGGTGCTGGCGACGGCGCTGATGTTCGTCCTGCCGCCGGAGCAGTTGCTTCACGCCGTCTCGGCCCTCGGGCTTGCGGCGGGCCTGTGCTGGGCGCTTGCGGCCAGGGCCGGGCGCGGCCGGGCGCTGGCGGCCGTCTGCACGACCGGCCTGGCGCTGGCCTGCCTCGGGCTCTCGGCGCCCGTTCGCCTGCGGATCGACCCGTACAAGTTCCTCGCCACGCTGCAGCGCTGGGAGGCCGAGGGCAACGCGCGGCGCCTGTTGACCAGGAACGGCCCGCGCGCCCGGCTGGACGTCTACGAATCTTCTCTCCTTCACCAAACCATGTTCGCCGGGCTGACCGCGACCGAGCCGCCGCCCGCGCAGCTTGCCATCCTGGCGGACGGCCATCCCGCCGCCACCGTCCTGGAGGTCCGCTCCGGCGACGAGGCGGCGATCCTCGACCACACGCCCATGTCCCTGCCTTACCGCCTGAGCGACCGGCCGCGCGTCCTGTTGCTCGGCGAAGCCGGGGGCACGAACGTCTGGCTGGCGCGCCGCATGGGCGCGGCGCACGTCACCGTCGTGCATCCCAACCCGCAACTCCTCGCGCTCGTTCGCGGACCCCTGGCCGGGCGGTCGGGCGGCGTCCTGCTGGGCGCGGACGTCACGGTCGTCTGCTCCGGGCTTCGCGCGTTCCTGGAGCGCACCGAGGACCGCTTCGACGTCATCCACGTCGCCTCGGCCGAGGAGATGGCGGCGGCCGGAGGCGGGCTCCGGTCGCTGCACGAGGACTTCCTCCTCACGCGGGAGGGCCTCGCGCTCTGCCTGGCGCACCTGACCGACCGCGGCGTTCTCGCTCTGACCCGCGGCGTCCAGGCGCCCCCGCGGGACAACGTCAAGCTCTTCGCCACGCTCCGCGCCGCCCTCGGCCCCGTCGAGGAGCCGGGCAGCCGGCTCGCCCAGGCGCGCGGCTACCTGGCCGCGACGAACATGGCCTTCGCGCAGACCCCGGACGAGGAGCGCTGCGAGCGGCTCCGGGCTGCGGTCGACCGGCTCCGCCTCGACATCGAGTGGGCGCCCTGCGAGGGCATCGCCTACGGCCGCCAGATCAACCGCGTCGAGGGGCCGCCGGGGCAGCCGCACTCCTACTTCCACCACGCCGCGCTCCGCATCCTCTCGCCGGAGAGGGAACGCTTCCTCCGCACCTGGGCTTACCAGGTCCGGCCCGCCACGGACGACAGCCCGTATTTCTATAACTTCTTCCGCTGGCGCACTTTACCGCGCTTCTGGCAGGCCTACGGCCGGCAGTGGCTCCAGCGCCTCGAACTCGGCTACGTCGTGCTCATCTTCGCGCTGGTGCAGGTCCTCATCGTCGGCGCCGCGCTCATCCTGCTGCCGCTGCTGCGCCTGCGTTCGGGGCGGGGCGCGTCCGGCGGGCGCCTCCCGACGCTGGCCTACTTCACGCTGCTGGGCCTCGGGTTCATGCTGATCGAGATGGTCTGCCTGCTGAAGTTCACGCGGTTCCTCGGCGACCCCATCTACGCCGCCGCCGGTATGCTCAGCTCCTTCCTGGTCTTCAGCGGCCTGGGCAGCGCGGCCAGCCGGCGGCTCTGCCCGTCGCGGGCCCGGGCCATCAGGACGGCGGGCATCGGCGTCGCAACGCTCGCCCTGGCAGGCACTTACGGGCTCGGGCCGCTGTTCGGCGCCCTGGCCGCATGGCCGCTGGCGGCGCGCCTGGCGGCCTCGGTGGCCGTCACGGCCCCGGCCGCGTTCCTGATGGGCTGGCCCTTCCCGAACGGGCTGGCCATCGTCGAGCGCGACCGCCCCCGGCTCGTCCCGTGGGCCTGGGGCGTCAACGGCTTCGCCTCCGTCGCGGCCTCGCCGCTGGCGGTGCTGATCGCCATCCACGCCGGCTTCCGCGCCGTGCTGGTGCTGGCCGCCGTGCTCTACGTGCTTGCCGCGGCCGTGTCGTCCCGCCTGCCGCGCCGCGCTCCGTCGTAACCGGTTGATAGAAAGCCCGTTGCGACAGAAGCGGGTCGCCTTCATGGCCGGCGCGCCGCGCGCCCTGAGTCCGCCGTACGGCGGATCGAAGGGCTGCCGTACCTCGCGCCTCACTCCTGTCGCCTTGCTGTTTCGGTTGCCTTTGTGGCCGTTCCTCGCCGTGCGGCGAGTAAACTTCATACTTCATACTTCCCTGGCCGGCGTAGCCTCGGCGAAGCCGGCTGCCCCGCGATCCGCCCTCCCGCCCGCGTGCCGTCTGTGTTGCCTTTGTGGCTCGTCCTTGATACTTCATACTCCTGCCTGCTGACTTCCAGCGCGGGGCGACACAGTCGCTCCGCGCCGGCCGTCACCCCCCCTGTCAGACGGACGTGCTGGCCCTGACAACGGTCCTGCCTCGGCGGAATCCGCTTCCGCAGAATCGGACGCGCCCGCCTCCAGTCTCCAGCCTCCAGTCTACAGGCTGTATCTACTTTATGGCATTCATGGGATGCCGGCGTGTTTAATCGGGTTATCAGTCGAATGGGTATTTATGGCATATGCTTGGGGCTCGCCACGTGAGCTGCGCCGTGCCTTCGGCCTTCAGTCTCCAGCCTGCAGCGTGTACACCCTTTATGGCATTGAGAGGGTGGCGGCGGGTCGGTGGGGTGTGGGCCGGGGCTGGCCGCCTGCCTGGCCTTTGTGGTATAGGCAGGTATTCAGTGGAGGGGGCCGGCGGTTGGGCGGGTGGTCGCCGGGCGGCGCAGTCGGCCGGGACGCGTGCGCCGGGCCGTACCTCAGGTGTTTAGCCTCGCGTCTCAAGCCTGCCTGTCCTGCTTTTATGGCCGGCGCCACGTTGTGCCGCATCGCGGGCCGGGACTCCGTCCGTTCCCGTCCGTGCTGGCAGGGGTGAATCGGTTCGCGATAGTACCTGTCCGAGCCGGGTCCACGCAGGCGAATGCGGATCTCGGATTGTGGATTGGGCGGCTCGCCGGGCGGCAGCCATGAGGCGGGACATGTAGCGCCGCCTTCCAGGCGGCTTAGCTGCGGGCATCCTGCCCGCAGCTGTACG
>CAZQEQ010000024.1:30341-41849 GCA_964592385.1 uncultured candidatus Brocadiaceae bacterium | reverse complement strand
CAAGGTGTGCTTCCTGAGGAACTCGAACTCCAGGCCCAGCACGAGGTCACGGTTCAGTTGCCCGGGGGAGACTGCTTCGAAGTAGGGCAGGCCCCATTGCTCCGCCAGGGCCCTGAGCACGTGCTCGGGAGAGACGAGCCCGCTAGCGGTCAGCAGTCCGCCTATCTTCTCGTGCGTCTCCTGTCGGCTCTGGGACGACAGGGCGTCGGCCAGTTGCTCCTCGCTCAGGCCCGTGCGACGGCGCAGTATCTGCCCGATCAGTTCAGCGGCCATGGGAGTCGGCCTTCCCCTTGCGATTGGCGGCAACCGGCGACGGCGCAGCGCCTCTGCCCGTCACCGCTGAAACGTGCTCCTGGACTCCGCCTCCGTCTCCTTCTGCTCCGTCATCGCCGTCAGGTCTTCCGGTTCGGCCAGCACGTACGGCGTGATGAACATGAGGAGGTTCGTCTTCTGGGAGCGGTCCCTCTGCCACCTGAACAGTGCGCCCAGCAGGGGGATATCCCCAAACAGCGGCACTTTGCTCGTTACCGTGATGGTGTCATCCCGCATGAGGCCGCCGATCACGACTGTTGCCCCGCTCATGATGGAGACCACGGTTTGGGCCTCGCGCGTCGCCGTGGTGGGGGTGTCGGCGCCGGTGCCGGTCGTCCCCTCGATCAGCTTGCTGAACTCGCTCTGCACCTCCAGCCGAACCAGGCCTCCCTGGCTGATGTGCGGCGTGATGTTCAGGGTTATGCCCACGTCCTTGTAGTCGTAAGTCTTTATCACGGTGGGCGTCTGGACGTCCGTCTCCGTGACCCGCGACTCCTTGACGTAGGGTATGTTCTCACCGACGCGGATCGTGGCCTGCTGGTGATTCGAGGTCAGGATGTGGGGGGTGGAGAGTATGTTGACCCGGGAGTCGCTCTGGAGCGCCTTCAGGATGGCCCCGATCGCGATGCTGTCGTCGGGGCCGGTCCTTTTCCACAGCCCGAGGGCCAGCCCTTCCAGGTCACCGGTCACGGACTCCACGCGCAGGCCGAAATTTGTGTACCCGAACCCCCGAACGCTGTCGGTCACCGCGTCGTCCAGCGTCGCCCAGTCGATCCCTATTTCCCTCAGTGCGTCCTCGCTGGCCTCGACGATCCGCATCTCGACCAGCACCTGGTCCCGCACGATGTCGAGCTTCTCTATCATGTCAGCGACGACTATGAAGTCCTGCGGAGAGGCCGTGATGATCAGGGCGTTGGTGCTCTCGTCTGCGGTTATCTGAACCGGCTCCAGCTTCTGCAGCGCCTCCGCCTTTGCGAGCCTTTCCATGGCGGCCGACAGCGATTCGCCCAGTTCCAGGGCCGTTGCGTTCTTCAGGTAGACCACGTGGATGTTGCTGGCCTCCAGGGGGCGCTCCACGTCCAGCAGCGCCACCAGGCTCTCGATCATCTCCGTGTCTTTGGGGCTGCCGAGAACGATCAGCGAGTTGGTGCGCGTGTCCGGCAGGATCTTCAACTCACCGCCGGGCTGACCGACCTCAGCCCGGGCGGTCCTGGCCCGCGCCGGCGCCTGGCTCTGTTCGAGCATCTGCGTCAGTTGCTGCCCCAGCACCTGGGCCGACGCGTATTGCAGGCGCACCACGGAAACTTCTTCCTGCGTGCCGGGCACGTCGAACACGCTGATTATCTCCGCGATGCGGCGGATGTTGGACGAAGTGTCCGTTATCAGAATTGTGTTCGTTCTCGGGTAGGTCGTTACGTAGGAGCCCGTGGAGGCCAGCGGCGATATCAGGCTGTTCACCTCGGCGGCGTCTGCGTAGCGCAGCGGGATGAGCTGGGTCACCAGCGTGTCGCCCGGCGGGATCGCCTGTGGGTCGGCGCCGATCCTGGTCGCCAGGTTCCTCTGGGTGGCCTGGGCCTTGGGAACGATCTTCACCAGGCTTCCGGCCGGTACGGCGGCGTACCCTTTCACCTCCAGGACGGACTCCAGGACCTTGAACACCTCGCCCAGACGGACCTCCGTCGGGGAGATGAGCGTCACCGTGCCCCGCACGTTGTCGTCCACCACGAAGTTGACGCCCGTGATGTCGCTGACGGTCTTCAGGAATACGCGTATGTCCACGTCGTTGAAGTTCACCGAGACCAGTTTGTCCGCCACGCCGGGCTCGGAGAGGGCGGGAAGTCGTATCTCGCCCCAGGGGGAGTCGGCCGCGACGGCCTCCGCGGGGACCGGCGTGCTCGGCTGCTCGGGCCCCGGCTCGGCCTCCGCGCGCGGCGTGACGCGCTCGACCCGGCGCGGGGCGGCTTGGCTCGACGCCGCGGGCGGAACGTCTCCCACCTCGGCGTTCTGCGCGACATCCGCCGCCTGGAGAGTCTCCTGCTCGCCGACGTCGGCCTCCCCCCGGGCCAGCCGGCCGGCGGTCTCCTCGTCCACCATTCTTGCGGCGTTCGTCTCGGCCAGTCTTGTGCCGAGAGCCGGCCGCGGCGTCAGGCTCCCCTGCGACACGCGGCAGCCGGCCGCTGCCACGCAGAGCGCGCTCAGAAGGAACAGGCACAGCCAGTGTCGGGGATGTGGTCTCATGTGTACTCCTATCTCCGAGGGGAGCGCGTCGGGTAGCTCCCCGTTGCTCCGCTATTCCATGCTGAACGACAGGATCTTCGTCTCTTCGCCCCTGAGGAGCTGGACCTGCAGTGAAGACTGGGCGCGCGCCTTCTGGAGGACCTGGAAGGCCTTCGTCATGCTGTTCAGTTCCTGGCCGTTGACGGTCTGGATAACGTCGTCGTTTTCCAGTCCGATGAACTTGGCCATGCTGATGCCGTCCAGGCCGTTGAGGCGCACGCCCTTCATCTGCCCGTCCACGGTGTAGGGACTGAGCTGGCCGGCCTTGAGCACCGCCTCAATGCCTCCGACGCGTGCCAGCAAGGCGCTCTTGTTGACGTGGAACCGGTTCGCCGACAGCGCGCTGACCGCTTCGTGTACCTCGGGCACGGAGGGAGCGGCGGGCCGCTCGGCCGTCCTCGCGCCCGCTTCGGCCCTGGAGGTCATGTGAAGCTCGAGGACCTCCGTACGATCGCCCCGGGCCAGAACGACGCTTTCGCGTTCGATTGCCTCGATGCGGGCGCCCTGGACTGTGTCACCGATCTTGTAGAGATCCTGCGCCCTGCTGGTCAGGTCCTCGATGACGGCGCGAGCGATGTCAGGGTCACCCGCAACGGTGCCCAGGAGCCGGAGTTGGAGCGGTTGCTCGGTCCTGGCAGGGGGCCTGTGCGCGGCTGCTTCGGCCAGGGCCGCCGACGCGCTTCGGGAGGAGGCGAAGATGTTGCGCCTGATGATGAAGGTACAGTCGCTCTGGGTGACCGGCGGCTCCGCCCGCGCCGCAGTGGGGCCGGGCGCCGCATCGGCAGGCGTGCCGGTCGCATCCTCGTCCTCTCGACCGAGCACGAGTCCGGCCAGCATGTAGCCAAGCAGGGCGAGCAACGCCAGGTTGGCTGCCCACAGTATTCTGCGCGGATTCGGCATGTCTGGTCAAAGAGGTGGGAGTTGAACTGCCCGCCTATCATAACTCATTGTATGATAATAAGCAACAACCGCCCTGCCGGTCGGAGCGGCAGGGCGGTTGTCGGGACTTGTCGAACGGGAGCCGCTCCCGGGAGCGACGCGTCCCGGCTTGCAGGCCGCAGGCCAGCGCTCGGCCATCACGGCCCGCCGGGCGTCTCCCCGCACGATGTCTCCTCCGCCAGGGCGGCCTTGCTCACTTCGACCAGCGGCAGCAAGGCGGACCTTACCGCTGAGCGCAACGCGTCGTCCTGACCTATGGCCTGCGCCACGGGCGGGCTCAGCGCGTAGTAGAGCCTGACGAACTCGCGACCGGCCGTGTTTCTCATCAGGCACTCATCCCGGAATGTGCGCAGGTGGCCAACCTCCTCCGCCAGGGGCGTGCCGTAGGCCGCCGTCGCGATGAAGCAGAAGGTCCCGCCTCCGCCGCCTCCGCCGCCGCCTCTCGGGACGCCGCCCGTGGCGAACGCGGAAGTGTGCGTCGTCTGGAACCGTATCGCGTGCAACGTCGCCGAGAGCTCCAGGTGCTCGATGGTGTCGAGCAAGATGCCCTCCTGGCTCCACCAGGTGCCCGTGAGAGCATACAAGAGGGCATCATCATCATCCCACCAGTAGACCTCCCACGTGGCATGGCCAGGACAGTCGGCCGCCGCGTGCGGGATGGTGATCGTCACCGGCTGTGCGAACTGGAGCCCGCTCGGGCTGAACTCGAACGGCACGCCGAACCCGCCCTCCGGCGGCGCCGGCGCGTTGACCAGTTCGTGCACGGAGATATTCACGTCCCAGGGCAGCGCATTAGCCGGTATCTCGACGACGATGTCGTCCTCATCGTCCGGCACGCCGGGGGTGGTGCCGTCCACCTCGAGCACGGTCGCGGCGTCGGCATCCGTCTGGCCGGCCAGGACGGGCGCGTCCACGCCCGTGGCGCCGGCGAAGTAGATGTTGAGGTTGCCGTCCCTGTCGTCCGCCCAGACGGCGTAGGGCCGCCCGCCAGCGTCCACGCCGGCGGCCGGTGCGAACTGCCCGGCTTCGGCCGCGTCGTCGTTGACCAGGATGTTGGTGCCGAAGTCGGAGCCGGTCTCCCCGAAGTAGATGTCCGGGTCCGCAACTCCGCTGCGGTAGTCTTCCCAGAAGGCGAACACGTCCAGCGTCTCGCCCGTGCCCGTCAGGGCGATGCTCGGTGCGACCTGGTCGGCGCCCGTGTCGTCGTTGATGATGGTCTCACCGACCAGCGGCGCGCCCGGCAGGCCGTCGGCGGTGGCCGCGTAGAAGATGTCCGCGTCGCCGGTCGCGTCGTCCACCCAGAGCAGGTGGAGCGGGCTGCCGCCGGGCTCGACGGCGATGGCCGGGCTTTCCTGGTTGCTGGCGGTCGTTACGACCGGCACGTTCACCCAAGAGTTGTCGGAAGACGACCCATAGATGTCCGCGTCGCCGTTGCGCCAGTCCGTCCAGACCACGTAAACCGTGTCGTCGTCGCCGACGGCGACGGCCGGCTCGGTGGTGGCGTCGCCGGTCACCTGTGTCTCGACCCAGTTCCAGCCTGCCGCCCAGGTGGACGTGGCGAGCCGGATATAGTCTCCGTTGGCGTTGCTGTGCTGCCAGACGACGTAGACCAGGCCCGTGCTGTCCACGACCAGGTCGCAGTCGCGCTGGTCATCGTCGTTGAGGGCCGGGACTGCGGCCGTGGCGCTCCATGTGTTCGGGTCAGCCGTTGTGGAGTGCTGCACGAACACGTCCCAGCCGTCCGTCGGGTCGCCCGTGTCCTCCTGGTAGGCGACGTAGATGTTGCCATCGCCGTCAATGGCGATGGCCGGACTGCGCCGGTCGCCGGGCGTCCCACCGGGAGCCACCAGGATGTCGGCCTCGAAGGCGTCCTCGCCGGCGGGCCGCTTCGCTATGTAAATGGCCCCGATGCCGGCGGCGTTCTCGCTCTCCCAGACGGCCCAGGTGTTGCCGTCGGCGTCCACAGCCGTGTCCGGGACGTCATGCTCGGAAGCGGTGGAGTTGACGCGCTCGTTCTCGCCGAAGGCCCGCATGACCGTGGTGAAGTTGTAGGCCGCGTCGGTGGAGTTGCCGGAGACGTCGTCCGCGTGGACCTCCACCTCGATCTCCTGCTCGTACCCGGCCGGCTGGTCGGCCTGGAACAGGAAGGTGTACTCGGCGGCCGTGCCGGCCCGCCGGCAGACGCCCTTGATGTCCTGAGCCTCGCCCGTGCTGTCATAGACGCCCGGTGCCGTCTCGTTTGCGCTGTCATAGACCAGGTCGCCGTTGACGGTGATCGTGACCGTGGCGTCGAGGTCCAGGCCCGAGCCGCCGTCGGAGACGGTCAGCACCAGGGCCGTGTTGATGGGCACCTGGAAGGCGCCGCCCGGGTCGGCGACCGGCGTGGTGTTGTCCGGCGGGTCGGCCCAGAACTGGACTGCCGGGACAAGCCACGTGACTTCGGGCGCATCCTCGTCCGTGACCGTGGTCTGGACGGCCGCACCGGCCACCGCGGCGACCTCGTTGCAGTCGATGGAGTAGGTGTCGTTGGTTATCGTCCCGCCCTCTGTCATGTCGGCGTCCACGGTGACCTGGAAGGTGACCGTCAGGCCGACTGTCTGGGCTGCCAGGGCGCCGATGTTCCAGGTGACCGTGCCTGTGGCGGCGCTGTAAACGCCGCCATCGGAGGCGCTGCCGCCAACGTAGGTCGTGTTGGCGGGGATGGTCTCCGCTATCACCGTTCCGGTGGAGGCCGCCGCGCCCGCGTTGCCGTATGTAATGGTGTACGTAATCACGTCGCCGGCGTTGACCGGGTCGGGATCGTCGGCCTTTTCGATCTGGAGGATCGGATCCGCCGTGACGTCGAACGCGACGCTCAGCCCGTCGGTCAGTCCGCCGGACTGGGCGCGGAGCTGGTAGTCGTCTCCGGCCAGGTCGATGGTCAGGTCATCGAAGGTGGCCAACCCGGCCGCCGCGGCGCGCGTCGCAGTGCCGCCGAGCGTGGCGCCCGGCGTGCCGGTGCCGCCCTCGATGGCGACGGTGACGTCCTGGGTGTAGTCGGTCACGCGGTTCTCGTACTGGTCCACGGCCTCGACCTGCGGGTTGGGCGCCAGCACGCCGGCGGCGGCGGTCGTGCCGGGCGAGACGGTGAAGTTCAGGTGGTGTGCCGCCGCGTGCGTGACGTTGAAGGCGTCGCTGGCCAATGCCGCCAGGCCGGCGGTGGTGGCGGAGAGCGTGTAACCGTTGCCCGACTTGTCGATGCTCAGGCCGGGGAAGGTTGCCACGCCATCGGCCGTGTTGCGCGTCTTGTCGCCCGAGAGCGTCGCGGTCCCGCCGCTCGGGTCGGTGCCGATCGCCATCGTGATGAGGTTGACGATGTTGGTGCAGACGTTGCCGAGCTCGTCATAGACCGTCACCTGCGGTGTGGCGTTGATCTCCTGGCCGGCCTGGTACTGCCACTCCGGCTGGGCGGTGAAGCCCAGGTGGTGCGGGTCGCCGGGGATAATGTTGAAGGCGTCGTGGGTGCCGACGGCCGGCAGGCCGGCGCCGGTTGCCTGGAGCGTGTAGCCCACGCCCGGCTTGTCAATGCTCAGGCCGGGGAAGGTGGCCACGCCGGCCACGGCGTCGTTCTGTGTGTCGCCGGAGAGCGTCGCCGCGCCGCCGCTCGGGTCGGTGCCGATGGACAGCGTGATGGCAGCAGCGCTGTCGGTGCAGGTATTGTCGTATTGGTCCTGCACGGTGACCTCAGGTATGGCGTTGATGGCCTCGCCGGCCTTGTACGGCCCGGCGGGCTGGCCGGTGAAGGCCATGTGATCCGCGTCGGTGGCAGTGACGTTGAAGGCGTCGCTGCCCACCGAGCCGAGGCCGGGGGAGCTGGCCTCCAGCGTGTAGCCGGTCCCCGACTTCTGGATGCTCAGGCCGGGGAAGGTCGCCACGCCGCCGGCGGCGTCGTTGACCTTGTCCCCGGAGAGGACCGCGGTGCCGCCGCTCGGGTCAGTGCCGATGGCGAGCGTTATCTCCGCCGCGCTGTTGAGTACGGTGCGGTTGAAGGCGTCCTGGACGGTGACCTCGGGGACGGCGTTGATCGCGGCTCCCGCCACGTAGGGTCCGACGGGCTGGCCGGTGAACGCCAGGTGGTCCGCCGGACCGTAGGCGGCGTAGCAGGCGTCCATGTCGATGTTGTTGTCCACGATGACCATGAGGTTCTGTTCAACGGAGTAGTCGAGGCCCTCCTTCTTCCACTTCTCAAAGGCGCCGCCCTGCGCATCCGTCGCCGGCGGCGTAAGGAAGACGGGAATGCCGATGTCGTAGATGCGGCTGAACTGCGTGTTGCCGTCCGCCTGGTCGTTGTTGTCCGCCGGGCGTAACTGCACGTTGATCCCGTTGCTCGGTATAGAGGCGACCGTCAACTGCCTTGTGACGGGCACGACCTGCGTGCCCTGGTCGAGCACGAAGTTGTCCAGGTAGGCATCGCCGCTCGCCAGGGCGACGTTGTCCGCGAAGCCGCCCAAAGCGACGATAAGCTCATCGGCATTCCAGTCCTCCGGGTCGCTGTCGTCCTGGATGACGTCATCGACGACCCAGTCTCCGTTTGCCGGGTCATTGGCCTGCCAGTAGTCGTTCAGGCTGACGTAGAGGGTGTCCTCGGACGAGTCGTAGGAGCAGTAGAACGTGCCGTCCGTGGTGCCCCGCGCGATGGTGTCTTCGTAGACCTCGGTGCCATCGCCGATTAAGGAAGGCCTTACGTATGCGCCGTCGGTGGTGTCGTAACCGGCGTCAATGCGGGCGTAGTCGTTGGGTGAGGCCGCGAGGTCTATAAACACGCCCGATTCGTCGCCCGTGGCCTTGTTGTAGTGCCAGTCGGCCCGGAAGGCGAAATCGGCCCCCGTGTCGAGACGCCACATGCGCGAGATGTACGACCCCGCCTGGAGGCCGTCAACGCCCGTTGACCGCACCTCGAGGCGCTGGTTGGTCTCGTCCACCCAGACCGTGTCGGGGTCGGGCTCGATCTGGTACCACATGGCTCCCTTGGCGTTGTCATTGAAGTCGTCCGTGGCAACGGCCACCTGATAGAACGCCATCATGGTCGTGGCGGCGTCCATGTCCACCTCGATGGACTGATCAGCGGAGTAGTCAACGCCGTCCTGCTGCCACTTCTGGAAGACGCCGCCGGCGCCGTCGGTGGCGGGCGCGCTCAGAATGACGGGGATCTCGATATCGTAAGTGCGCGTGAAGTCGGTGTCGCCGTCTCCCTGGTCGGCGTTGTCCTCCGGGGCCACCTCGATGGTGACGCCGTCGTTGGGCGTGGAATCCACGGTCAGCACCCGCTCGGCGGGCACGACCTGGGTGCCCTGGGTGAGCACGAAGTCATCCAGGTAGGCGTCTCCGCTGGCCAGCGTGGCCTCCCAGCTGAAGCCGCCCAGGACGACCGCCACCATGTCCGCGTCCCAGTCCTCAGGGTCGCTGTCGTCCGCGACGACGTCGTCGATCACCCAGTCGCCGTTGGCCGTGTCCTCGGGTTGCCAGTAGCCGTTCAGGCTGACGTAGAGCGTGTCCTCCGACGCGTCGTAGGAGAAGTACATCGTGCCGTCCGTCCCGCCGCGCGCGATGGTGTCGTCGAGCCACTCGGTGTCTTCGGTCTCGCCGAACGGCCCGACGTACGCGCCTTCGCCGCCGTTGCCCTCGTAACCCGCCCCGATGAAGATCTCCTTCTGCATCGGGTTGGCGATCCCGATCCCCACCTCGGACTCCTTGCCGGACGCGTTGTCGTAGTGCCAGTCGGCCCGGAAGGCGAAGTCGGCGGCCGTGGACAGGCGCCATTTGCGAGACACATACGAGGCCGCCTCGTCGTCGGCAGTCGCGGTTGACCTGAGCTCCAGGCGCTGATTGGTTTCCTCCAGCCAGGTCTCGTCGGCTTTTTCCTCGATCTGGTACCACATGGCGCCCTTGGCGTTGTCATTGAAGTCGTCCGTGGCGACGGCGTCCGAGTACACGGCGGTCAGGGTGAAGTTGGCGTCCATGTCGCCCCAGACGGCTCGTCCCGGCCCGACATCCACGCCGTCCAGTTGCCACTTCTCGAACGGACGATCCTCCCCGTCCGTCGCGGGGGCGGTCAGGAACACGGGCAGGCCGATGTCGTAGGTGCGGGTGAACTCCGTGTCGCCGTCGCCCAGGTCATTGTTGTCATCGGGACGCAGATCGATCGTGACGCCCAGGTCGGGCGTCGAGTCCACGGTCAACTGCCGCGTGTCGGGGACGACCTGGGTGCCCTGGTCGAGCACGAAGTCGTCCAGGTACGCATCGCCGCTGACCAGCGTTGTCTGCCAGGAGAAACCGCCCAGCAGGACGAGGAGTTCGTCGGCGTCCCAGTCCTCGGGGTCGCTGTCGTCCGCGACCACGTCGTCAACTACCCAGTCGCCGTTGGGACCGTTCGCCGGCTGCCAGTAGTCATTCAAGCTGATGTAGAGCGTGTCCTCGGACGAGTCGTAGGAAATGTAGAAGGTGCCGTCCGTGCCGGCCCGCGCGATGGTCTCGTCCAGCCATTCAGTACCGTCCGTCTCGCCGTAAGCATCCACCCATGCGCCATCATCGGCATCGTAGCCAGCGGCGATGCCGGCGTAGTAGTCGGCCTGTAGGGCGATCTCCAGCAGGACGCCCGATTCGGTCCCCGTGGCCTTGTCGTAGTGCCAATCGACTTTGAGGGCGAAATCGTCGGCCGTCGAGAGGCGCCACTTCCGCCCGGCGTAGAAGGCGTCCTCGTCGCCCGCCGCCGTTGAGCGCACCTCCAGGCGCTGGTTGGTCTCGTCGAGCCAGACGTTGTCCGGGTCGAACTCGATCGGGTACCACATGGCGCCCCGGGTGTTGTCGTTGAAGTCGTCCGTGGCGACTGGCGCAGCCGTGTAGAACGCCATCATGGTCGTGGCGGCGTCCATGTCCACCTCGACGACCTGGTCCACGGAGTAGTCAACGCCGTCCTGCTGCCACTTCTGGAAGACGCCGCCGGCGCCGTCGGTGGCGGGCGCGCTCAGAATGACGGGGATCTCGATATCGTAAGTGCGCGTGAAGTCGGTGTCGCCGTCTTGTTGGTCGTTGTTGTCCTCCGGGGCGACCTCGATGGTGACGCCGTCGTTGGGCGTGGAATCCACCGTCAACTGCCGCGTGGCGGGCACGACCTCGGTGCCCAGCAGCAGGGCGAAGTCATCCAGATAGGCGTCGCCGCTGGCCAGCGCGGCCTGCCAGCTGAAGCCGCCCACGACGACCGCCACCGAGTCCGCGTCCCAATCCTCGGGGTCGCTGTCGTCCTGGATGATGTCCTGGACGACCCAGTCGCCGTTGGCCGTGTCCTCGGGCTGCCAGTAGCCGTTTATACTGACGTAGAGGGTATCTTCCGAGGAATCGTAGGAGAAGTAGAAGGTGCCGCCGTTCGATCCCCGGGGGATGGTGTCGTCGAACAGGTCGGTCTCGCCGGTGCTGCCGAAGGGGCCGACATAGGCGCCTTCGCCGCCGTTGCCCTCGTAACCCGCCCCGATGAAGATCTCATTGTCCATCGGGTTGACGATGCCGAGCTGCACCTCGGACTCTTTGCCGGACGCGTTGTCGTAGTGCCAGTCGGCCTTGAAGGCGAAGTCCGCACCCGTGTCGAGGCGCCACTTGCGCGAGGCGTAGTAGGCGGCCTCCTCGTCGGCGAGCGCCGTTGACCGGAACTCCAGGCGCTGGTTGGTTTCCTCCAGCCAGGCGTTGTCCGGGTCTTCCTCGATCTGGTACCACAGGCCGAGATTGTCGTTGTCGTTGAAGTCGTCCGTGGCGACGGGTGCCACATATACAGCGTCCAAGTCCATGCTGGCGTCCGCGCTCACTTCCAGGCGCTGCTGGAAGGATTCGTCAAGACCCTCCTTGCGCCAATTCAGGAAGGATCGGCCGGAGCCGTCCGTCGCCGGCGCCGTCAGGAAAACGGGCATACCAACGTCACGGTTTTCGGCATTGCCAAGGCGGTTTCTTCCT
>CAZQEQ010000024.1:0-30331 GCA_964592385.1 uncultured candidatus Brocadiaceae bacterium | reverse complement strand
ACGTCATACGTGCGGTCGAACTGCGTGTTGCCGTCCCCATTGCCGTTGTTGTCCTCCGGATGCACCTGGATGTTGACGCCGTTGCTCGGGAGGGAGAAGACGCGCACTTGCGCCGTGGTCGGCACGACCTGCGTGCCCTGGTCGAGCACGAAGTCATCCAGGTAGGCCTCGCCACTGGCCACCGCGGCCTCCCAACTGAAGCCGCCCAAGCTGACCGCGACCATGTCGGCATCCCAGTCGTCCGAGTTGTTGTCGTCGGCGATGACATCGTCGATCACCCAATCGCCGTTGGCGGTGTCCTCGGGCTGCCAGTAGCCGTTCACGCTGACGTAGAGGGTGTCTTCCGAAGCGTCGTAGGAGAAGTACATCGTGCCGTCCGTGCCGGCCCGGACGATGGTGTCGTCGAGCCACTCGCTGTCACCGGTCTCGCCAAAGGGGCCTATGTAAGCGCCCTCACCGGCATCGTAGCCTGCCCCGATGAACACTATGTTGTCCAGCGGATTGACGATGCCGATGCCGACCTCGGACTCCGTGCCGGAGTTCTTGTCGTAGTGCCAGTCGGCCTTGAAGGCGAAGTCCGCTGCAGTAGAGAGGCGCCACTTGCGCGAGACGTAGAAGGCATCCGCGTCATCCGCGAGAGCGGTCGCCCGGAGTTCCAGGCGCTGGTTGGTCTCCTCGAGCCACACGGTGTCTTCATCGGGCTCGACCTCATACCACATCGGGCCCTTCGCGTTGTCGTCGAAGTCGTCCGTGGCGACGGCCGCCTGATAGAACGCCATCATGGTCGTGGCGGCGTCCATGTCCACCTCGACGACCTGGTCCACGGAGTAGTCAACGCCGTCCTGCTGCCACTTCTGGAAGACGCCGCCGGCGCCGTCGGTGGCGGGCGCGCTCAGAATGACGGGGATCTCGATATCGTAAGTGCGCGTGAAGTCGGTGTCGCCGTCTTGTTGGTCGTTGTTGTCCTCCGGGGCGACCTCGATGGTGACGCCGTCGTTGGGCGTGGAATCCACCGTCAACTGCCGCGTGGCGGGCACGACCTCGGTGCCCAGCAGCAGGGCGAAGTCATCCAGATAGGCGTCGCCGCTGGCCAGCGCGGCCTGCCAGCTGAAGCCGCCCACGACGACCGCCACCGAGTCCGCGTCCCAATCCTCGGGGTCGCTGTCGTCCTGGATGATGTCCTGGACGACCCAGTCGCCGTTGGCCGTGTCCTCGGAGCGGAAGTAGCCGTTTATGCTGATGTAGAGCGTGTCTTCGGACGAGTCGTAGGAGAAGTAGAACGTGCCGTCCGTGTCGCCCCGGGCGATAACGTCGTCGAAGATGTCGATGGCGCCGGTCTCGCCGAACGGGCCGACGTAGGCGCCCTCGCCGCCGTCATTGTAACCCGCACCGTTGATGATCATCTTGTCCATCGGGTTGACGATGCCCAGCTGTACCTCGGACTCAGTGCCGGACGTGTTGTCGTAGTGCCAGTCGGCCTGGAATGCGAAGTCGTCGCCCGTCGAGAGGCGCCATTTGCGCGAGGCGTAAAAGGCGTTCTCCTCGTCCGCTGTCGCCGTGGCCCTGACCTCCAGCCGCTGGTTGGTCTCTTCGAGCCAGATGTTGTCCGGGTCGAGCTCGATCTGGTACCACAGGCCGAGATTGTCGTTGTCGTTGAAGTTGTCGGTCGGCGTGCCCAGGACGGCGTCAACCGCGTCGAGGGTCACGGGCGTCCCCGTATCAGCGGCCGACTGGTTCCAGATGTCGAGGGTCCATCTGTCGCCGAGGGCGGCGCCGCCGGGGATGTCGATCTCGATGACGCCCATCTCCACGTCGCCCGAGAGGGCCGGGTCCATGTTGGCCATCCACCCGACGGTGACCCGTCCCGCCGTTGAGTTATCGTTGATGGCGGGGGCGTCAAGGGCCGCGTCGGGGATGTAGGTGATCGTCCCGACGGCGGGGGCGCCGCTCTGCGCGGTGACGTCGCAATTGAACTGCATCGTGGTCAGCTCTTCCCCGGGCTGCATGAGCAAGTAGAGCGGGACCTGAACGGTTTCGCCTGCCGCCCCGACGCCGAAGTCGATCACGAGCGTGTTTTCGTCGAATTGGCTGACGTGTGCGTCGCCGCCCGAGACGCCGGCGTCGGCCAGCGCCATGGCGGAGACGTGGGGCCGGCTCTCGGAGCCCACGTCGATCCGGTCGTAGCGCGGCCGGGCCGGGAGCATGGAGTCGTAGAACAGCTTGACGGCGTCCGCGTTGTTCAGCGCGTCGTCGCCGCCGGCCGTGGGCGGGGAATCTGCCGGGTAGTTGTCAGCCGCGTCCCAGCGGGCGGTGTCGTCGGGCGGCACGTTGCCGGATCCCCCCCCTCCGGCGGACAGGCCCAGCGACCAGTAGAAGACGTGAACTACGTCTGCGTTGTTGAGCACGCCATCGCCGAACTGGCCCGCGTCGCTGCCGGCTCCGGGGGCCACGTCGCCGACCAGGTACCAGGCGTCGAGCACCAGGATCTGCCAGGGCATGTCCGGCGGGGCGAAGATCGCGACGGGTGTCCCGTTGTCGGAGCCGGACATGTTCCGGAAGGAGACCAGATGGTAGTCGTACGACTCCGCGTCGCACGCTATGTCAACGGTCACGTTGCCCAGCAGCACGGACCCGGTCAAAGCGGGGCTGATGTCTGCCGTCCAGGCCAGCCTGATCCTGCCGGGCAGGCTGTAGTTGTCGTTCAGGTCGGGGGCCGGGATTCCAAGAGCCGGCTCGAACGAGAGCGCATCGACGGGGCGGATGTAGCTCCTGGCCGGCTCAACCCAGAAATGCAGCGACAGTGTAGTCAGCTCCACTCCGGCGGGGATGTCCAGGTTGATGGGCACGGTGACCGAGCCGCAGGGGGACCCGATCGCGTTGTCGGAGGAGATAATGACCGGGTTGCCGACCGTCAGTGTGCCCAGTGCCCCGGGCAGGACGCTGACCGGCACGCCGTTGTTGGTCGCCGACGAGCTGCCCATTTGCAGCACGTACGTAGAGCCCGCCGCGGCGGTTGACGGCACCGGCACGGAGATCGAGCCGAGCGTGAAGGTTCCGCTGACCGGCGGCGCGATGTGCCTGAGCCATCCCACTATGACTGACCCGGGCACCGAGGAACCGTCGATTACCTGCGGGCCGGGCACGCCCGGGGCCGCCGAGAACGAGACCTCCGTGACGGGGGGCGGGGCGCCGAGGTCCGGCGTCACCGCGCAACTGAACTGGAGCGTCGTCAGTTGCACGCCGGCCGGAAGCTGCACGACCACCGGCACCCGCGCCGTGGCGCCGGGACCGGCAGTGCCGTCCTCGGCGAATACGGTGGCGGAGTCTATGATCAACACGTCCCCGGACGCGCCGGTCTTGGCGTCCGCCGAAGTGGCCGTGAAGACCCGCGTCAGGGGAGGGGTGGCGACCGTTACGGTCATGTGGAGGGCCGCCAGGTCCGCCACGCCGTCCACGAAGTCGCCTGCGACCAGTTCATTCCCCGCGCCGGCCAGGCCGCCGATGGTCACGTCGGGCGCCGTGATGGTGACCGGGAAACGCCCCGCCGTGTTGTACGTGTCGAACGTGCCGATAGCGTTGTCGGCCGCGTCTCTTGCCGTCACAACGCAGACGCCGTTGACCGGCATGCCGTTGGCCTGTGTCTCGGCGATTGCGACGTCGAAGTGGTCCAGCGCTCCGCAGACCGTGAACGGGTCGTCGGACTCGTCGGTCACGTCCGTGTCGGTCGTGAAGGTGACTTTCACCAGGTACTGCGTGTCAGGGGTGGCCGGGGTCGTCCACGCAAAGGAGCCGAGGTCGTACGCCAGGGCGCCCGCGCCGGGGACGGTGGCCCAGCCTCCCCCGCCGTCGTCGGAGTATTCCAGCGCCACGGTGTCACCGGCGGTCCAGTCGGTGCCAAAGCTGTCCCACTCGATGTCAACGGTGCAGCCGGCCTCGAAGCTCTCCCCACCGTTGGGGTAGGAGATTCTCAGCGTGCGCGCTATGACCATGCCCAAGGAGGTGCCGACGTTGAGCCGCCCCCCCGTGGTGCAGAAGCCAGTGTAACTGGCGTCCACGTCCACGCCGGCCAGGATTGCGTCCCTGACTTGCGTGTGGCTCAGGTCTCCGGGTGCACCCCAGACCAGCGCGCAGGCGCCCGTCACGTGGGGCGCGGCCATGGACGTGCCCTGCATCCACTGGTAACCGCCGCCGGGATAGCTGCTGAGGATATCCGTGCCCGGGGCAAACAGCTCAACGGTGGTGGCCCCCCAGTTGGAGAACCAGGCCCGTTCCTCGGTGCGCGTGCTGGCGCCGACGGAGATGATGTTGGGGCAGTCGTAGGTGGCTGGATAGGCAGGTGTCACGTCGTTATCGTTGAGCTCGTTGCCCGCTGCTGCCACGAAGAGCACGCCGGCTGCGTTTGCGGCGTCTATCGCGTCTTTGACGGCCTGGCTGTAGCTGTAGCCGCCCCAACTGTTGTTGAGGACCTTCGCCCCCATCGCCGTCGCGTAGTCGATGGCTTCGACGGCCGCTGAAATGTAAACGTACCCCCATGCATCGCCGATCTTGCAGGCCATCAAGTCCACTTGCCAGCAGACGCCCGCCACGCCCGCGCTGTTGTTGCCCACGCCGCCTATCGTGCCGGAGCAGTGCGTGCCGTGTCCGTGATCGTCCCACGGGTCGCTGTCGCCGCCGTAGAAGTCGTAGCCGTGCACGTCGTCAACGTAGCCGTTGCCGTCGTCGTCGAGGCCGTTCCCGGCGACCTCGCCGGGGTTGGTCCACATGTTGGCCACCAGGTCGGGATGGGTGTAGTCTATGCCGCTGTCAACCACGGCGACCAGGACCGTGGACGCCGTCCTGGTGTCCCACGCGCCCGGCGCGTCGATGTCGGCGTCAGCCAGGCCGCCGCTCTGCCCCGTGTTGTGCATCCCCCACAGTTCGCTGAACCGGGTGTCGTTGGGGTAGGTGTCGAAGAGTCGCCAGCGGTAGTCGGGCTCGGCGTCGAGGACGTCCGGATTGGCTCTGATTGCCTGGAGGGCGGCCTCAACGTCCGCGCCCTGGTACTCGACGAGCTGCCAGCCCTGGCGCCCGAGCGCCCTGGTGCGACTGACCTGGAACGTCTGTGCGTCGCCGAGGGCCGCCAGTCCGGCGGCCTGCGAGCCGGGCTTGAACTTGACCAGGACGCGGCCCGGTGCGGCGGGCTGCCCGTTCACCATCACTACCGCGTCCTCGGCCGCGCTGGCTTCGCGGCCGGAAAGCGCCCCCCACGGGGAGAGAAGGATCAGACAGAACAGAGCGGCGATGCCGAGACTCCTCTTACCCGACGACTTCCCTGGAAGACCCATAGTCACGCACCTCGCTTATGTGTCAGAGCCTGCGGGCGCGGGGCCACACGGCAACCCCGCAGCCGAACCCCGGCGCACTATTAACCTGGCGTCCGCATTCTACCTGCGGGCCTTGCTTGTCTGCAAGTCCGTGGCCGGAAGCCGGCAATCCCAACTGTTGCTCCAAATGCTGGTAGCATTGTATCTGCCAGCGCGGCGTTATCAAGCGTAATCTGGCGCTCAGCAGGAGCCGCAGGCCCCCCTCCCAGCCGCAGGGCCGCCGCGCCCGCGCGGCCGCGCCGGGGACTCCTTCGGCCCGCGACTGCCGGGCGCCGGGTCGAGAAGTCGCGGGGGTGATTCCGATACTTGCAAAGCTGGACGGGGACTGCTAAAATCAGCCTTCACAATCCGGGGAGTGACCGATTCTGGCACGCCGTGAATGGTGGGGCCGGGGCCGCGCCCCCGCGAGCTCGGTTCACCACTGCCGCTGAACCTGAAAGAGGGATGGCGATCATGCAGCGAACTCCTGTTGCGAATGCGCGTCTTTACGGTGCCGTTCTGGCGGTGGCCATTATGGTGGTTGCGGCGAATGCAGCCAGTGCGCAGTGGGCGGGCGTTGGGTGGCCTAATCCCAGGGACGACTCGGCCGTTTTGATCACGGGGGGCACCACTCCCACCAACCGTCCGTTCTACTGGATAGACGCCGCCGTGGAGGACGGCGGCCACCCTGCCGGGACGGACATGGAGCTCTGGATCACAGAAAACGGGCCGGCTATGCTGGTATCGTGGCGCAGCCAGGGGATATTCACCAAGACGACAAACGGCGCGGAGGTCTTCACGTTCGACAGCAACACGGTCGTGGTGGACCGGCTGGAGCCCTGGCCCTACCCCCAGATCCCGGACCCGTTCACGGACGCGCATACGGACCCGGGGTTTCAGTACACCGGGCTACGCTCCAACAGGTTCCCGCTCTCCCTCGGTGACTACCTGTGGCGCATCAACGAGGTCGGCGGGCCCGACGGCGTCACCTGGGGCGTCCGAGTCCCGATGTGTGCGCCCACGCACACCAGCTCCGACGTGAGCGTCGGCCCCAGGTTCATCTGGGACGAGCACCCGGACGGGCTGTCGAGCTTCCCTAGCGATGGGAACCAGGGCGCCGTTGCCCAGGAGCACATGTACCTTGTGGACATGGACGAGGGGGACTCCGACTACGAGAAGAACTTGGTCATCGACAACAACCTCGTCACCGACCGGCTGGTCAAGATCTACACCGGCGGCGGCGGCCGGGCGGGCGTCCGCGAGTACTACTGGCCCGACACGAGTGACGAGGACAACAACGTTCCCTACGAGCGTCTGCTGCCGGACGGCAGGAACTATGCCTGGCGCATCCTTTACTGCGACGAGGACGGTGTGCCCCTCTTCAACGACGTGGACGGTGACGGCAGCAAGGCGGATGACGGGACGGAGCCTTTCCTGTGGGCCGATGGTCGGGACGACGACTGGCCAGGCTGGACGTTCAGCACGGTGTTCGAGGTGCCGGAGTACCGCACGGCGGCCGTCGAGTCCGTAATCATCTATCACCAGAGCATGTACGGCCTGCTGCCCCGGGACGTCACCGGCCAGTACGACAGCATCTACGGCACGCTCACGTTTAACAATGACATTGACTTCTGGCAGTTGGCGATGAGCCTGGAAGATATCCATGAGAACGTCCACCATCCGAGCGTCGAGACGGTCCGCCTGGGCTCGCAGGAGGTGGCGGCCACTTACGGCGGCCTGCACAACGACGACAGCTGGAGGGCCAGGTGCGACCCGCAGGCCCCCCACGCGGACGAGGTCACCGACTTCGACGGCTGGTACACGAAGAGCAGGTCCGAGAAGAACGACGACGACTTCCCCAACGCGAGCCAGGACGACTACGACGAGATGGTCGCGCGGGGGATCAGGACGTACCTCCAGGACGCGGCGAACGACAACGGCTTCACCACGCCGGACGATTTCGCCGACCTGGACAACCTCCAGTACGTCGTCCTGCTCGGCGAGGCGAGGCGCGTCCCGCCGAGCTTCTACTTCTACTTCTCCGGGCCCGGCGATAACTGGGTTGCCACCGACTTCTTCTACTCGTCGCAGACCGCCAGCTCTGCGGTCTCGACTCGGCCGGCCTACCAGGTCAGCCGCATCCCCATCCGCGCGGCCTACTACTACGAGACCGAGGACGGCGACGGAAACTCCTACCCGTGGCCGTCTTCCCCGCCGGTCCCGGAGGAGCCGTTGGCCACGAAGGTCCGCCAGTACGCCGCGCTGCTGAACTCGGACGCCAGGAAGAATGCAGCGTACGGGGAATGGTTCGGGCGCGCCGTGGTCGCCTCCGCCGCCACTGAGTGGGAGGAATGGTACCAGTTCTTCCCCGGCTTCACGCAGAACCTGCTCAGCTCGCGGGTGGACGCCGGCGGCGGCACGTTCAGGGACACCTTCAGCGGCATGAAGGTTCTTCCCTATAACATTTGGGGCTTGGTGGGCGACGAGCAGTTGACCCGCAACAACGTGCTTCAGCACCTGATCGACCCGCAGGAGGACGACGTCCCGGGCTTCGTTTACCTGCCCCTGTCGGGAGATGGTTGGGACCCGGCCGTCCCCGGCGACACCGCAGAACTCGATCCGACGCTGACGATAATCGAGGCGGCGGACTTCCCCGCCGACAGCTACGTGGGGATCTGGGGTGCGTCACTGCCCCACTCGAGGCGTCCGCTGATGGTCGCCCCTACCAGCCTCATCAACCGCTTCGACAACGACATCTTCGGCAACACCGCAGACCTCTCCCTGGGCCAGGCGGCGGTCCTGGCGCCCGGCGGTCCGATCGGCGTCATCGGCTTCGCCAGCGCGGACTACCAATCCAGCGTTGACTTCGAGACGGTGTACCCGGACCAGTCAACTCTGCCTACCACTTGGAGCGGCTCGGTCGACGACTATGAGGGCTACACCTATCCGGTGCTGGAAGACGGCGTGCTGAAGCTCGAGAAGGACGGAGACCCGGACGTCGCCGTGCTTGGCAAGGTCGAGTTCGTCAAGAAGCTCGCCCGCGAATACCAGAGGACCACTAAGCCCGGCATGGGCAACATCTTCAACCACGTGCTCGACGACTACATCACGGAGCACGAGGCGGATTTCCTGGCCCAGGACCGGCGGGTCGCGACCACGGCCTTCGGCGCCTGCCTGCTGGGCGATTGTGCGCTGGTCATGCCCCAGCGCCAGCCGGCGGCGAGCGATTACTCGCGGCCCGACGTAAGCGACGTCAACCCGCGTCCCCCGACCGCCGTGCCGGGCTACGAGGACACCGACCAGTACAACCTGGACGGGATGCCCATCCACAGCATCCCGCGCTACGACCCGGACGTGCCCGGCGACAACCAGGGCGTGGACGTCAATCTCCAGGTGCAGACAGACTCCCCGGTCGTGCGGGTGCGCGTGCTGACGCCCTTCCAGCAGAACATCAACTACGTGCCCGGCTGGTGGTACGACCCTCTGGGGGAACACTGGGCGTACACCGATCCGGATGCGGACGGCGACGGCGAGTGGGAGACCACGCCCGTCGTGGGCGGCACGGCCGGCTACACGTTCACCGTCTTCACGCCTTCCGTGTACCTGGTCGTGGTCCAGGCCCAGAACCCGGCCTGGCAGCAGGGGGTGGACGGGGCGGAATGGCGCTGGCTCCAGGAACGCTGGCTGTACCTGCAGGCCGTCAACACCTTCCAGCGCGATCCGGACTGCAACATCCTGGTCATGGACCAGGACCAGCCGGACCGCCACTACCTGAACGGCCACTGGTACACGAACGTAGAGGACTATTACATCAACCCCAATCTGGACGGCGCGGGTTACGAGGTGGGCGAAGACCCCCGGGACTTCACCGACCCCCCCTGGTCCCTCAGATCGGCCCCCGCCATCTCCATACTGAACAAGGAGCTCGGAGAGGACATCGGGGCTGCGGCCCCCTTCCCGTACCAATACTGGTGCACCGGCGTTTACTGCACAGCGGCCCCCGGCCTGTACAACAATGACAACGCCGAGATACTCAAGGACCAGCAGCGTTACTACGGCGACCTGACCCCTGGCGCGATGAAGTCCTTCGGGGACACGGGCGGCATAATCCTCACCTTCAGCGGCGACGCGTCCGCCGACCCGCCCTGGGGCTATCTGTTCCGCTACGACTCGGTCAATCACGCTGAACTGTGGAACCTCGAGTCCTACCTCATCCTGGGCGGCAAGTATTGCCAGAGCAACCAGACCATGCCCGGTGAGCCCAGTTATATCGCTAGCTTCCAGGAGGATTACCTGGGCGCCACGACGGTCACGACGGACACGGACTACACGAACATGGACGGGCTCTTCTCGGGCACGATGAGCCAGCACATACAGGACGTTAACATCCAGGGCGGCGACGGAGAGGGCAACGCCACGTGGACCGCCGAGTTCGATCCGAACGGGATTGCGGCGGCTACGGTCTTCACGTGGGATACGGCATCCGGGGTGGGCACCATTGGCGGCACGGGGTCCTCGGCGATACAGAACCGCCTGGTGCAATATGGCAGCCGCACGCTCGACCTGTCCTGGCCCTTCGAGGCCGTGGACTACCTGGGTGAGGTCGACACCGGCGAGTCGGGGCGGGTCAACGTGATGCGCAGGATACTGGGGTGGCTGCGCAACGTTCCGAAGGCAACCAATCCGACGCCCCCCGACGGCGCTACCGGCGTGCCGCTGGACGGCGTCGACCCCACCGACCCCGAGCGGGACCTCACGTGGGGCCGCATCGCCGAGGCCGGCTTCTATAACGTCTACCTCGGCCCGAATGCACCGGCCAACATGGTCCTCAACGGCGCGGGCATAAACCGCGACACCCCGTGGCACGATTGGACAAACCCCGTGACGGCAGACCCCCTCCTGGCGCCGGGCACCACTTACTACTGGCGCGTGGATGCGGCCAACCCGGACGGCGTGACGGTCACGACCGGGGACGTCTGGTCGTTCACCACGGCGGCGGGCGGGCAGGCCACGGGGCCCTTCCCGGCTGACGGCGCCACCGGCGTACCGGCGGACGTGATCCTGCTATGGAACGCCCCGGCCGGCGTGGCCGTGCAGAGCTACGACGTTTACCTGGGCGTGGGCGGCGTGCCGCCGACGGCAACCGCGACGGGCCTGGGGACCGAGCAGTATGACCCGCCGGGGGACCTGACCATCGGCCTGACTTACTTCTGGCGCGTGGACACGTACGTGACCGGCATCCCCAACCCGGTCCAGGGGCCTGTTTGGTCGTTCACGGTCCTGTCAGGGGGGCCGGCGACCAACCCGTTCCCCGCGGACGGCGCAGGGGGCGTCGATCCGGCGGTTACCCTTTCCTGGACCGGCGTTGCGCTGACCTACGACCTCTACCTGGGCGAGGGCGCGCTGCCCGCCACGCCGGTCGCGACGGGCCTGGCGTTCACGAACTACACGCCCCTGTCGCCGCTGATCGGCGGGTCCACCTATTACTGGCGCGTGGACAGCAATTACCTGGGTGGCCTCGTCGTGCCGGGATCCGTGTGGACGTTCACGGTCGCGTTGCCGGGGCAGGCGACCAATCCGGACCCGCCCGACGGCGCAACCGGCGTCGCCGCGGGTGTGGCCCTGTCCTGGACGGGCACGGGCGATGACTATGACATCTACCTCGGCCTGGGCGCGCTCCCGGGCGCGCCGACGGCGACCGCTCTGGGGGGGCCCCCATACACGCCCGCAGCGCCGCTCGCAAACGGCACTTACTTCTGGCGCGTGGACAGCAACTTCACGGGGACCGGCACCACGGTCGTGGGCGCCATCTGGACGTTCATCGTCGGCGCTGGCGGCGGGCCTGGTGGTGGCGGCGGCGGCGGCGGAGGAGCCTGTTTCATTGCGACCTCCGCACTGGAGGCGGGCGGGCCGGTCGCAGCGGCCTTCGAGCCGAACTGCACCGGGCTCTACGTGCTGACCCCTGAGCGGCTGGCGCAACTGGATCGGGTCCGGGCACTGCGTGACGGCCTGCTGATGACGGTGGAGGCAGGACGCCGGTTCTCCGCTTGGTACTATGCGCTCGGGCCTTACGCGGCCGAGGCCATCCGGCACAGGGAACCCGCGAAATCCGCCGTCCGGGGCACGTTGCTCGGCCCGCTGGCCAGGCTGTCGGAGGCGTGCCGGGAGGAGCAGTAGATGCTGCGGAGACGCCAACTGCTCTTGCGCAGAGCGGTGTCAGCGGTCCTGCTGGTGCTCGTCTGCTCGTGTGTCGGCGCGGCGTATCTCGCCCTGAAGCCGACGCCGGCGACGCCGTCCGCGCAGGGGGAGGCCGCGCGACTCCCGGCGGCTCGGGTTCTGCCAGCGCCCGGCCTGTCTGAGCAGGACCTCGGGGTTATCTGGCGGGGCCGGGACCCCCGGACGGCAAGCCTGCAACCCGTCGCGCCGATCACCCCTGAACCGAGCACCGACCCGCAGGGCCTTCCCTTCAAGCTGCGCGGCATCGTCTATTCCACTGCCGGGGATTCGGTCGCCTTCGTCGAGCGAGACGGCGAAGTCGTTCTGTTCAGCGCGGGCGACACGGTCGATGGATGGGTCGTCAGCGTGATCGACGCGGGCAGCATCACCCTCGCAAAGGACGGCGTCGAGCGCGTGCTGGGCATCGAGAGCAGGGCATACGCCGCCGACCAGTTGACGGCGATGGCCTCGGCCCGGGGCGGCGTGAGCCCCGAGCGTGGCGGTGCGCCTGCGACGCAGTACGCGGCCCGTGCCGCGGGCGGGCGGGGCAGTGCAGCCGTTGACTCGGCGCAGCCGGCCGGGCTGACGCCGCGCCCGCAGCCGCGTCTGGCGGGGGGCGTTGACGCCCGCGTCGCCGTCCCGCGGGACCTCGTGGACGCCGTCCGGAAGGACCCCACCAGCGTGGAGTACGGCATCTCCTACAGTGCGGACGTGGGCCGGGACGGCAAGGTGCAGGGCTACCGGATCGACTCGGTCAAGGCGGGCTCCCTGGCGGCGCGCTACGGCCTGGCGCCCGGGGACAAGATCGTGGCCGTCAACGACCTGCCGGTGGACTCCCCCGCGAGCGTCGTGCGAATCTACCAGCGCTACCTCAATAGCAACTCGGCGACCGTCAAGATCGAGCGCGGCGGCGAGGTCAAGGAAGTAACCTACTACGTCCGCTGACCCGGTTCAGCGGATGACCGTCTCTGACTCCTCCTCCGTTGCGGCCGCGGGAACCGGACGGGGGTCCGCGTCGGGGTCCACAATCGGGCAGAAGTGCAGCGCCTCCGAGCGAATCCGCCCGCCTTCGTCCCGTCGAAGTGAGATGCTCACCCGCAGCGCACGCGGCAGGCGACCGCGAGTCCACTCCATTTGCCAGTCCGAGCCGTCGTAGCACTCGACGCTCCAGGCCGTGAGGCCGTCCGCCAGCCGCTCCAACGCGGAGGCGTCCGGCTCCGGCCCGCCGGCCGCGTCGTAATCGGTCTCCCGGCGGGCTATCTCGTGCTCACCGGCCACCCGGCCGGAAGGGCGCAGGAGGTACTCGACGCGGCGCAGTCCGCCTGCCGCCGCCTGGGGCGCGGCGAGCGAGTTCGTGGTCGTCAGCGCCAGGACCACGCCGCCGTCCTGCGGGACCGATGCGTGCGCCTCCAGCGCGGGGAATGCCTCGCCGCCCAGGCACGTCGCGCCCTGGAGGTCCGTTCGCAGGATGCTCAGGACCCCCGTGGCCACTCGCGCGCGGCGCATGTTCGAGCGCGCCGTCTCCATGCCCGTCACGGTGGTCCGGAGAATGCCCAGCATGACCGCCATCAGGAGCGCCGTGACGGCGAGCACGCACATGGCCTCCAGGAGCGTGAAGCCTCGCCTTCGATGCGGCCTCTTTCGGGCCCGGTCAAGGTGCACGATCGTCAACCCTCCGGTGTCTCGGCCGACAGCAGCCAGACGGTCAGCGCGGCGCTGCTTCCTGTCCCGCCGGAAGGCGGGGCGACGCTGACCTCGAACGACAGCAGGCCCTGCGGGGCGGCCTCCGGCGGGTCGGTTCGCCTGACCTGCCAGGTGTAGCCGGCCGGATTGTCGAACGTGCCGCTCCCCTCGCCGAGCAGGTCGGCACGGAGCAGCGCGGCCTGCGACGAGCAGAGGCGGGCCGCCGTCATCGTCTCGACGGCCACGCGATGCGCCTCGACGGAGCGGCCCCGCGCGACCAGCAGGCCGGCCAGCACGCTGCCGATGATCGCCACCGACACCATCACCTCGACCAGCGTGAAGGCGGCGCGGCGCTCAGCGGGCCGTCTCGGATGTCGTCTCATAGGTCGGCTCGCCGGTGAGTCTGTCGAAACTGATTACGGCGCCGTTGCCGCGCCCGTCCTCCAGGGCGACCTCGTGCGCGTCAACCGTGCCGTCTGGGAAGGCGCGGCAGGCGGCCACGTCCAGGATGACCTCGACCTCGCCGAACCGGACGCGGCGGAAGCGGACGTCGCGCGGCAGCTCGTGGTAGGCGCGTGTCTCCAGGCCGGAGCGCACCCAGAACGAGCCGTCGGGGACGTCGTAGAGTATCTCGACCTGTGCGTCCGCCAGGGAGGCCGCGTTGCGCGCCCACTGCACCGTGGCGGCCACCTCCTGCGCCGCCGCTCGGATGCGCCAGCGCGGGCCGAGGCTGTTCAGGGCGGGCGGAACGATCACCAGCAGCACTCCCAGCACGGCGAGGGCGACCATGAGCTCGATGATCGTCAGGCCGGACGCGCGGTTCTTCACGGCGCTATTCACCGAACAGGTTCCAGCTTGTGATGTCGGCGTCGAAGCCGCCGCCGCCGGGCATGCCGTCCCGCCCGTAGCAGATGATGTCGAAGCTGCCGTGTGCGCCGGGGCAGATGTACTCGAACTCGCGGCCCCAGGGGTCCCTCGGCACGGCGGGCATGTAGCCGTTCTCGGGCCAGTCCCTTATGCTCTGGCTGTCCGGCGGCGTGACGAGCGCCGCGAGGCCCTGCGCCGTGGAGGGATAGAAGCTCTGGTCCTGGTAGAAGAACTCCAGCGCGTCGCTGACGTCGCGGATCTGCACGCGCGTCCCCTCGACGCGGGCGCGCTCGAGCCGGTCCTTGACGACCTTCGCCGTTATGCCCGCGATCATGCCCAGGATGAGCACGACGACCATGACCTCCAGCAGCGTGAAGCCGCGGACGCTCCGGGCGGGGACGGCCTCCGGCCGGCCGCCGGACGGTCCGAGGAGGTGGGGCGTGCTCTGCTCTCTGAGTCTGGCGCTCATGGTCTCACTCCGGTTCAGATGTTGCTCAACTCCAGGATGGTGATCATCAGTGACATCGCGATGAATCCCACGGCCGCCGCCATGACCAGTATGAGCGTCGGCTCGAGGACGGCGAGGATTCGCCTGGCGGCGATCTCGACCTCGACGGCGTAGGAATCGGCCACCTGCTCGAGCACCTCGGACAGGTTGCCGCTCCGCTCTCCCACCGCCGCCATGTAGCTGACCATGGGCGGGAAGAGGCGGCTCTCGCGCATCCGCGCCGAGATGTCCTTGCCTTCCATGACGTGCTGGCGGATGCGGGCGATTTCGGCAGCCAGCAGGGCGTTGGGCGTCAGGGCGGAGAGCGTCTCCAGGGCCTCGGACGCGGGGACGCCCGTGCGCAGCAGCGTCGCGAACGACATGCTGAACCGCGCAATGAGGGCCTTGCGGACGAGCCTCCCCGCCAGCGGCAGGCGGAGCGCCGCCGCGTCCAGCAGGCGCCGTCCGCTGTCCGTGCGCTTCAGCAGGCCCAGGGCCGCAGCAGCCAGCACCACGGCGGGCAGGGCCAGCCAGATGTAAGCCCGAACGAAGTCGCTCACGGCGAACAGGACGTGAGTCGTCAGCGGCAGGGCGCCCTCGTGCGTCGCCAGCAGCGGCTGCAGCATCGGCACGACGACCGCCGACAGGAACGCCAGCAGCCCCAGGGCCATCAGCACGAGGAAGGCCGGATAGATCAGGGCCGTCGAGACCCGTGCCAACATCAGGCGCCGCTTCTCGAGGAAGTCCGCCAGGCGCGCGAACACGGCGTCCATCATGCCGCTTCTCTCCCCGGACGCCACCATGGCGACGTAGGCGCGGTCGAAGAACTGCGGGTGCTCGGCCAGCGCGTCGGCGAAGGGCCTGCCGGCGTTGACCGACTCGCGAATCTCCAGCAGCGCCCGGGACAGGCGGCGATCGTCGGCCTGTTCCGCCAGCACCTGGAGCGCCTCCACGACAGGCACGCCGCTGCGCAGCAGGACGGCGCACTGCCGCGTGAAGACGGCCACGTGCTGCGCTGCCCCGGCCCTTGTGCTCGGCAGGAGCCGCCCCAGCCCGCGCGATGCGGGCCCGGCGGCCTCAACTCGCTCGGGGAAGAGGCGCAGCCGGCGCAACTGCTCGCGCGCGTCCGCCCGCGAGTCCGCCGTCACCGTCCCCGTGATGACGGCGCCGGACTCGTCAACCGCCCTGTAGCGGAAGCTCGCCATGGTCAGGTGGCGTCCCTCTGGGTGACGCGCAGGACCTCCTCGACCGTCGTGACGCCGGCCATCGCCTTCAGCGCGCCGTCCGCGCGCACGGCCTTCATGCCGTTGCTGACGACGAGTTCGCGCACCTCCGCGGAGGAGGCGCGCCTGTTCATGAGTTGCCGGACGGCGTCGTCAACCGTCAGCAGTTCGAAGATGCCGATCCTGCCGCGGTAGCCCGTTCCCAGGCACTCGTCGCACCCCCGCCCCTTGCGGAACCGCGCGCCGGCCGCCTGCTGCGGCGTGATCCCGAGCGAGGCGAGCCGGGCCTCGGTCACCTCGTCCGGCGTGGCGCAGGCGGGGCAGACGCGCCGCACCAGCCGCTGCGCCATCACGGCCAGCAGGGCCGACGAGATCAGGAACGGCTCGACTCCCAGGTCCAGCAGCCGCGCGACCGCACCGGCGGCATCGTTGGTGTGCAGCGTGCTGAACATCAGGTGCCCGGTCAGGGCGGACTGCACTGCCGCCGAGGCCGTCTCCGAGTCCCGTATCTCGCCGATCATGATGATGTCGGGGTCCTGCCTCACGATGGAGCGCAGCATCGAGCCGAAGGTCACGTTCTTGCGGGCGAGCACCTGTATCTGGCTCACGCCGGCCAGCTTGTACTCGACGGGGTCCTCGATTGTTATGATGTTCGTTTCGGGCGAGTTTATCCGGTTGAGCGCCGCGTACAGGGTGGTCGTCTTGCCGCTGCCCGTCGGCCCCGTCACGAGGATCATCCCGTGGGAATACCGGATCAGGCTGTCGAACGCGACCTGGTTCTCCTCGTCCAGGCCGAGCTCTTCCAGCGCGAGCATCTTCTCCTGCTTGTCCAGCAGACGCAGGACGGCCCGTTCCCCCTCGTTGGTCGGCACGACGGACATGCGCACGTCGATGTCGCGGTCGGCGTATCGGAACGACGCCCGCCCGTCCTGGGGAGCGCGGCGTTCCGCGATGTCCATCTTGCCCAGCACCTTGATGCGGGACATGATGGCGTCCCGTGCCGAGCGCGGCAGGTCGATGACGTCGTGCAGCATCCCGTCCGTGCGGAACCTGGCGCGCAGGCTGTCTCCCGTCGGCTGGAAGTGGATGTCCGTCGAACCCGTCCGCACGGCCTGCGCGATGAGCAGGGAAACCAGCTTGACCACCGGCGCCTTGCGCATCAGTTCGCCGAAGTCCGTGACGCGCTCGACCTCGGCCATGCTCTCGGCGAACTCATCCTGGCTCAGCTCGCCCGCCGCATCCTCCAGGTATTCCGGCCGCTGCCTCACGCAGCGGTCCAGCGCGTTCTCCACCTCGCGGTGCGGGGCAAGGGAGGGCGCCGCCTCCCGGCCGAGCAACTCCGAGAGCTCCGCGACCACCGCGCCCAGGTCCGCGCCGGGCGCAACGGCCAGGTCCAGGCGGGCCTCGCTCACCGAGGTCGCCGCGACGCCCATGCGCCGCGCGTACTCGGCCGGCACGGCCTGGAGGAACTCCTCCGGGACCTCGACCCGGGCCAGGCTGAGCACGAAGGGCACGCCCATGTACTCGGCCAGCGCGCGGAGGAAGTCCTCCTCCGGCACGCCGGATTCCTTCTGGAGCACCTCGATGGTCGGCCGCCAGTCCTCGGCCAGGCGCTGGCGAAGCTCCAGGGCGCGCTCCTCCGAGAGCAGCCCCCGGTCCCGGAGCGCTTCCAGAAGACTCGAATATCCCTTCTCGCCGTTCAACGTTAGTCCTCGTTCTTGAGCGCCATGCCCTTGCTCTCGGCCTTCTCCTCCAGCTCGCCCTTGTGCTCCTTAGCGGCCGCGGCCATGCTCTCGGCCGTCGGATGGACGCGCGGCGTGATGAAGATGAACAGGTTGAGTTCCTCGTTCGTTTCCTCGCGGCGCCGGAACAGGGCGCCGAGGATGGGGATGTCACCGGCCAGCGGGATCTTGCGCACGATCTGGCTCTTGACGGTGCGGGTCAGTCCGCCGATGACCACCGTGGTGCCGTCAGGCACGCGGACCTCGGTCTGGGCCTCGCGCGATGCCTTGTTCGTCAGCGGCTCTCCGCCGGTGGACGTGCCCGTCGGCAGGAACTGCTCGATGATCGTGTGTATCTCGAGGCGGACCTCGCCCTGCTCGTTGATGTGCGGGGTGATGGTCAGCTCGATGGCCGCCTCGTGGAATCCACCGCTGGTCACCTCGCTGGTGCGGCCCTCGGGCGTGACGACGCTCTTCAGGTACTCGCGGCTCTCGGATATCTTGACCGTGGCCTCCTTGTTATCGACCGTCGTGATGGTCGGGGCGGCGATAAAGGAGATGTCCTCGTCCTTCTGGGAGGCCCTCACCAGCGCCACTATGCCCGACGTGCTGTCCTTCCATATGCCCGCCGTCAGGCCGCCCTCGGGCGGCAGGACCGGCACGCGGCCCGCCGTCGTCAGCTCGGAAAGGCCGAACGTCGAGCCGCCGAAGCCCCGCGGGTTCTCGCCGGGCAGGTCAATCGTGTTCAGCTCGATGCCGATGTCCACCAGCTTGCCCGTGCTGATCTCCATCAGGGCCGCCTCGATCTCGACCTGCGCCTTGGGCCTGTCCAGGTCTGTCAGCAGGGGCAGGAGTTCCTGGTACCTGGCGGCCGACGCGATGACGATGAGCTGGCTGTTCGCCTCGTCGGCGATGATCTGGACCTGCTCGGCGGACACGTCCCTGGTTGCTCTCTTCTGGGCGGCGTTCAGGACGCCTTCCAGGGTGCTCTTCAAGTCGCTGACGTCCCGGTTCAGCACGTCGTAGATGTGGTACCTGCGCGCCGCGGCCTCCGGGGCCACGTCGAACCGCCGGACGTACTCCTTGACCCCACGGATGTCATCCGGGTGCCCGAAGAACACCAGCGAGTTGGTGGCCGCGTTGCTCTCGACGGAGAGCGTCGCCAGACGCTTCTTCAGCGCCGGTTCGGCGCTCGCGGTCAGGTTGGTCACGTAGCTCTGGGCGATGGACTGGAGCGTTTCGGCCGAGCTGTGCTGCACGTCGTACGTGTCGGAGACGCTCTGGTCGCTCTCCACGTCCAGCTTCTCGACCAGGGAGAGCATGGACCGCAGGTTCACCCCGTAGTCGGTCAGGACCAGTTTGTTCAGCTCCGGGTAAACCTGGACGTTGCCCGTCTGGGACTTCAGGCGCCCCAGGACGGCGCTCACCTGCGCCGCGTCTGCGCTGCGCAGCGTGACGACGACGGTGCGCACGGCCTCCGCCGCCAGACCGGCCTCGGCGAGGGCGTCGTCCACCGGCATCCCGTCCACCTGCCCGGCGGGCGCTATCTCGATCAGCGTGTCCCGCTCCACCATCGTGAACCCCGCCTTCCGGAGCACCGCGGCGAAGATGCCCATGGCCTTCTCGGCCGGCACGGTCGCGCCCGCGCCGGACACGACGTCCACCGGCGAGTCCCCCGGGAAGCGGTCCGGCAGCAGGACGGGCTTGCCGGTGTGCATGCTCAGGAACTGGACCACCGAGTGCAGCGTCACGCCGGACAGCGCGATGTGCAGCTCCTTCGGCGCCTCTGCCGGTGGGGCGTCAACGTGCTGCGCCGTTGCCGCCTGTCCGAGCGACGCCATCGCCACTGCGAGCAACAGGAATGGTCTTGGTCTCACTGGTTTTCCTCCTCCGGTCCGCGCCTGAGGTGCAGCACCTGGACGGCGTTCCCGCTTCGCCGGACGAACGCCGTCAGGTCGTCCGCCCGCCTCGGGCCGACGTTGCTGATACTGATGATAAAGAACTCGCTCGTCACGTCCAGGAACCGGGCGGCGTCAAGGACGGACTCCGGCGCGCCCAGCGTGTCCAGGAACGCCTCGAGTTCGGCCCGGGTACCGAACGGCTGCCTGTCCCTGCGTTGCAGCAGGGCCCCGGTTGTCTCCTCGTCTCCCAGCAACGCGCCGAGCACTTCCTCAGATGCCGTGTTCGCGTTCACGTGCCTTGAGTGCGTCGTGAGCAGCGCGTCCAGCGCCGGCTCGCCCGGCTCTGGACTGAAAAGGTCCGGGTCCAGGTCGGGGGCGTCCTTCAGAGAGGAGATCAGCATGATGGGCTCCGCCGGGTCGAGCCAGGCGCAGATTGCCTCGAAGTCGCGCTCCGCTCCGCCCGCGCACTCGACGACGCGCCGGAGCGCCGGCCGCAGGTCCACGTCCTCCTCCGGGTCCGGTGGCTCCCAGACGGCCCGGTTCACGTTCAGCCTGCCGTCCGCGTCCACGATGCTGATTGACCACTCCTCCGCGCCGACCTCCACCTCGACCTCGGGCGCCGCCCACTGCTCGGTCAGCGCGTCGAACTCGCTCTCCACGCCGTCCGCCCGAAGCACCGCCAGCCCGTACGTCAGGGCGGACTCCGCCGCGTGCTGGCGTGCCAGCGCGTCGCGCACGTTCCGCGCCGCGCGGCGGCTCACCCCCGCCGAGAAGCTGAAGGCGTAGCCCAGCACCATGAGAATGCTGAGCACCAGCACGGTTACGACCAGCACCATGCCGGCGTCATTCCGCTGTGTTCGGTGTCTCTTCATAGGCCGAGAAGGTCACGGTGGCGTCGAGGAATTCCGGGTCCTCCTTGCTGGGCGCCAGCTTGAGGGTCTTCGTGCGTATTGCGGGGTCCAGGCGCTCCGCCGCCAGCAGATACTCCGCGAGCGCCTTTCTGCTCACGCCGTCGAGCTTGAGGGTGACCACTCTCTCGACGAGGCCCTCGTCACGCCTGTTGGTCTGGAAACTGCTCTCCGTTATCCGGTCTCCCAGGCCTTCGGGCGCGACCCGTTGCAGCGCCGGCAGGCTGAAGCTCGCGGACTCGCTCAGCCGGGCGCCGTAGGCGTCAGCCTGCGCCCGCAGCGTCTCATACTCCGCCGCCAGTTCTTCCATCCGGTCCAGGGTCTGCTTCTGGTCGTCCACGTGGCGACGGAGCGTACCCCAATGGGCCCAGAGCACGGCCTCCGCAACGACGCAGAGCGCGAGCGCCACAACAAGGCCGCTCAGGCCGGGGTGCTCTCTTGCCCAATCGCGTATCGCGTTCATCGGTATCGCAGATAGAGTTCCACGGTGAATGCGCCCGTCGGCTGCTTGCTGACGGTGCTGCTCTCCTCTTGCAGGTCGAAGACGGCGGAGCGCTGGAGGTCCTGTCGGAGCTTCTCCGCCTGGTCCCCGTCCGTGCTGAGCGCCTTCAGGTGAATGCGCGCTTGGTCGATGTCTATCGAGCTGAGGGTGATGTGCGGCGTCGCGGGTATCTCCACCATCAGGTCGCGCCAGCGCCCGAGGCAGGAGACGACCCGGGTGCGCATCGCTTCCGCCGCCGCTTCCCGGGCGCTGACGACGGCCGCCTCGAGTCCGTAAACGGACGCTGACCCGTCAGCAAGTTGAGAGGCGATCTCTTCCTGGCGCCCGATGGCGGCCCGCAGGTCGCCCTCGGCCCGCCGGATGCCGCGCACGGTGTGGACGCCGACCATGCAGACCGCCGCGACGGCCAGCACGAGCGCGGCGGCGACGCGCCGGTCCAGCTTGCGGGCCAGTGGCTCGTACGAGTGCGCGCCCCGGCGCAGGTTCACTGCCGTGCCCCGTTCCCTGGCGGCCTGGGCGGCCACGCCGCGCGCGGCAGCCCACGAGGTGGAGTCCTCGTCGGCGCCCGCGAGGGCCACCGGCACGCCGAGGGCCTGTTCCAGCGGCTCGGCCAGGGCCTCCGTCTGTTCCGGCGGGCCGATGAGGCGCACGCTGTCGGAGCCGTTCTCCGCAGCCTCCAGCTCCTGTGCCCGGAGCGCGAATCGGATGCTCTGCGCCGCGTCGAGCGCGCGCGCGGGATCGGGTTCGCCGAGCCTTAGCGCGCCGCACGCCTTCACCTCTCCGCCCGCCGCCAGGACTGCCTCGCAGTCGGCCCCGTCCAGCCGGATCATCCACCCGTCGGCGCCGCCCGGCGCGGCGGGGTCGTGCGCCAGGGATACCGCGGCCGGCTGGACGATGCAGGGGTCGACGCCGGCGGCCTTGCACGCTTCCAGCAGGGCGCTGAGACGCGCCGCCGGGCAGGCGGCCACGAACACCCGCGCGCCGTCCGCGCCCGCCGGCAGCACGCTCGTGAGAGGCTCGGTCGCGTAGGCCTCGATCGGCTGCGGCAGTCGGCCCTCGAGCGCGTATCGCAGCGTGCCCTCGACCCGCGCGGGGCTGCGGTACGGGAACCGGACCGTGCGGTAGGCGCACCAGGCGGTCGGGATCGCCAGCGCGACGACGGGGTTGCGCGCGCCCAGTTCGGCCAGAACGCGGCGGACCGCCTCGGCCATGCGTGCGGAGGGGTCGCCCTCGCCCGGGCCGGTCGGCCCGATGGGTGCCTCGGCCACCGCGTCCGGCTCGCGGCCGGGCGAGAACCGCCGGTAGGCCACGGCCCGAAGCGTTGCCCTGCCTATCTCGATCCCGACGATCATGTATCCTCGCAGTGCGCGCTCGTGTCGAGGTGGTTCGCCATGGGGCAAAGACAAGATGTTATCAGGCGCGGCCGGCGCGCTGCAACGCTCTGCGGGCGCCGGTCGGCCTATGGTTCCTCAATAGCTTCCTCATCGGGCCCGGGTGGCCGCACCTGCGGCGGCGGCTCCACGCGCTGGGACAGCACGGCTTCCCGGATCGGGAGCGTCGGCAGCTTCAGGGCGGCCTGGAGCCTGCCGTCGCCCGCGAACCGCAGCGCGGCGATGATGCCTGTCTGCATCGCCGAGAGCCGCTCCGGCGCGATGCCGCCCAGGGCCAGCCACTGCCGGATGCCCTCCGGCGACGCGTACAGCAGCAGGTTCGGGTTCTCAGGAATCCCTTCGAGCGACCTGACGAATGCCGCGTCGCGCCGCAGGGACCGGCCCCCCTCGGCCTGAAGCCGCGCCAGTTCTGCGATTCTGGCGTTGGGCTTCTGGCCAACCACCAGGGCGCACCGGTCGGGCGTGCGGTCCAGCGCCGCCAGTGCGCCGGGACCGAACAGCAGCCGCACTGCGTTGACTCCCGCCGCGCCCAGCGCCCGCTCGTTGGGCACCAGTTCGGCGACGCGCGGCCCCTCATTCGGGCCAGGATTCGGCTCGACCGCACGCAGCGTCACGGGCTCCTCGTTGCCTTCTGTGGCCTCCAGAAGCCGTTTCCACCGCGCCTCGGCGCGCTCGGCTGCGGCGCCCGTGGCGAGGTACAGCAATTCGAGCGCGGAGCCTGGTTCCGTCGCCGGGAGGACGGCAAGCGCCCTCATCCCTTCCGGGCCCGCCTGCCCGTCCGCCGGCGCCAGCCATCTGCGCGCCCCGAACGCCTGCCGCAGCACCGACGTGAAGACCGCCGTCATGGACAGGTTGTGCGTTGCCAGCAGGACGGCGTCGTGCGGGCACCCGCTCACCAGCGCCAGCGAACCCTCCGGCTGCGCATCCATGCCCCTGGCCAGCGCCGACCCGGGCGCGGCCCGGACGGTGAGGAACGTGGCCGCAGCGCCCGTCGTAAGTTCAATCCCTGCCTCGGCTTCCAGCACCTGCCCGAGCAGCGCCATGCCCACGTCGAGTTCGCGCCGCGTGGCCTCGGTCTCGGCCTGCGCCGTCTGCGGCGCGGGCAGGCGCTCCATGGCCTCGCCCATCCGCCGCTTCATCCCGGCGACCTCGGCGGCAATCTCGGCGCCGAACAGCTCCACGATGCGCCCCACGTCGGCCCGCAGGCGCAACTGCCCGGGCACGCCGAAGGCCGGCCCGTCGGGGTGCTTTTCCCGGTATTCGAGCACCGCGCGGGCTGCCGCCTCGTCGCCGCAAACGGTCGTCACCCCCCCTGATGAACGGACGCGCGCGCCGGACCCTTGTCCGCTCGGCCCGGCCGGAGCGTCCTCAAAAACGGACTCTCCCCCGGCCCGGAACACATAGACCCACGGGTCGGTGTACTTGCGAGGATTCATGTAGAAGAAGCGGATGGGATCGTCCAGGTCCACCCCCGCGAGCGAAGCGTCACCCAGCCGTTCACCCAGGTATGCCAGCACGTAGTCGCCGCCTTCCTGCGCCGGCAGCGCCTCGCTGATTGAGTGACAAAACGTCCGCGCCTCGGTCAGCACGCCGGCCACCAGGCAATCCGGCGGCATCGCGGCCGGCGGGGCCGCTTCCTGGCCGGCGGCCGCGCCGAATGCGACCGCCGTCGCCCACGCGACCGGGATGAGCAGACAGCGCTGGATGGGGATGCGCACCGACATTATCTCCCGTGTGGTCGCAGGTTTACGACCATATTCTACCCGTTGCAGGCCGGGTTCACAAGGCGTCGCGGCTGTTGACAGGCCGGCGCGGGCGGCGTAACCTTGCCCGACGTGCGGGCGGCCGGACCGCCCGACGCGATCCCCGCCGTGACGAGGGCGCCGCTGATGCGTGCCGTGAACCTGTTACGCCTGGCCGTTGTCCTATCGCTGTCGTTCGGGTCCGCCGGCGCCGCCAGGGACCTGGGCGACCTGGCCATCCCGCCCGAGCGCGTGCCCGTCTGGCAGCGCGGCGTCGGGGTTGCCACAGCAGGCGCCGCCCAGGACTGACTGCGGCAAATACTTTAGGAGGTGTGCAATGTCCCCCAAACGCCCCAACGTCATCATCCTGCTGACCGATGACCAGGGCTACGGCGACCTGTCGTGCCACGGCCACCCCGTGCTGCGCACGCCGAACATCGACCGCCTGCACGACCAGTCGGTCCGCCTGACGGACTTCCACGTCGCGCCGATGTGCGCCCCGACGCGCGGCCAGATCATGAGCGGCGTGCACTGCCTGCGCAACGGCGCGATGGCCACCAGCCTGGGCCGGCACCTGCTGAAGCCCGACCTGCCCACGATGGCCGACCTGTTCGCCGCAGGCGGTTACACCACCGGCATCTTTGGCAAGTGGCACCTCGGTGACAGCTACCCCTACCGGCCGATGGACCGAGGCTTCCAAGAGGCAATCTACCACCACGGCTTCGGCCTGACCGGCGCAGACAGTTACTGGAATAACGACTACCTGAACCCCTATTACCGCCACAACGGTGTGCTCAAGCAGGCGGAAGGTTACTGCACCGACTTCTGGTTCGACCGTGCCATGGACTGGATGGCCAGTCAGAACGCGGAGGACCAGTCGTTCCTGTGCTACATCCCCACCAACGTGCCGCACTTCCCCATGTGGGTGGACGATGTCTACAAGGAGGAGTTCGCCGCCTACGGTGGGGACCCCGCGGGCTTCTTCGGCATGATCGTGGAGCTGGACGAGAACCTGGCCCGTCTGGAGCAGTTCCTGGTGGAGAAGGGCCTGCGGGACGATACGATATTCATCTTCATGACAGACAACGGCCACGCCGGCGGCGCCCTGGACGTCTACAACGCCCACATGCGCGGCGGCAAGTGCTCGCGCTACGACGGCGGCCACCGCGTGCCGTGCTTCATCCGCTGGGCCGGCGGCGACCTGCTCCCGCCCGGCGACCTGGCCACGTCGACCCAGGCGACGGACATCCTGCCGACGTTGCTGGATCTGTGCGGCATCGACGTGCCTGCGGACGCCCCTTTCGACGGCCGGAGCCTGGCACCCCTGCTGCGCGGCCAGCCTCACGACCTGGACGAACGGGCTTTCGTGGTGCAGTACTTCCAGAACTCGATCGGCAAGGACGATGCGTCAGTCATCCGGCAGCAATGGCGGCTGGTTTTCGGCAAGGAACTTTACGATATCCGCCAGGACCCGGGCCAGGAGCACGACGTGGCGGCCCGGCACCCCGAGGTAGTTGCGGCGCTGCGCGACTTCTACCAGCAGTGGTGGGCCGAGGTCGAGCCGGGCATACACGTCTTCAGCCCGTTGACTATCGGCTCGGCGCACGAGGACCCCGTGACGCTCACCAGTTGCGAGTGGGAGGACGTGCGCTGCGACGGCATTGGCAGCGTGCGCGCCGGGAACAAGGGAGGCGACGGCCGCGGCGGGCCGTGGAACATACAGGTCGCCCGTGCGGGCGAGTACGAGGTGACGCTGCGCCGCTGGCCGCGGGAATCGGGCCTGGCCCTGGCCGCAGCCGCACCGCCGTTCCACGGCGCCTACGGCACGGAGAAGGCCGGCGTGGCCCTGCCCGTTGCCTCGGCCGTGCTGGCCCACGACGGCCGGCCGTCGGCGCAGCAGGTCGGGCCGGGCGCCGAATCCGCCCTGTTCCGCCTGCGCCTGCCCGTCGGTCGCACGCAGCTCCACGGCTGGTTCCGCGACGCCGCCGGCCAGGACGTCTGCGGGGCCTACTACGGTTACTTCGCCCGAACAGGGGACTGACGACGGCAGGGCAAACGCGCGGGGAATGAGGGCATGTCAGCGCTACGAGCGAGCGGCGGCAGACCGGCTGGGATGCCCTGTGGAGTGCGGCAACTCGCTGCCGCTCTGCCGTTGCGGAAGCTTGCTTCCGCCCGCCGTACGGCGGGGGTCTCGATTCGGCCGGGGACGTAGGACGCGAGGACGGAGATTCCTCGCGCCGCCTGAGCGGGACTCGGAATGACAGGGAGCGACCGGCAGCACGGGAAGGGGACCGGCATGTGGACGGCAGCAAGACTGGCAACGCTGCTGAGGAAAAGCCTGCTTGTGCTGGCAGGCTTGGTGCTGCTGGCGCCGGCAGCCGTCCGGGCGCGCGACCTCGGCGACCTGGCCATCCCGCCCGACCGCGTGCCCCTCTGGAGCCCCGGCGTCGAGGGCGGCATCCCGGACACGAGCGCCTGGCCGGTCGTCAACGCCGCCGACTTCGGCGCCGTCGCCGACGACGACAAGAGCGACGCGCCGGCCATCAACGCGGCCATCGAGGCCGTTGCGAAAGGCGGCGGGCCGGGCATCGTCCAGCTCGACGCGGGCACCTACCGCTTCGATTACGGCACGTCCATCCTGCTGAAGTCCAACGTCGTGCTGCGCGGCGCGGGGATGCACCGGACGGTGATTGCGGGCGACCGGGGCGGGTTCGCGCGGGTCAGGTTCACCCACCTGGACCCGAGGAAGGGACCCTGGGGCGCGGTAGGGGCGATACACGTTTACGGCAGCGCGGGGCCGGACGTCGGGGTCACAAGCGCGGCGCTGCCCCGGGGCGCCGCGGCCGTCGAAGTTGCGGACGCATCCGGCCTCTCGGAGGGCGACTACGTTTACCTGTGGCAGAACGAGAACGATCCTGCCTACATTCAGCACCGGACTGACTGGGCCGCCAGCCATTCGTTTATGACTCACATCTTTAGGATAACGGGGAAGGCGGGCAGCCGGATCGCCATGGACCGTCCCCTTCGGCACGAGTTCGACACCGCCCTCGACGTTCGCGTCAGGCGCCTGGAGCCGATCCAGCACGCGGGCTTTGAGGACCTGACGGTGATGAACGACCGGGACGTGCCGCGCGACTACATCTCCCTCGTGAACTGGGATGCAGCCGTCAACTGCTGGGCCAGGAACGTCTTCTTCTACAACGGGCAGCACATGCACGTCGTGCTCGCGCACAGTGCGCGGAACACCATCGAGCACTGCCTTTTCGAGCGGCTGGCCTACGCCGAGTCCATCAAGGACGAGAGGGTCCATCCAAACAACTACTCCATGAGCTTCTCGACCGGCGCCGTGGACAATCTGGTGACGAACGATGTCTTCGTCAACCTGTACAGGTCGGCGTTGTTCGCGTGCGGCGCGAACGGCAACGTGTTCTCGTACAACTACCACGCGGGGGACCGGCTCGACGACGGCATCTATTTCCACGGCCATTACCCCCATTCCAACCTGGTCGAGGGCAACGACACCCGCAACGAAATCACGACGGCCGACAGGTGGTGGGGCCAGCAGGGACCACGGAACACGTTCTTCCGCAACAGGGTGCGCGCGCCCGCGCACATCAGGAACTCGATTCACGGCGGGCCGAAAGGCACCACGATCGTCGCCCACCAGATGAACCTGGTCGGCAACGTCGCCTACGCCATTGTCGGGGTGCCGTACGGGAGCTACGAGGACGGCACGCTGCACGACTACGACCAGATGACGACCGGCCTCTGGGCGGAGCGTAACATTGCCTGCGACAGCAAGCGGGGGCCGCACTACGGCTTCATCATGGTAACCCCTGAGCCGACGACCACGCTGATCGAGAACTTCCAGGGCGAGCAGGCGCCGGAGGGGTGGAAAGGCTTCCGGATGCCCGCCTCGCTCTACCTGGACGGGCCGCCCGGGTTCTGGCCCGCCGGCAAGCCCTGGCCGGCTATCGGCGCGGACGTGGACGACTTCGGCAACCCCGGCCGGCTCGTCAAGCTGCCGGCGCAGGAATGGTACGAGGCCACGCGCCCCCTCACCCTATCCCTCTCCCCGGGGGAGAGGGGACGGTAGCGGCACCCCCTCCCGCCGGGAGGGGGTGAAGGGGGAGGGCGGGGGAGATCACGAAGCGAGCAAACGAGGATGACGACGAACGACGACGACGAGGACCCTTCGATCCGCCGTGCGGCGGACTCAGGGCCTTCGGCGGAGGACGAGCAACATGAGCAGCGAACTGACACACCGCGAGCGCGTCAGGCTGGCGCTTGAACACCGGGAGACCGACCGCATCCCCATCTCCATGGTCTGCTCGGGTATCAACGCGCCCGCACGCAAGGAGTTGGAGACTTACCTCGCCCGCGAGCGGGGCACCACCGTGGAGGACTACCTGCGCCCGCTGATCGACATTGCGGACGTGGCGCCCGCGTACGTCGGCCCGGCCCTGGCGCCCGACACGGACATCTGGGGCGTGCGCAGGAAGCCGGTCAGCTACGGCTCGGGCGCCTACGACGAGATCGAGCACTATCCGCTCGCCGCCGCGCAGGACCCGGGCGACCTCGACGCGCACCGCTGGCCCGTCACGGACTGGTTCGACTACTCGGTCCTGCCGGACCGCGTCGTCGCCGCGCGCGCCGAAACGGACTACTGCCTGATGGTCGCGAACGGCAACATCTTCGAATCGTCCTGGTACATGCGCGGCTTCGAGCAGATATTCATGGACCTCGTGCTCCGGCCCGAGCTGGCGCACGCGATCTTCGAGCGCGTCACGGCCTTCTACGTCGAGCACTTCGCCAGGGTCCTCTCGGCCGTTCCGGGGGAGATCGACCTGGTCTTCACGGCGGACGACATCGGCGGCCAGAACGGCCTGCTCATGTCGCTCGACATGTGGTCGGAGCACCTGAAGCCATACCACCAACGGCAGAACCGCGTCATCCACGAGCAGGGCGCGCGGGTCATCTACCATACCGACGGCGCGGTGATGGAGGCCGTACCGGGGCTGATAGAGATGGGCGTGGACGTGCTCCAGGCGCTCCAGTTCGACGCGCGGGGCATGGACCCGGTCGCCCTGAAGGGCGACTACGGCGACAGGCTCTGCTTCGAGGGCGGGGTCAGCGTGCAGAAGACGCTCCCGTTCGGCACGCCGGAGGACGTGCGCCGGGAGGTAACGGAGCGCATCGCGGTGCTCGGGCGGGACGGCGGGTACGTCCTCGGGCCGTCCCACGCCATCCAGGCGGGGACGCCGCCGGAGAACATCGTCGCGCTGTTCGACACCGCGGCAAGCTGCCCCATGCCGGGAGCGTGAGCGATGGCCCTCTGGAGTGCGGTAGCTTGCTACCGCAAGGGGAGCACAGCTCCCCGTGACGTTCCGCGCGAAGCAAGCTTCGCGCAGTGAAGGCGGCAGCAAGCTGCCGCACTCCATGAACCGCACGCGCGGACTCAGGCCAAAGCGGGGCTAACATGACGTTGAAGGATTACCCGGGACTGGATGAGACGATCAAGCGGTTCGACGCCTGGTTCGCCTGCGAGGTCCACGACCGTCCGCCCGTGACGATGCCGGCGATCTGGCGCGAGATGACGGTGCCGATGCCCGCGAAGACGTGGCGGGACGCGCGGGAGGAGCGGCTGGACGTCGAGTTCCGGATCGAGCTCTTCGAGGCGCGACTGCCGTTCATGCGCTTCATCGGGGACTCGTACCCGGTCTTCAACCATTCGGTCGGGGCTGACCTTGTGGCGACGCTCTTCGGCGCCGGACTGGCCTTCAACGAGCGGTCCGTGTGGGCCGTCCATAACCTGGAGAACATCCGCGACGTGCTCTCGCGCGAGCCGCACTTCGGCAACCCCTACTGGCAGGCCACGCGGCGGATGACCGAGCTGTCGCTGGAACGCAGCGAGGGCCGGTGGCTGACGCCGATGGCCTACATTGATCCCGGCGGCGACTCGCTGGTGGCCCTCCGCGGGCCGCAGAAGCTGTGCCTCGACCTAGTGGACGACCTGGAGGGCGTGCGGCTGGCGTGCGAGCACGTCTCGGGGTTCTACCCCGCGATCTACGACGACCTGCACGCGCGCATCCGGGCCGCCGGCCAGCCGACGCCCGTCGGCGGCGAGGGCGTGACGGGATACGGGCGCATCGACCGCCTCGGGTGCGACCTGCTCGCGCTGATATCCGCCCCGATGGCGGAGGCGGCCGTCTATCCATCCCTCCAGGCGCGGATGCGCTGGCTCGACCGCGGTTACTTCCATCTCGACAGCCCCGGCTCGTTGCAGCACCTGGACATGCTGCTGGGCCAGGAGGAACTGGGCGGCGTGCAGTTCGTCTATGGCGCCGG
>CAZQEQ010000023.1:0-43034 GCA_964592385.1 uncultured candidatus Brocadiaceae bacterium | reverse complement strand
TGCGATGCACGCGCTCCGCGACAACCCGGTGGTAGAGGACGCGGCTGCCCTCGGTCAGGTCGTCGGAGAGCAGTATCTTGAAGTCCCGCAGCCTGACGGCGAAGAGCAGCTTGCGCAGGAGGCCGGCGACCGGGACGCCCCCCTTCCCCTCGTAGCGGGTGTATCGGTTCTCCTCGCCGGCGGGGTAGTCGAACTCCTCCGCCTGGGTGTTGACGAAGGCGTAGTCGGACGGGCCGAGGCCGTAGTATATCTCCGGGCGGTCCACCGCCATCTCCGGCGGGGCGACGGGCGGGATGTCCCTGACCAGCAGGACGGGCAGCCCCTGCTGGGTGTAATCGTTGACGGGGCTGGCGCAGAGGCCGTAGCCGTGCGTGTATTGCAGCCGCTTGTTGACCCAGGTCTGTGACCCCTCGTGCCGCAGCTCGCGCACCGAGAGCATCACCTGCGTGGTGCCGCGCGCCAGGTCGTACCGGTCCTCGCTGACGCCGCCGAAGTCATAGTAGGTCCGGATGCCCTGCTTCTCGCGGTAGGTCTCGTAGAGGGGCCCCTTGTCCCACAGCCGCACGTTGGAGACGGTGCCGGACTCCGCCTGCACGGCTTCGTAGGTCAGGCCCTCCTTGACCGGGTATTGGACCTCATCGATGCCGGAGAGACCGTATGCCTGCAGCGTGCCCTCGATGGTGTTGCGGATGTACGGCTTCTCCAGTTCGAGTTCGTTCGGCTCGACGCGTAGGGCCTGGAGCAACGGCGGCAGCAGCCCGACGAAGACGAGCGCGCAGCCGGCCCACGCGGCAATCGTCACGGCAAGGCGTTTCAGGTGCGCGGGGGAACTGGCGGTGAAGAACATCCCCGCCGCCGCCAGACTGGCCGCGAACATGATCCAGTAGGCCGGGAGGCGGGACTTGATGTCCGCATAACCGGCGCCGAATGTCACCCCCTCGGTGCTGCAGAGCAGGCCGTAGCGGTTCAGCAGATAGCCGAGCCCGGTCAGGAGGAAGATGACGCCGACCATCCTGCTCAGGTGCGCGAACGGCCGTCGCGGGAATGCCCCCACCCGCCCGACGGCGAACGCACCGGCCGACACGTAGAGCAGCGTCGAGATGCCGAGCGAGAGCCACGCCAGGGCCTGAAGGAGAGGGTGCAGCGCTCTGGCCAGCGGATACGCAAAGGCGTAGAAGCCCACGTCGTTGCCAAGGATCGGGTCGCTGACCCCGAACGGAGCCTGGTTGAGGAACAGGAGCACCCGATGCCACAGCGCCGTTGCGCTTGTGCCGCCCACCAGACCGGCCAGGAAGGCGATGCCCCAGCAGAGGATCATCGCGTAACGTCGCAGGGACGGGGCCGGCATCACCAGCGTTCCGAACCGCACGAAGGCGACCCGCTCCGGCCCCATGCGCCGCCGTGCGCACACTATGCCCAGGGCGGCGCCGCCGAACGCGACCGCAAAGCCCAGCCACCATAGCCCGATCTTCGCCCAGAGAACCTTCGTGTAAACCGAGCCGTAACCCAGAGACCGGAACCACCAGTAGTCCACCAGGACGTTGGCCAGAACGCGCGGGACGACGAGCAGTGCGAGTACGGCGACGGCGACCGAAGACAGCAATACCACGGTCCGCCTGCTCATCGCCTGTTTCCCATCGCGCATAGCAATGTCCCTGTTACGGACTTGTGAACTGCCGAACGCTTACTCCGCGGGCTGGAGACCGGGGCCTTCCCCGGCGCCCAGGACGCGAATCGTGAACCTGCCGAAGGAGGCAACGATGTTCGTCACACCGGCGAGCGTGTCCGGGCTGTTCAGGTCGCTCCGACCGAGTGCGACGTGCGTGGCGTCGTGCCCGTGGAAAACGGCGTCCAGAGGCAGCCACTCCCCGACGTAGGCCTCCGCCCACATGTGGTAGCCGAACCCCGGCCCGCCGGCGGGCGTCGCGTCCACGTAGACCAGGCCCTCCACCACCCGGCTGGGTATGCCGGCCGCCCGCGCCAGCCCCGCGACCAGGACGGCGTGCTCCGTGCAGTCCCCGGCCTTCTGGCGGGCCGTCTCGGCGGCCGTGGCCATGCCGATGGACAGGTCCTTGCTCGTGATGGCCTCGTGGACGTATGCTTCGATGCGCAGCGCGGCGGCGAGCGCGTCGCTGGCATCCCCCACTGCCGTCCGGGCCATCTCCGCCACGACGGGGTCTTTGGTCTCCAGCCACCGATTCGCCGCCAGCAGCTCGGCGTATTCCTCCCCGTCATACGGGATCGGATAGCTCTTCTCGGGCGACGGACTCGCCTTCCGCACGGCAAGGTGAATGCCCCTCTGCATCTCCGTCACCGTCTGCCACGGCCCGGAGGGAGGCGCGGCTACGGCCGTGCCGGGCTCCTTGGGCACCATCAACAGGTAGAGGTGCTCGACCGTGCGGGGGGCCACGACAGGCCTGTCACAGGGCACGAACGCGGCGGGCAATAGGTCCGCCGGATCGTCGCGGGAGAGCGCCTGTTCCCTGCGCACCAGCCTGGCCTCCAGCGTCAGGCCGGGCCCCATGCTCACGGTCGTGACCCAGGCCGTGTTGTCGTCGTCCACCCATTCGCGGGAATCCACCCCCGGCAGCAGGTCGAACGTGTAATCCAGTCGGTGCAGCATCCTCTTCTCGCCCCCCGCCTCCACGGTCTCGGCGCCGGCGACCACACACGTTCCCTGGACGGCCTGGTTCGGGAAGTCGGGCAGAAACGCGGGGAAGGTGTATCGCGTGCCGGGCTTGAAGCCCTTCTGCGCCCGCTGCCGGTCCAGCGCCCACGGGCAGAGGCCCTTCGGGGCGGGATAGGTGGCCGGCGCCGAACTGGACAGGGCCGTGCCCGTCTTCAACACCATCTGCTCCCCTTCGACCGTGCCCTCCGTCAGCTTGAAGACGGGGCCTTGCCGGTCTTCGAATCGGAACGCCACGAGCCGCCCCTCAGCGCTCTCCCGTATCGTCTTGTCGCTGACGAAGCGCAGGGTGAGGGACCCACGCCCCATCGCGAACTCCATGTGCGTCTTCGTTTCGTAGAGGACCTTCCCATCCTCGTCGATTCGCCGGACGACCGTGCGTTCGTACCCGCACTTCTGCCCGTTCAGGTAGAGGGCGTTCCACTGGTCCCGGAGGGCGGGGGACGCATCTTCCGCCCCCCAGGACGGCGCCGCCAGGAGCAGAACGAGCACGGACAGCCGGCCGAGTCCCCGTTGCCTTCCTTCCAGGAGCCTCCCCATCATCCACTCCCCGATGTGTGAGCGCGCTCCCCCGCGGCGCCCTGCTCCATCATATCAACGCGCGCCCGAACGGGCAACCGGAGCATCCCGGCCGCCCGGCACGGGGGTGATGTGCCGCCGCCGCCCGCCGTCCTCACGTGAGGCGGCCGGCCCACTTGATGCACTCCAGGATGTGCTCCAGGAACCAGGGCTCGTCCCACAGCTCGGGCGGATGGCCCAGGCCCGTGTACATGACCCTGCCCTCGCCGTACTCGTGGCACCAGGCCAGCGCGTAGTCGTTGTCCTCCCGGTTGCCCTTCGACAGGTCCACGGAGGTGTTGTCCAGGGACATCAGCACGTGGGTGGCGTCGCGGCTCCAGCTCTTGAACGTGTAAATCTCGTCCATGACCCGGAAGCTTTGGCCGAGCATCGCCGTGGCCGGGTGCTCGGTGTCCTCGACGATGACGCCCACCTCCTGCGTCCACGGGTGGCCGGCGAAATACGCTCCGATCATCTCGCCGTACTCGGGCCACTGGTAGAAGGTGTCGGTCGCGTTGTGGATGCCCACGAAGCCCTTGCCGCCGCGCACGAACTCCAGCAGCGCCGCCTTCTGCTCGTCGTCCATCGGCAGCTCGCCCGTCGTCGCCAGCACCAGGACGTCGTATTTCGCCAGTTCATCGGCAGTTATCAGGCTGCTGCGCGCGGTGGTCACCGCCTCGAACAGGCCCGACTCTTTCCCGAGCTTCTTGACGGCGACCTCGGCGTGCGGCAGGTAGGCGTGCTCGAATCCCTCCGAGTGCCTCGACATCAGTACTTTCATCAGACCCCTCCGGTGAAACGTTGAGTTCTGCGGCAGCCGGGCGAGGGCCTCCCCTCAGAGCCCCAGCCGGTCCGCGATGCCCTTCATGGCGTCCAGCACCGCCTCGACGTGCTCTTCGAGCGGCACGCCCAGTTCGCGCGCTCCCTGCTCGACCAGCTCCCGGTTCACGCCGGCGGCGAAACGCTTCTCGTCCCACTTCTTCATCACGGATTCGACCGTGACGTCGGCGAGCTTCTTCGACGGCCTGACCAGCGCAACGGCGACGATAAGGCCCGTCAGCTCGTCAACCGCGAATATGGCCTTTTGCAGCATGGTCGCTCGTTCGACGCCCGTGTGCTCGGCGTGCGCCAGAACGGCCTGCGCCAGTTCCTCGGCCCAGCCCTGCTCGCGCAGGTACTGCGCGCCGGCCCAGGGGTGAGTCTCCAGGTCCGGGTGCTTCTCATAGTCGAAGTCGTGCAGCAGCCCGACCACCGCCCACTGCTCGGCGTCCCCGCCGAGCTTGCCCGCGTACGCCCGCATGGCGGCTTCCACCGCGTACGCGTGCTTGCGCAGGTTCCGGTTCTTCGTCCATTCGTGCAGCAGCTCCTCCGCCTGCTCGCGTGTGGGCCAGGGCATTTGCTCTCTCCTTACATTTGCCATTGCGGGCCGGGGCCGCGCTTCCGGTTTGCGCGGGCGCCGACTATCGAGTACCATGCATGTTGGCCGCCTGCGGCGCCGTGCTCCCGCCCGGTCCGCAGCAGCGTCAGACACCTGCCGCTCACTCACGGCTGACATGTGTTCGAGTAATATAGAAGCCTTGAGCATACCGGGCAAGTGCTTCGAGGTGGATTCGCTTGCGGCCGCCGTTCACGCGGCACTTCGACACTGGGGGCGCGAAGTGTCGTACGACTACGTCGCCGGGCTCTCCGGCGCGGCCTTCTCACCTGCCCTCGGGACCGACCAGGCTTGCGCCGCGTGTTTCGCCGACTCGTGGGACGGTGCTCGCCTGGAGTTCATGGGTCACGCCGTCGGGTTCACGGTGGAATCCTCCCCGCAGGGCGACCCGGCGGCGTACGAAGGCTTCCTGCGTCGGGTCAAGGAGGCCGTCGAGGAAGGTCAGGTCGTCCTGTGTGAGGCGTGGCCGTGTTGGGGCATAGTCCGAAGGTGGCATGACGACCTCTCGCAGCTCGTCCTGGCCTGCCCGGGGGCGCTGGCGCAGCCTTGCATGGTCGAGCACGGGTGCCGGTTCCACGTGCTGCGCCCCGCCGTACCCAGCCTGACTGAGCCCGAGGCGTTCCGGGAGGCCGTCCGGTTCGGCGCGAGCGTCGCTGCCGGGGAGTACCGGACCGACCGGCGAACCTTCGGCGGGGAGAGGTACGGCGCCTGGCTCCAGCAGACTGCCGAGCCTTCCTTCTGCCCCCTGTGCCGCCCGGACGGCTGGCGTTGTGCCGAACGCCTTGCCAGCCGCGTTGTGGGGTCGCAGCTTTCGGCGGTGCGCTTTCTTAACCGTGCACACTCGCTGCCGGCCGTTCGGCGCAACGTCGGGCAGTTCGATGCCGCTGCTCGGGCGTATGCCGCCATGGCTCTCAATCTGTCGCCCTATGCCGTGGGAAGCGGGCTCGGGGAGATATGGAAGGCGCCCGCCAAGCGCGAGCGCTACCTCAGCGCCGTTGCCGGCACGGCGGACCTGCACCGCCAGGCCGCGCGCGGCCTCGCCCGGGTGGCCAGTACGTTTTAGTGCGCCGTTAGGGAAACCACATCGGGTTTTCCAGGTCACATCTGAAGGAGCCAGCGGGGCGAGACGCCCCGCCTACCCCTATCTGGGTAGCCCCCGGCGTCTCGCCGGGGGTGGGCCCTACCCTTTTGGGTAGCCCCCGGCGCTAGCCGGAAAAAGGGCCGGGGAGGCATCCTTTCTACGGAGCGACTTCACGATTGAAATGCAGGGTACGCGCGCCATTCGTCCTCGTCGTCGTCCTCGTCCTCGATGTCGCGCCCATGCCCGGGAGGACGAGAACGAGGAGGAGGACGAGCACGAGTGGCACATGAGCCCGCAATCTCGATGTTGAAGGTCCACTGGAGCGCACGTTCCTGCCCTTGCCCAATCGCTGACCGGCCTCTATGATACGTGCGTGGCAGCCCTTGCGCGGCCGGCGACGGAGGGCCGGATGGACGCGAAACAGAGAGTGATGACAGCGCTCGCCCACCGCGAGCCGGACGCGGTCCCGATGGACTTCGGCGCGACCGCCACCACGGGCATCGCCGCGTCCGTGGTCCACCGGCTCCGGGAGGCGCTGGGATTGGGCGGCGTCGTGAAGGTCGTCGAGCCCTACCAGGTGCTCGGCGAAGTCGGCGCGGACCTGCGCCAGGCCCTGGGCATTGACGTGGCCGGTGTCGCCAAGAGCAAGAACATGTTCGGCTTCCCGAACGCCGACTGGCGGCCCTGGCGGCTTTTCGACGGAACGCCGGTCCTCGTGCCGGGGCTGTTCAACACGGACCCGGACGAGAACGGCGACATACTGATGTTCCCCGAGGGGGATCGCACCGCCCCGCCGAGCGGCCGGATGCCGTGTGGCGGATACTACTTCGACGCGATCGTCCGCCAGCCGCCGATTGACGACGCCGCCCTCCGCGTCGAGGACAACCTGGAGGAGTTCGGGCCGATTCCTGAGGAGGAGGTCGATCACCTCGAGCGGGAGGCACGCGGCCTCGCCGCCGGCGGGCTGGCCGTCGTGGGGAACTTCGCTGACGCCGGCTTCGGGGACATCGCGCTCGTGCCCGCGCCGTTCCTCAGACATCCCAAAGGTATCAGGGACGTCGAGGAGTGGTACGTCTCGACGATCACGCGGAAGGAATACGTCCGGGAGGTCTTCGCGCGCCAGTGCGACGTCGTTTTGGCGAACCTCGAGCGCATCCATGAACGGTTGGGTGACCTCATCGACGTGCTGTTTGTGACGGGCACGGACTTCGGCACGCAGCGAGGGCCGTTCATCAGCCGCGAGGCTTACCGCGACCTCTACATGCCGTTCCACAGGCGCGTGAACGACTGGGTGCACGACAAGACCTCGTGGTTCACCTTCATCCACTCCTGCGGCGGGGTGGAGCCGCTCATCGGCGACTTCATCGAGGCCGGCTTCGACATCCTGAATCCGGTGCAGTGTTCCGCGGCGGGAATGGCCCCCGAGCACATAAAGAACGCGTACGGCGCGGATATCGTCTTCTGGGGCGGCGGCGTGGACACGCAGCGCACGCTCCCCTTCGGCACCCCTGAGGAAGTGCGCGAGGAGGTCAGGCGCCGCGTCGAGGTCTTCGCCGAGGGCGGCGGCTACGTCTTCAACGCCATCCATAACGTTCAGGCAAACTGCCCGACAGAGAACGTGATGGCCATGTTCGAGGCGTTCGATGAGTGCCGATGACAGTGCAACTGCAAGGCGGTCGCGACAGATGGCGCCCGGTTGCATGATGGTTTTCGGGTTGCCGTTTCTGGGGGCCGGCGTGGGCATCCTGATCTGGGGCGCGATGTGCTGGGCCGTGTACTTCAGGTCGGGGTCCTGGGAGGAAGTGCCCGCGACCATAGAGAGCGTGGAGTTCGTCGAGAGCGAAGATTCGGATGGCGACACGACCTACGGCGTCGAGGCGACATATGCCTACGAGTACGGCGGTGAGCAGTACTCGGGGAGCCGGGTCGGCATCCTCGGCGGCACGTCCAGCGAGCGCTCCTTCCATCGCCGCCGCTATGACGTCCTCAGGGAGCACCAGGACCAGGGGAGCCCCTGCACGGCGCTCGTCAACCCGAGCGACCCCACGGAGACCGTGCTGTTCCGGGAGATCGGTCTCTGGATGTACATCATGGTGCCGTTCGGGCTCTCCTTTGCCGGCGCCGGCGTCTTCTTGATCGGCTCGGGCATCTCCAAGGCCCGCAAAGACCGCCGCACGCGGGAGTTGCTGCAGGAGCACGGCAACCGGTACTGGCTGATGCGAGACGACTGGCAGGCGCTCCGCGTCAGGGCGCCGGGCGTGAAGAGCATCCTCGGGGCCTGGGCTCTCGGGATCGGCGTCGGCGTCTTCGTGTCCATGTTTGTGATCGCCATTGCCTTCACGGGCGCCCCCTGGTTCGCCATAATTGTTGTGGGGCTCTTCGCGTTGATTGCCGTATCCCTGATATTGCGCGCGGCGGCGCTGACTATCACGAAGCTCGTCTACGGGACGCCCGTCCTGTATCTGGGCGAGTGCCCGATAGTGCCCGGCCGGTCGGTGCCGGCGGCGCTCCGCACGCGGGCCGTCATCGCGCCGGACCGCTGGCGGCTCGGGCTCACGTGCACCGAGTCGGAGACGGTGCAGAGGCGCAACAAGTCGTCGGTTGTCAAGAAGGCGCTTTACAAGGCCGAGGTCCAGCCTGCGGGCGCCGCTTCGTTGAGCCGGACGGGCGGGACGGTGGTCCCGCTGCTGCTGGAGGTCCCTGCCGGTCAGCCGGGCGCCAACGTGGCGGACGACGCGAAAGTCGCGTGGGAGTTGCGGGCCAGGGCGAGGGTGGCGCCCTGGCCGTTCTCGGCGCGCTTCGAGTTGCCGGTTTTCTACGCGACGGAGGACGAGATACTGAAGGCCGAAGCTGGCTTCTGACTTCGGCGTGGCTGTCGTGGCCGGTGCGTCCGGCCGCGCGTCTTGAGCAGAAAGGTGCGGCGAATGTTCCTATCCGTCTTCAGCGATGAGCTGGGGCTCGACGTCGGGGAGGCGCTCCCCATCATCCGGTCCTGGGGCCTGGAATACGTGGACCTGCGCGAGCGCGTGCTGGGCAAGCACTTCGAGAAGCTCACCCCGAAGGAGCTTGAGGAAGTGCGCCGGCTGATCGAGGCCCACGGTCTGCGGGTGGGCTGCCTGCAATCCTCCCTGGCCAAGGTGCACCTGCCCGGGCCGGAGCGACTCGCCCGGGAGCGCGAGAAGCTGGAGGTGATCGTCCGCGCGGCGGACGCGTTGGACTGCCGCCTCGTGCGGGCGTTCTGCTACTGGCGCCCGTCGGCCGAGCAGCGCGGCCGGCTCGCCGAACTCCCGGACTCCCTGCAGGCGGTGCTCGACGCCTTCGGCCCCCTCGCCGAACGCGCGGGGGAGGCCGGGCTCACGCTGGCCTTCGAGAACTGCGGCGTGCCGCTCGTGGACGTGCTGACCGTCCTGGACGCCCTCGACGTGCGGCAGTGGGGCCTCGCCTGGGACGTGGACAACGAATGGGACGACATGGTAGCGGCCGAGGCCGACCTGACCGCCGCCATGACGCGCCTGGCCCGGCGGACGCGGGCCGTCCACGTCAAGGCCAGGGGCGCCGTTGCCGGCCTGGGCGAGCGCATACCCTATGAGCGTGTCTTGGCGATCCTGCACAACACGGGATACGACGGCCCCGTGACCGCTGAGACGCACAACCCGGACAGCTCGGTCAGCAACGTTGACCAGACACACCGGATCGTGAAGAACCTGAAGCGCGCGTGGCCGAGCGCGGCGCCCGGCGCCATCGTCTCGCCGGCTGAACGGCCATCGGAAATCAGCCGCGACTACGAGCCCGTGGGCTTCGTGGTCGTCGGCTTGGGCATGGGCAAGAACAGGGCGCGGGCCGTGCAGGAGACGCCGGGAGCGCGACTGCTCGGCGTCGTTGACCTCGACAGGGAACGCGCCGAGTCCGTGGGCGCGGAGCTTGACGTCCCGGGCACCTGTGACCTGGGTCCGTGGCTGGATAACGACGACATGGAGGTCGTTTACGTCCTGACGCCGACCGGCCGGCACGCTGAGGTGGCCCTCCGCGCGCTCCAGGCCGGCAAGCACGTGCTGGTCACCAAACCGATGGAGGCGTCCCTCCAGGCCTGCGACGCGATGATACGCGCCGCCGAGGAGCGGGACCTGTTGCTCGCGGTGGACTTCGACATGCGGTTCCGCTCCAGCGTCCTCTCGCTGAAAGCGGCTGTGGACGAGGGTTGGTTCGGGCGGCTCCTGTCCGGCCAGAGCACGCTGAAGATCCACCGCGCGGTGGCCTACTTCCAGGCCGACGGCGGTTGGCGCGGCACGCGGCGCTGGGACGGCGGCGGCGTGCTCTCCAACCAGAACATCCACCATCTCGACGAGATCGCCTTCACGCTCGGCGTCCCCCACCGCGTGCGGTGCAGCATCTGGACGCAGGCCCACGACATCGAGGCCGAGGACCTGGCCTGCGGCGTCCTTCAATATGCGGACGGGCCGGTGATAATGCTGTACGCGACGACCTGCTACCCACAGCCCACCTGGTACCACGTGCTGGAACTCCACGGGACCGAAGGCGCCCTCTCGTTCGCCACGGGAGGGCCGTACGACCAGTCGAGGGCGCAATGGTTCAAGGGCGGCGCCTGGAGCGCGGATCCCCCCAGGAAAGTGGAGTCCGAGTGGCTGAGCGCCGCGGACAACTTTGCCGCCGCCCTGAGGACGGGCGCGCCGCTGGCCTGTTCCGGACGCGACGGCCGCCGCAGCCAGGCGATACTGCACGCCCTATACAAGTCGGCTTACGGTGACCAGGACTGGGTGGAAGTCCACCCCGACCCCGGGGAGTAGACGGTCGCCCCGCAGCGCCCGTCCTTGCAGCACCCCGCCCGGTGTGATAGCGTACAGGGCGGAAGCAGAGCTAGTGCGTTGCATTCACCTCGCAGGCATTCGACATGATCTACCGCAAGCAAGAATTCGTGCAGGACGAAACGGACGATCCCGACTTCCCCATCAAGGTCATCGACCAGCTGGAGCAGGTCGGCGGCGACGACGTGCGCTTCATCGGACGCGCGACGCTCAACATGCAGACGCCTATCGGAATCCAGCAGTTCCCGATCTCTTTCGAGATCGAGGCTGACTCCATTGAGGAGGCCTTCGAGGACTACGTTGAGGCGGCCGGCCCGAGGATCGAAGAGGTCCGTCAGCGCGTCCAGGAACACCTGAGCAAAGTCCGCGAGGACCTGACGAACCGAATCATCACCCCCGACCAGATGCAGGCGCAGAGGCGCGACATCATCAGCCTTGATGACTTCAAGAACGGGAACTAGCGCGACCGTCGCGCGGCGCGGCGCCCCGCCGCCGGTCAGCGGGATACATCGCCTGTGTCCCTGAAGTAGCCCCGAAGCGCCTCGATGGCAAAGCGGCCGCACCGGATGAACATGAGGTCCGTCGTTCCCGCCACGTGCGGCGTCATGACGACGTTGTCCAGCGTGCGCAGCACGTCGTCCAGGGGCGGCGGCTCGGGCTGGTAAACGTCCAGGTAGGCCCGGAACCTTCCCGTTTGCATCTCGGCGCGGAACGCCTCGCCGTCCAGCAGCGCCGCCCGGGCGCTGTTGACCAGGAGCGCGCCGTCCTTGATAAGCGACAGCTCCCGCGCCCCCAACATGCCCGTCGTCTGCGCGGTGACCGGCGCGTGCAGGGAGATGGCGTCGGCCGTCTCCAGCAGGCTGTCCAGGTCGGTCAGCTCGATGCCCAGCTCGGCGGCTTCCTCCTCGGAGACGCCCGGATCATAAGCGAGGACGCGGCAATCGAACGGCCTCAGGTAATCGGCCATGACGCGTCCCACGCGGCCCAGGGCGATCAGCCCGACCGTGCTCCCGTTCAACTGCCCGGCCGTGCCCTGGAAGGAGGGCCACTCGACGCCGGATTTCATCTGCCGGTCGAAGTAGTCGAACTTGCGCAGGCCCGCGATTATCGCGCCCAGCGCCCATTCGGCCACGGCCTCGTTGCACGGGCGGGAAGCGTCGATCACCGTAACCCCCGCGGCCTCCCACACCGGCGCGAGGTCATTGTGCTGGCCCCACCAGTGCGAGACGGCGGCGGCCCTGACGGTCCCCGCCTGCTCCAGCGCCTCCCCCGTGATCTCGTGTGCCGCTGAGCCGTTCAGCGACAGTATCCCGTCCGCGCCGCGCAGCTTCTCGGCCATCTCCTCCGGCGGCACCTCCTCGGCGCGCTCTCCGTCATTGGTCACGTCCGCGAACGAGGCCAGCAGCGCCTCGTTCTCCTCGTCCATGTAACGATCGTACGGACACCACATCAGGCGATGAACGTAGACGCGTGGTCTGGCCATTGTCGTCTCTCCTGCCTTGTGCCGGGGAACGGTCCAGAATCCTATCGGCCCGGGCGCTTGCGCACAAGGGAAAGGCCCGACGACGAGGACGAGGAACATGCACGCCGGGATGTCCCTTGCGGGACCACCGCCCGCAATGCTATCCTGTTGTTTCCCGTCGCTTCCTCGCGCCGGTGTCGGCACGGGGCGGCAGCCAGTGCAACAGAGATCGAACCATGCTCACCGACAACATACTGGACCTGATCGGCAACACTCCGCTGCTGCGGCTCAAGGGCGAGAGGGTCTTTGCCAAGGCCGAGTTTCTCAACCCCGGCGGCAGCATCAAGGACCGCGTCGCCCTGGCCATGCTCGAGGGGGCGGAGAGGGACGGCCGGCTGCAACCCGACTCGGTCATCGTCGAGCCGACCTCGGGCAACACGGGCATCGGCCTCGCCCTGGTAGGCAGGCTCAAGGGCTACCGCGTGCGCATCGTCATGCCGGAGGGCATGAGCGAGGAGCGCAAGAAGCTGATCCTCGCCCTGGGCGCAGAGCTGATACTGACGCCCGATCCGGAGGGGATCGCCGGTGCCGTTCGGCGCGCCGAGCAGATAGCCGAGGAAGACCCGCACGTCTTCATGCCCCAGCAGTTCGAGAATCCCGACAACCCGCGCGTGCACTACGAGGAAACGGCCCGAGAAATCTGGCGCCAGATGGGGGGCGACGTCGCCGCCTTCGTCGCAGGCGTCGGAAGCGGTGGGACGCTCCAGGGCGTCGGCACGTTCCTGAAGGAGCACAAGCCGGACGTCCACGTCGTCGCCGTGGAGCCGAAGAACGTCTCGGCCCTGCTCGGCCACGAGCCGGGCCTGCACCAGATACAGGGCATCGGCGACGGCTTCGTCCCCGGCGTGCTCGACGTGTCGCTGGTCGATGACGTCGTCGAGGTGACCGACGAGGATGCCATCGAGACCACCCGGCAACTGGGCCGCGACTGCGGGCTGCTGGTGGGGGTTTCCTCCGGCGCCAACGTCTGGGCCGCACGTCAGGTTGCCGCGAACATCGAAGGCAACATCGCGACCGTCCTCCCGGACCGTGCGGAGCGCTACTTCAGCACCGCCCTGCTGTGACGCCGCTCAACTGACCCGCCCGCGCACGCGTTGAAGCAGCCTCCGATGCTCCTCAAGGACCGGGCCCTTGCCCGCGTCGCCGGCGGCATTGCGCGTCTCGTGCGGGTCCTCCCGCAGGTCGTACAACTGCTCGCGGTTCTCGCCCTCGTCGTAGAGTGCGTACTTGTAGCGGTCGGTGCGGACCATGCAGGCGAACTCGCCCTCCACCGGCACGAAGTCGCGCCAGTCGCGCGGGCGTGCGCCTTCCACGATGGGCCGCAGGCTCCGCCCCTCCAGGTCGGCGGGCGCGTCGGTCCCCGCGTAGTCGCACAACGTCGGCACGAGGTCCAGGCCGTTCGAGACCAGGTGCGTGTCGTCCACCATGGGCCCGGGCAGGCCGCCGGGAGGCCTGATGATGAAGGGAATGCACGAGGCTTCCTCGTAAGGCGTGCTCTTGTGCTCCAGGCGGTGGGCCGAGTCATGGTCGCCGTGGTCGCTGGAGAACACGACAAGCGTGTCGCGGTCGAGGCCGCTCTCGCGCAGCGCGTCCAGCAGCCGGCCGATCTGGGCGTCCACCATCTCGGTCAGCCGGCAGTAAGCCCATCGGTGCTCGCGCCACCGCCGCCCGGGCCACTGCTCGCGCGCCTTCTTCTTGAACGCGCGCTGCTCGACCATGATCCGGATGGCCTCGGGTTCGTTCTCCTGCGGCTCGAAGTTCGGCGGCAGCGGCGGGCACTGGGACTGGAAAAACTGCTCCTCCCCCGCCCCCGGCGGGCGCTCCAGCGCCGCGTCCAGGTTGGACAGTTCCGTCTCGCCCTTGCTCACCAGCAGGTGATCCAGGTTGGAGGTGGCGAAGTCCCGGATTGCCATGTAGCAGATGTCATGCGGGTTGATGAAGGACGCCACGAGCGCGAACGGCCGGTCGTGCGCCCGTCGGAGGTAGTCGGCGCACGTGTCGGTCAGGCCGTCCCGCTCGTCGCGCGTCAGGGTCTCGAAGCCGAGGTCCTCCGGGGTCAGCCCTTTCGGCAGGTGTACCTTGCCCCCGTACGACGTTTCGTAGCCGGCGGCCCGCAGCAGCCAGCCGATCCCCTGCCGCTTGAACGCCTCCGGGATCGGGTCCAGGTGGCGGGACGGGTTGGCCCGCTGGCCGATTGCGCTCGGCATGCGTCCGGTCAGCAGGCTGAAGCGCGACGGCACGCAGACCGGGTTCGTGCAATAGGCCCGCTCAAAGCGGACGCCGCCGGCCGCCAGGCTGTCCATCGCTGGCGTCTTCAGGTATGGGTTCCCCGCGCAGCCCACCATGCGGGAGTTCTGCTGGTCGGTGATGATGAAGACTATGTTCGGCCTGTCCATGTGTCTGCTCGTGTCCTTGACGTCGAGTGCGAACGCCGGCCCGGCCAGGGCGAGCCCGGCGCCCTTCAGGAAGTCCCGTCTGCGCAACCTTGTCACGTCATGCTCCCCGCCCGGGGGCCTAACCTGTGCCCCCCGGCTATCCCCTCAGCAGTTCGTGGGCCAGGATGAGGAAAGCGCTCGAACCCCAGGTGTATGCCTTGTCCCGCAGCGGCTCGCCGGTGAGCGCGTCGTAGTTCTCGGCGAACCCGCTCCGCACGCACATGTCGCAGTAGCGCCGGGCGATCTCCACGGCCTGCTCGCGGAAGCCGGCGCGGCGCAGCCCGTCCGCGATGATCACCGCCTCCGGTCCCCAGATCGGTCCTCGCCAGTAGCCGTCCGGGACGTAGAGCGGGCTGCCGGGACTCTCCGTGGCCGGGCCGTGGGCGGTGACGAACCGGCCGTCCGGCTCCAGTGCATCCGCCAGCCTGCGGCGTATCGCGGCGGGCAGTCGCCTGCCGAGCACGACCGGCAGGAAGTTGATGAGGCTGTCCCCCTCGGGGAATACCTCGCCGGTGAAGGCGCGGCGCGAGACGAACTGCTCCCCGTCCCACAGGCGCCCGATCATGCGGCCGAGCAGCGCGTCGGCCCGGCGCTTCCAGGTGGAGGCGGCGCGGGCTCGGCCAAGGCGGCGCGCCAGGTCGGCCAGCACGTCCATTTGCAGGACCAGGTAAGCCGGCAGGTCCGGCGCGGCCACCGGGAAGCCGCCGTCGAAGACGGTCGCGTTGTCCCAGCCCGAGTCGTTGCCGTGGTGGTACTCGGGGACGCCGTCGCCGTCGCAGTCACGGTGGCGCATCCACCAATCGGTCCACCGGGCCAGCCGCGGGTATATCTCCTTCAGGCGGCGCCCGGTCAGCAGGCCGCGCTTCTTGATCATCTTCGACAGCGTCCAGCCGTGCACGGGCGGTTTGCAGAAGTTCCAGCCCATTCGCACCGAGTCCACGCCGTCGGGCAGCACGCCGAAGCCGTCCTGGAGGTCGAAGTGCACCATGAGCTGGTCCCAGGCGAGGTCGGCGTTGCGGTAGCTGAGCGCCATTGCGTTGAAGCAGTGGTCCCAGCTCCAGCACTGGGTCATCCAGTTCTTGCTCATCAGCATAGTGGGCCGCCTGAAGTTGCCCGCCGGCGCGACGACCGAGGCCCAGTTGACGTACATGGCCAGCTCGGCCGCCTCGGCGTATTCCTCCGGCAGGGCCGGCGTGGTCTTCAGCCACGCGCGCCATTCCGCCTCCGCGCCGCGCAGGGACTCCTCGAAGCCGGGGCTCAGGTCGCACGGGCGCGGCGTGGTGACGAACTGGTGGACGGCGCACTCGAAGGCCCCGCCGTCGCCCGGGACGAAGTCGGCGACGACGCTCGGGCCGGCGGCGGGCCTCGCCTTCCTGCGCCTGTCATCCGTGCGGACCTCGTGGCGCGCGGTCACCTCCAGCGCGCCCGAGAGCGGGATGAAGAGGTATTGGACTGCGTTGGGCGCGCAGTTCACGTGCCAGCGCCCTTCCCCGGCGGGAAAGGCGTACTGCCCGCGCTCCGGCACGGACACGAGCCGCAGGGAGACGCCGGCGCCGCGCATCCGGGCGACGTCCGTCTCGGCGAAGCATATCTCGACGCGGCCCTGGCGGGCCTCCAGCGTGCAGAGCGTCGGCGTCGCGATGACCCTGTAGGGCACCTCTTTCCCGCCGCTCACGAGGGCCATGCGGAAGGCTTCCCGCGCGGCGCCGGCCGTCTGCACAGTGCGCAGGAGAAGGCCCTTCTGCCCCCAACGGGGCGGCATCAGGTTGAACGTCATGTATGAGCCGAAACGGCTGAACGGCACGGTGCTGATGTCGAACTCCATGCTGCGTCCATCCTCCTTGTGGCAGCGACGCGCGGGGGACCGCGCGCGTTCTACCTCCCCTCGATGGCGCCGGCGTCGCGTTTGCCAGCGGGTGTGTTGCCGCAGAAGTCGCGCATGAACGGCCCGTTGAACTCCCACTCGTAGAGTTCCTCGATGGTCGTCTTCGCGTCGGCGAGCGTGCCGCGGGCGACGCGGAGGAAATCCATGGCCCCCGCGAAGTATCCGCCCTCCGGCCCCTTGCCGACCAGGAAGTCCGCGTCGTTGGACAGCGAGAGGCGCCCGGACGGCGTCCTGCCGGACCAGGCGCCGTTGGCCTGTTTGCCGTCCACGTAGAGGGTGATCCCTTCCGTTGTCTCCCGGTCCAGCTCGGCGATGACGTGGTGCCACTCGCCGTCGTTGACGGGGGCCGATCCCGTGCGCGAGCACAGCTCCCGCCCGGCGGCGCGCAGCGTCAGGCGCGGGCGGCCCTGCGCGTCCAGGTCGAGCACGTAGCCGGCCTCGGCGGCCTTGGAGACGATGACGCCGCCCGTGTGCCCGGGATGCGTCTTGAGGCAGACCTCGATGAGCAAGTTGCACGTGTCGATGTTGAGGCCCTTGCGCTCGCGGCCGGGGAAGGTGAACCGCCCCTTCCCGAGTTGCTCGGAACCTTCCGGCACGCCGACCGAGTAGACGGCGTCCCCGACGATGTCGGCGTGGGGCAGCACGCAGTAGCGGTCGGCGCCGTTGAACAGGAGCACGCCGTCCGTCCAGTCCTCCAGCGGCCCCCGGACGTAATCCTCCAGCGTCGCGCCGGGCACCCCGAGGTCGTTGCGCGGGATAAGGTCGTACTGGTGGCGGTCGATGTACTCCTCGGTCATGTAGAAGCCCTCGCCGAGGACGACCTCGGGATTGGCGGGGTGCTCGCAGAAGTTCCACTCGCCGGCCATGGCGTAGAGCGACCAGGGGACGAAGAACTTCACGCCGCGGTCCACGGGCGCGGAGCCGGGCGCGATCCGGAAGTCGTGCCGGTCTGGGTCGCGCAGGGGGATGTTCTCAGTGTGCCAGCCGAGCTGGCTGAGGCGCGCCGGCAGTTGCTCCAGTGCGGCGCGGAGCGCTTCCAGCGTGTCGCCCCGGATGCGGCCCACGTTGCCCATGGCGGCCTTGCCGCAGAAGACGTTGTTGCCGTAGGCGTCGGTGGGGACGCCGCGGTTGCCCATCTCGCCCGTGTCTCCCCCGCCGCGCAGGGACGTGTCCCCTTCCCTGTTCTGCTGGATGAACGAGCCGCTCACGTCGGCGACGATGTTGCCCAGGTAGCTGGAGCGGTTGCCCGAGCTGCCCACGATGCCGTGGCGGAACCTGTAGATGGTGTTGTTGAAGAAGTGGTTCATGAAGCCGAGCACGACGAAGTAGGCGCCGCGGTTGCGGTAGGGGTAGCCGGTGTCGTTGCTCTTGCCCCAGATGATGTTGTTGAACAGGTAGCTCTTGAACGTCCCGTCCAGATAGACGTTGTAGGCGACGGTCTTCCAGTCGTTCTTCAGGTCCGCGTAGTGCCTGTAGCCGATCGAGTTGCCGGAGATGTTGTTGTAGAGGTAGTTGGAGCCGCCCTGCCACGCCTCCAGGCCGCCGTAGTCGTTGCAGGCCAGCATGGCGTTGGTGATCTTGTTGTGGTGCACGACGATGCGCGTCAGCGGGGCCTCGCCGACCTCGCCGCTCGCCTTGCCGCCGAATGTGAAGATGCCCGACCCCCAGCACGTGTCCACGATGTTGCCCGCGATCTCGCAGCGTTCGGGGAAGAGCACCGATATGGCCGGGATCGCCGTGTACATGTTGCCGCCGGGGCGGTTGCCGACGTAGTAGAGGCGGTTGCGCATGACGTCCACGCGCTTCAGCTCGCCGTAGGGCGGGTACTCGATGCGCGTCAGCATCTGCCCCTGCCTGACCTGGACGGCGGAGCGGTCGGAGAAGGCGATGTCGTTGTCCGCGATGACTATGCCGTCCATCACGTCGGCCCGCCAGGGCAGCAGGTCCGTCATATAGATCTCGCTGAACTTGCGGTTCATGCGCGGGAAGGCGGTGACCGCCGCCATGACGTGGTGGAAGCGGCAGTGCGAGACGGTCACGTCCTGGCAGTTGCCGGCGATGCGCACCGCTGCAGGGTCGGCCCAGATCGGCGGCCAGCCCGTGCCGGGCTCGCCCACGTCGTTGAAGCTGAACCGCAGGCCGCTGATGGCGACGTGGCTCTGGTCCTTGATCTCGACCGGCCACTTGACCCGCGACGCCTCCAGCACGGCGCCGTTGGGGTCGCGGTCGTCCGGCAGCCGGACGTAGAGCCGCCCGGCGTGCTCGCCCTGCACGGCGTGGTAGTACTCGCCGGGCGAGTCGAGGAAGCCCGCCACATTCTCGACGTAATACCGGTTCCCCTTGCTGCCGTTGCCCGCTCTGAGCAGGTGCTGCTGCGGATCGTAGCCCTGGACCGCGGCGATGTGTATCGTGCCCATGTTGCCCGACCATTCCGTCCAGACGTATCCGCCGTCGAAGAAGCTCGGGGCGTCCTGCGTCAGGTGCACCGCATCGACGGAGCCCTTCCCCTTGATCCGGGCGGTCCACTCGTACCACTCGCTCTGCGGGTCGTCCGGGCTGCTGACGGTCCAGTTCGGGTCACGGGCGATGGGGATGCGGACGACCTCCTCGCCCCGCAGCTCCCAGAGCGCGTGCGGGGTCCAGTCGGCGCCGAGGTTGAGGTGCCACACCTTCTGTGGCTCCGGCATGTGCCTGGGGATGTCGGCGGCCGTGCAGCGCTTCCAGCCGCCCGCGATGCGCACCGAGCCGTAGACCGCCGCCTCGCCCTCGCCCCAGTCGGGATCGCGGGTCAGGCGGATCGGGTTCCCCGGCTCGCCGGACTCCTTCGCCGTCAGCTTGCCCCGGTAGGCCACCCCCTGCTTGAAGACGTAAGTGTGTATGCCCGAGCACTCCCCCGCTCTGCCCGTGGCGTCCGCGTCCCAGGGATGGTGCTTCCAGGGCGTGCTCCTGGTCAGCCCGTCGTTGCCGTCGTCGCCGCCCTCGAAGTCGATGTACCGGACGGAATTGCCTTTCTCGAAGACGAACGGCTCCGGCGCCCACTCCAGGTCGCCCTGGGGCAGGACCCTGGCCTGCGGCCGCTGCCAGGAGTAATCCTGCGCGAGGGCGCACTGCGTCGCTGCTGCCATACCACATAGAACCAGCGTCCCCAGCCACGTGCGTGCCGTCATTGCGTCCCTCCCATGCTATGTATCCGGACGTGTTTCTTCCCGCAACCTGTCCTCCGATGCCGTCCTGCATCCTAATCACCGTGCCCCGTCCGGTCAACGGCGGGCACGACGCCCCGGCGCGATTGAAACTCGCTGCCATACCGGTTAGCATAGCTTCACCGAACTTGGGACAGCATTGGTAGGCCAAAACCCGGCAAGGTCCCGCCTTGTTTCAGATCCCAAGCCCCTATGGTCGAGGAGAGCATGATGCAACATCGCTGGCTGCTCGCGGTGGTCGTGACCGTTTGCGTTGTCCTTTCGCTCAATCCGTGCATGGCCCAGGAGACGGTGGCTGAGAGTGCCGCCGCCGCGGGCGATCAGCCCGCCGGCGAGGCCGCGGATGCTGTCATGGTCGCTCCCGCGCCGGAGGGCCAAGCCCCCGTGGCACCCGCCGAAGAGCCCGAGCGCGAGCTGACGACCGGTGAGGCGTTCCTGCTGAAGCTCAGGCAGGGCGGCATCACCATGGTCTTCCTGTTCCTGGCCTCGGTGGCCGGGCTGGGCTACGCCATCGAGCGGCTGGTGAACCTGCGCGCGGGCAGATTGGTGCCGACGGAACTCGCGAACAGGGCGAACACCCTCTGGCAGATGCATAGGTGGGACGAGCTGCTCACGCTGCCCGAGCGCAGCAAGAGCGCCCTGGCCCGGGTGATAGCGGAAATAGCCCGCCACCGGCACAGCAGCATGGCGGACGTCTCGATGCTGGCCGGGGACGTGGCCTCGCGCGAGCTGCGGCGGCACCTCCAGAAGGCGTACCCGCTGGCCGTCGTGGCGACGGTCTCGCCCCTGCTGGGCCTGCTCGGGACGGTGATCGGCATGATCGGCGCGTTCGACAAGGTCGCCGCCGCCGGCTCGCTGGGAGACGCCTCGCTGCTGGGCGGGGACATCTCGAAGGCGCTCATCACCACCGGCACCGGCCTGACCATCGCCGTGCCGGCGTTGGTGCTCTACCACTATTTCAAGAGCCGCACCAACTACTACGGGCTCGCGCTGGAGGAGGCGCTCAGCGACCTGATAAGCGAGTGGTACGGGGCGGAGGAAGACCGGGCCGAGCCCGGCAGGGAGGGCGACGATGCGCGTCAGGCTTGACCAGGACGACGACGTTGAGGTGCAGATGGCGCCCCTGATCGACTGCGTGTTCCTGCTGCTCACCTTCTTCCTGGTGGCCACCACGCTGAAGAGGATCGAGAAGGAGCTGCCGCTGGACCTGCCGGAAGCGGCCGCCTCCGTCAGCCGCCGCGTCGAGGACGACCTGACCATTGTCTCCATAGACTGGCAGGGGAACCTCTACCTCGGCTCCGAGCCCGTGGGGCAGGGATTCCTGCTCGAAACGCTGCGCGACCTGGCCGCCACGGACAGGCACCATCGCGTCCGCCTGGACGCCGACCGCAACGCGCCCGTATGGGCGGCCGTCCAGGTGTTGGACATGTGCAACTTCGAAGGGCTCGACAATGTCGGAATCAAGACCAAGCAGGCTCCCCCTGCCGTCCGGGGCTCATAGCGTGCGGCCGATCCGCCCGTTCCGGCGCGCGCACGACCGGGGCTGGTTCGTGGCCTCCCTGGCCGTCCACGTGCTCGCCCTGCTCGCGCTGGTTTACCTGACGCCGGTCCGCGAGATCGTCAGGGAGATCGTCGAGAGGACCAGGCCGCAGGCGACCATGTCCGCCCAGGAGATCGACGCGCTGGCGGAGTCGATCGAGTTCCGCACGGCAGAGCGGGTCCAGGAGAACGCCGAGGAGCTCGACCGCGTCCTCGGCGAGATGGCCGAAATCCAGGGAGACGTGGCGCAGAACTTCCTCACCTTCGACGAGCAGAGAAGGCGGAGCGCCGCCGAGGACGCCCTCCAGGAGATGGAGCAGGCCGTCGAGCAGATGCAGGAGGCCGCGCGGTCCATCGAGCGCGGGGCCACCGTCGAAGAGGTCGACCGCCCGCAGGCCCTCGGCGAGCAGGCGCAGGACCGCGCGCGCCGCAAGCTCGAGATGGTGGGGTTCGACGTCTCTGACCCCGCGCGCAAGCAGCGCACGGCCATCGAGCAGCACCAGGCAGCAAAGAGCGCCCACGACGCGCACCGGGACCGCATTGACGAACTCGCCTACGCCCGGCGCGAGGTCGAAGTCGTAGAAACAGAGCTGGGCAAGAGGCGCGAGGCCCTCAAACGGGCCAGGGACGCGGGCGATTCGGCGGCAAGGCAGCAGGACCTGCAACGCTCAGTCAACGCGGAGCAGAAGCGGGCAAACGAACTCAAGGGCAAGGCCGACGCGGCCGCACGGGAGCGCGACAAGCAGCGGCAGGTCTCCGCCGACCTCCAGCGGCGAGCGATTGAGGCCCAACAGTCGGCCGTTGACGCGTTGCGTGGCGCCATCGAGCAGCGCAGCCAGATGCTGGCCCAGTTGCCCCCGTCACAGGGCGGCGCCGGCCAGTCCGGGGAATCCGCCCTGCGCCTGCCGCCGTCTGCGTCGCGCGACGGGGCCGAGGACGAAGCGGCTGACATCGGGGAGATTTACGAGAGGGCCCGGGATTCCGAGGACCGCATCGCCGGGACCCTCAAGGAAGTGCGGGCCATGGACCTGGCTATGGTGCGGGACATGGAGCTGGAGGACGCCCGCGGCGACATCGACGTGGTCCGGCCCGTGCGGCCCGACCTGGACCGCGAGTTGCTCCGCGAGGCCGTCCGCACGGACCGCCGCTTCGAGGAGCACAAGGCGGAGATGGAGAAGGCCCTTCGCGAGACCACCTCGATGGTCAACCTCGCCTATCACATGCTGGAGATGGCGACGCAGTCGGTGGAGAAGATGAAGTTCGGCAGCGGGGCCGAGGCGGACCTCGGCGAGATGGAGCGGCCGCAGTTCGAGCTGATCATCCGCGAGCTGGCCATGGAGGACGTGGCCGGCCGATTCAGCGACCTGTCGGGCCTGATGGCCGCCGTCGAGCAGCAGGAGGCCGAGGGCGCGGAGGAGGAAGGCGCAGAGGCGGGGGCCGCCGCCTTGGGCGCCATGCAGGACATTGAGGACCTGACGCGCGAGGGCCTGCCCGAAGGGCCCCGTTTCATGCTCGGGGAGGACGGCTTTGACGAGGGCGACTTCCCCCAGTTGAGTCCCGACGTCCCCGCCGTCGGCGCCCGCAAGATGAGCCCGGGCGGCGTCCCGGGCAAGTGGATGTACATCGACAGTTGGTGGACCCTCGGCCCCTTCCCCAACCCCGAACGCATCAACATTGATCGGGAGTTCCCGCCCGACAGCCTGGTGGACCTCGACGCCACCTACGTCGGCAAGGAGAACCGGACCATCCGATGGCGGTTCGTTCAGTCGGACGTCCCAGAGGTCATCCCGGCCGACGCCGAGGAATACGGCATCTGGTACGCCTACACCGAGTTCGAGTGCGACCAGCCCCGGGACGTGTGGATCGCAACGGGGACGGACGACCGAGGCACGCTCAAGATCAACGGCGTGCCCGTCTGGATAAGCTCCAAGCGGCTCAAAGGTTGGGACATAGACGAGGTCTGGCGGCGCGTCCACTTCAGGCAGGGCGTCAACCGCATCCTCTTCCGCGTGGAGAACGGCTGGCAGCACATCGCCTTCTCAATCACGCTGCGCCTGGTTGACCAGCAGTAGCCCCCTCGCCGCCCGCGGCAGGGCGCGCCCCACGATCGCGCAAAGTCACTGTGTTGGGGGACGCGCGACGCATTATCATGTGTGCGCGTCATCCGGGCCGAGCGAGGAGGGGCGACAAATGGTCCTGACAGTCCAGTTCGCTGCCGCGCTGTTGCTGGTGGCTGGCCCGGCGGTCGAGCCCGCCGGCCCGGTCGGCCCGTTCGAGGGGCTGAGCTCCCTCGTGGTCGAGCCGGAGAACTCGTGGGGCTGGGACACCCCAGTCTTCGGCGCGCTCCAGGAGCGCGGCTTCCGCGTGGACTTCGGGCCGGTGCCGTCCGACCTGTCGCCCTACGACCTCGTCGCGCTCACCATCAAGCGCTCCCTCGACGCGGACGAGGTCGCCGCCCTCCGGGAGTTCGTCACGGACGGCGGCGCACTGTACGGGAGCTGGGGCGGGCCGTTCTCGACCCCCCTCCTCCACCGCGATGTGTGCCGGGTCGCCTCCTGGCGCAGCACGCGCGTCAGGCGCTTCGATCTCCTCGACAGCCCTTTGAGCAAGGGCATCCCCGATGCCGCCCTGATCTTCGCCGAGCACGTCGGGCACGTCCAGGCCGGCGCCGACGGATGGGAGACCGTCGTCGTCGAGCCGGCCGAGGACGGCATCCCCGTGGCACGGGACGCGGACGGGAACTGCCTGGGCGTGCTGGCGCAATACGGCCGCGGCCGGACGGCCGTCCTCGGGTTCGGCCCCGAGCGCGACAAGCAGTTCGCCCGGCCGGAGTTGGGCGTCCTGATGATGGATAACCTGCTGGCGTGGCTCCTGGAGGAGAGGCTGGCCCGCCCCGAGACGACGCCGTCGAACCGAATCACCCTGGCCCTGCCCGCGCGGGCCGCCGTGAAGGGCCTGTCCGTGAACGGCGAGGCGGTCGCCCGGCCCGAGGTCCGGCGGGTGGGGTCGCTCAATCTGCTGGAGATCGACGTGAGCGGGATCGCCGAGGGCGCCCGGGCCGTCGTCCGCGTCACCTACGGCCCCCTGCCCGAGGGGCGCAACGTGGAGACGGTCATCCACCTGCCCTGGAACACGATGCGGGCGGCGGCGAAGTCGCCGGCCGGCCTTGCGGAATACGTCGCCTCCCTGAACGTCCGCGTCTGCCAGCCCCTGCTGCGCGGCAGCTTCGGGCAGACCTGGTACAGGGGGATGCCGGACGACAAGCACGACGACGTCCTGGTCAAGCAGTACGAAGGCGACTTCCTGGCGGACCTCGTCCGCGAGTGCCACGCGCGCGGGATACGCGTCGTGGGCGGCGTTTACCTGGACAACTCGGCGCCGCTGCGCCAGCACCCCGACCTGCGCCGGCTCGACAGGGACGGCAAGCCCATAACCGACCGCTACGGTCGGGAGATGGCCTGCTTCAACGATCCCAGGAGCTGGGAGTATAACCTGGCCGCCGTCGAGCACCTGTTGGAGAACTGGGATCTGGACGGCCTGACGCTGGACGACAACTTCGAGCTGGACAAGAACGACTGCTACTGCGCGTATTGCCGGGAGGGGTTCAGGCAGTGGTGCGCGGACCGGGGCCTGCCGTGGGAGGACCCGCTGTGCGCGTCCGGCGCGGAGTTCAGGGCGCGCTGGCGCGAATACCGGCGGGAAAGGACGCGGGCGCTCTGCGGCGAGGTGCGCAAGGTCGCCCGGGCGCACGGCGTCCGGGCCGGCGGCTGGGTCAGCGCGAGCATGGACGCCATGCACCTGAAGGACGCCCTCGACTTCCTCGGCGGGATGGTTTACACGACTCCCCCGAGGTCGGCCCGGGGGCCGCTGTCGGTCCTGGGGGACACGGACTTCACCTGCCTGCTCTGGGCGCCCCATGCGGACCCCGCGATGATAAGGGCCGAGGCGCGGGACGCTGTCCACGCCGGCTGCGCCACGGTCGGCTACTGGATCCGCGGGGACGACGGGGGCTACGCCATGGACCGGCAGCGGACGGAGGCCATGCGCCAGGCCCTGGACGGCGTCGAGCGCGAGTGGCTCGCTTTCTACCGCGATAGCCTCCTGTCCGGCGACCTACGGTTCGCGGTCGTCGAGGGGAAGGCCACGGAGACGGAACTGATGCTGACCGTGGCGAACGCCGGGAAGCGCGTGGACCGTCGGGTCGAGGGGCCGCTCGACCTGGCGGCGTTCGCGGGGGCTTCCGGACGCTGAGGGAGAACCATGGCCGGACCGGACCTGTCCATCGTACTGCCCGCCTTGAACGAACGGGGCAAGGTCGCCGGCGACGTGCTGGCGGCGGCGGAGTTCCTCCTCGGCCAGGGCCTGTCGGGCGAGGTGATCGTGGTGGACGACGGGAGCACGGACGGCACGGCCGCCGCGGCGGAAGGCGCGCCCGTGCCGCCGGGTGTGGACTTGCGCGTCATCCGCCACGAACGGAACCACGGGAAGGGCCGCGCCGTGCGGACGGGCGTGCTGGCCTCGCGGGGCGAGCACGTCCTGTTTGCCGACTGCGGCCTCTGCGTCCCGTTCGCCGACGCGCTGCCGGGGCTGGACCTCATTCGCAGCGGCCGGTGCGAGATCGCGCACGGCTCGAGGTGGCATCGCGCATCGCTCGTCGTCAGGCGCCGGGGGCTGTATCGCCGCGCGGTGAGCCGGCTGGGCCGGCGGCTGGCCCGGTGCCTCGCCGGCACGCCGGCGCGGCTGACCGACACGCAGTGCGGGTTCAAGGTCTATCGCGGCGAAGTCGCGCGGGAGCTCTACGCGGAGTGCGCGTGCGACGGCTACCTGTTCGACGTGGACATTACCCTCAGGGCGCTCCGGCGGGGCTGCCAGATCGAGGAGTTCCCCGTGCACTGGCGCGCCGACCCGGACTCGCGGTTCCGTCCGCTGCGCTGCGCGCCCCGCCTGCTGGGCGAGCTGATCGCGATGCGGCGCGCGCTGCGCAAGACGCCTCAGGGCCAGTGACCGAAGTGTTCCAGGGCGGACGTTCCCAGGACGGCCGCGCCCACCTCGGGGAGCCGCGCGCAGCAGCGTTCGATCTCGTCGTCCGCCATGACCATGAACGCCGTCGAGAGCGCGTCCGCCAGCGTGCCGGTTGGCGCGGACGCCCACGCCGCCGCGCGGGGAGCGGGCCGGCCGGTGCGCGGGTCAATGATGTGCCGGCCGTGGATCAGCGCGCCGGAGCCGCTCAGGGCGCGGTCCCGGAGCCGCACGCGCTCCAACTGGGAATCCTCGCTGCCGGGCGCCCGGAGGCCCACGGTCCACGGCTCGCCGCCCGGCGCCCCGCCCTTCCCGAGGACGGTGCTCTCACCGCCGTGGACCAGGGCGGCGGCGACGCCCCACTCGCCGAGGAACTCGACGATCCTGTCCACCGCGTATCCTTTGCCGATGCCGCCCAGGTCCACCTTCACGCCGGCCGCGCCGACCGTCACGGCGTTGTCGTCGGCGCTCAGCGTGACCATCTCCATGCCGGCCCGCGCCGCCGTAAGTCCTGCGCCGACAGTTACATCGAACGCGCCGTCGGTCGCGGCATCAACCTGTGCGGCGACCCGGAGGCACTCATACGTCGCCGCGCCCACGCGCACGGTTTGCCCTGCCGTGAGGCGGTTGATCCGGGAGACGTCGCTGCTCGGAACGAACCGGCTCAGCTCGCGCTCGACGCGCCGCAGCTCGGCGAAGGCGTCGCCTGCGAGCTGCCGCGCGTAGGCCGGATCCTCGCCGACGATGGTCACTTCGAACGTCGTCCCCATGGCGGCGCAGGCGAACCGATGGGCGGCGGGGTCCGTCATTCGGTCGGCTCCCGCGCCGCCGCGGCGGCGTATCGCTCCCACGCGTCCGCGCGCACGTAGGGCCGGAGCGGCACGCCCGGGCGCAACTGCACATCCCGTTGCTGCGCAAAGAGTTCCGGCATCGCGTCCACGTAGAGCGCGCGCCCACCGAGCGCCTCGATGAGCGCGGGCTCCAGTTCTGGCTTCAGCACGATGAGGGGCGCGATAGGCCCGGAGGGCAGCCGGTCGTGCCAACCGACGCGGCCCAGGTCGCGCAGGTACCACGGCAGCGGCCAGTAGTCGCTGGCCGGGCAGGCCACCTGCACGTGCATGTCGCGGCCGTCGGGCTGCGCGGCCGCGATGGCATGGATGCGGCGCGCCAGCGCCGGCACGTCGCTGGTGGTCTGGGCATAGGCGTAGGGGTTCGTCGGGTCCTCATAGGCCACGAAGCTCGCCCGACCGCCCTGCCACGCCAGGTGGGCGAACGCGGCGGCCAGCACCGCCACGACCGCCGCCCTGCCCGCCCTCCCCGGCGCCGCCCGCACCAGCCCGACCGCCCCGACGCCGGCCAGGAGGATCATGCCGTGCAGGAACCCGATCATGCACCACGGCGTCTTGTAAGCCACCGCCGAATAGGTCGCGCCCATGACCGCCGTGTAGATGACCACCCCCCTGATGAACGGACGGTTCGCCCCGGACAAGCGTCCGCCTGCGACGGCCATCGCGGCCCCAAAAACGGACAGGACCACGATGAGCGCCTCCGTCCAGACGGCGCCCCCGGGCCGGTGCCACCAGAGCAGCATGTGAAGGTAATAATTGCACGGGTGCAGGTGCCAGCTCGCGTCTCCGCGGCCGGCCGCCCGGCCGAAGTAACTGAAGTAAGTCCCGAGCGAATCCAGCGGCCCGCGGGCGTTCGTGAAGAACGAGGAGAACAACGTCACGGAGACGGCGCCCGCACTCGCCAGGACCACCCCTGCCGCCAGCAATAAATACTTCCTACGCGTCCGCGCGTCCTGCGGCGCCCACGCGGCGACGCACGTGCCGGCTGCCATCACGGCAAACATGGCAATCGCCGAGGTCTCCTTCGTCGCATGCATCAGGCCCAGGCAGGCGCCCGCGAACACGAGCCAGCCCACGCCGGCAAGCCGGGGGTTGCCGCGTTCTGCATTCCGAGCAGCCCCTGTCGCCTGCAGCCAGCGCCAGAACGCCAGCACCGCGCCGAACGAGAAGCAGACCAGCAGCATCTCGGCGATGTAGTAGCGGCTGTAGAAGACCATGGCCGGCGAGACGGCCGTCAACGCGGCGGCGCACGCCGCGGCGGCCCGCCCCAGCGCGTCCCGCAGCAGGAACGCCCCGCCCACCAGCAGCACGCCGAACAGCGCCGGCAGCAGCCGCAGGTGTACCTCGCTGACGTCGGCCAGCGTGCGCGCGCCCGCCAGCCGCGCCACGGGCAGCGTCAGGTAGTTCAGTGCCGGCCCGTGGTATTCGGTCGGGTCATAGACGTAGCCGCCCCCTTCGAGCAGCCGGCCGAGCTTGACGGCCTGCACCGCCTCGTCCGCGTGCATGGGCCGATTCGCGAGGCACGCAAGCCGCAACGCCGCCCCCAGCGCCACTATCGCCACTGTGAGGCCGGCCGCTGTCAGCGCGCGTCTCATTCCGCCGGTTCCCGTCAGCAATCCGAGTGGCAACCTGCGCTTCCCTCCCGACGAGGTCGCTCTTCAGCTTCCGGTCTCCGTTTGCCCCCGCCCCACGACGACGCGGAAGGTGATGACCGTGGTGTCCTGCCCGCCGTCATAGGTGCCGCCCGAGTCCTTCACCTGCACCTCGATTTCTCCCGCACCGGTCTGGCCATCGACTGGCGCGAGAATCAGTTCAGCCGATGACGAACCTGCGCGGTATCTCACCTCCGGCGGCGCGACGACCCCGGGAGCCAGGCTCCGCGCGCCGACCGTGATGGACTGCTCGCACACCTGGTTGTTGTCGTCGATCCCGGTCAGCTTCACGGTCCGTGGCTCGGAGTCAACGGGTAGGCTGACGTCCGCAACGGGATCTATCGTCGGGGCGAAGTTGAAGCGGATGGCGCGGATGACATAGGGGTATTCCATCCCGTCCCTGGTCATCACCGAGACCACGTCGCCCTTCCTGAAGCCGCTCTCGTCCCTGACTTCCCTGCCGTTGACGAACGTGAACACGCCCTGGTTGACCTTGAAGACCCACGTGCGCGCCTCGCGGGAGTTGCCTTCCGCCTTGAAGCGGTCGAAGAGCTTCACGTGGGGCAAAACCGGCAGGAGATCGAACCTCTTCACGGTCAGGTAGTTCGGGTAGTCTCTCTCGTCGAACTCCTCCCGCAACACCGTGATGGTGTGTTCGTCTGCGTCAACGCTGATCAGCTCTCCGATGACGTCGTAGAGGCCGCTGTACCGGTTGTAGCTCTTGTTGTTGTGTCCGTTAGCGGAGCTAAGTTCGAGGCCCTTGCCGAACTGCGAGACGGACTCGCCCCAGGGCACGATAGCCGGTGCGGAGTCAGGCGAGAAACCCGTCCGGAAGCAGTTGACCAGGTTGGCGTCGAAGCCGAGCATCTCCGTCAACAGCATATCCCAACTGTCGCCCTCCCGTGGCTGCCCGTTCCCGTCGTAGTCCAGGTCGCAGAGGAAGGCCCCGTCCTGGTTAACCAGGTACACGCGGTTCAGTTTGCCCCCGAGCGGCGCAACGTTGCCGATGGACACTTCCGGCAGGAAAGGCACGTACGGTACGGAGTTCCAGAGGATCATACGGGCTCTCATCTGGTCGTCCATCGTGAAGATGAGATGGTTCTTCTCCACCAGGGACTGGTAGCCCGGTTCGGGGAACAGGAAGTTGAGCTTGTCGCCGAAGGCGCGGTAGTGGAGGTACATGAACAGCACCATCCGGCAGTTGGCCTCGTCCCGGTTGGCAAACCATTTCCCCAGGATGACGGGCTTGCGCTGGCGGGCAAGGTAGTTGTGGAAGGTGGAATCGCGCTCCGTGTCCCGCGTGTCCGACGGCCAATCCCTGGGCTTCACTATCGGGTACTCGTCTGCCGGCTCGTAATACTCCTCCGCGAAGGCTCTGTAGGTGGCGATGATGTCGTCCAGCCTTTCCGGCTTCAGGTGCCAGCAGTTGTCGGTGACGTCCCCGTTCAGGTCGAAGGAGGGCATACCCCAGATGCTCTCCGAATCGATGATGCGGAAGTTGTAGACTTCGTCGCCGGGGCTGTAGAGCCCGCGGAACCTCTTCCCGGTGCGCTGTGTGCTGCCGAGCATGTTCCGCGCGAAGGTCTTCCACGAGTCCGCCGGCAGGCTGGCGGGATCCACGCCGCCGATGTAGTAGTTGCAGTAGTACGCGAGCAGCCACTCGTGGAAGTCCGACCTGTCCTCGGGCGTCAGCGGCCGGCGGTTGTAGATCTTGTGCAGCACCGCCAGCCCCTTTTCCAGCACGGCCTGGTATTCCTCATCCTCAGGCGAGGCGGGTTCGGGGAAACGGTTGAAGCGGAAATAGGTCCCCAGCTTGAGCCCGCGCCGCTCTGCCGGCGTCATGGCCGTGGTGTCCCAGAACACGGTCTTGACCAGGGGCAGATACTGCCTGTCTTCCGGCTGGACGGTCCCGGCGCGCCAGTCCGCCAGTATGCGCTTGCCGTCCCTGTCAAACCAGGCCGTGAACCGTGTCACCATGTCGTTGGCGACAGGATTGTCCTTCCAGCCTTGGATGCTCTCGTAATAGACGTGCGAGCAGTGCTTGAGCCGGCAGCCCCAGGCCAGGGCGTCGTATTCGCTGTCAAGATGCTGGCTGATCCATTTGCCCGGCACACCGAGCCCCTCGCCGGGCGGCTGCTGCCCCGATCCGGTCCTGCTCCCCGCGACGGAGAGCAGAAACCCCATGAGGCCGGCAAACACGTAATGTCTGAGCATGCCTATGCTCCCGTGTTATCGTCAGTCTGCATCGGCGCCGATTCCATCGACGGCCGTCTCATAACGGCGGCTGTCCGTAAACCTCCACCTCGGTGTAATGGTTCATCTCGTTGGCCGAGTTGCCGCTGCTGTAGAGCCGCACGTACCTGCCCTCGGCGCCGCCGCAGTCCACCAGCTTCCCCTCGAACGTCTCCACGTAGCCCAGGTCCTCGCCGACGCCCATCCCCGAGGAGTTGTCGTGGTCGTTGTTGAAGGCCGTCGTGCCGCCCGCGACCGCGAAGTCCGGGTCGTCGCCGACCTGCACGATCACGTCGGAATAGACGCGCGGCTCGGCGTGGTAGTGCCAGACGACGACGGCGTATATCGTGCACCGCTGCTCAAGGTCGATCTGTGCCCACTGCCGGCCTGGCCCGAGTTCCACGAACGTGCCGAACGTCGCTTCCTTGTCGCCGTCGGTTATCAGCTCCAGCTCCCCGATGACGGGGTACGGGTCGCTGCTGGACACCGGCTTGCCGGCGGCCAGGTTGACGGTTCCCGCGGGGGCGAGGAACGGCGGGCGCGGCTTGCCCCTGGGCTTCTCCACGTTCTGCACGTTGATGGGCTTGGGCGTGCCGGTGAACATGGGCTCCGGCAGATCGAGCTCGACGGGCGAGAGCCCGGCCTCCCCTTCCGGCGGTCCCGCCGCCACGGCCTGCGGCTGCTCTTGCTGCGCCGGCCCGGCGGGCTCGCCGCGGTGGGTCGCCGCCCAGACCAGGACAACGACCACGGCTATCAGCACGGGGATCACGTACCTGGCGCCCTTCACGTTCATCTCCTCACAGGGACTGTCATTTCTCGCATCGCAAGCAGGTTACGCCGCCGCGCGCGCAGCGTCAAGCCCGGCGCGCCGCCCGCTATCCGCCCGTGGGCCTCCCGTAGACCTCGACCTCCGTGTAACGGTTCACCTCTTCGGCGTGGTTGTTGCCGCTGTAGAGCCTGACGTATCGCGCGACTTCGCCCCCCACCGTGACGACTTTGCCCTCGTAGGTGTCCACGTAGTGCATGTCCGCGCCAGCGCCGAGCCCGGCCGAGCCGTCCCGGTCGTTGCTGAACAGCGTTCGCAAGTTGCGTGTGAACTCGGCGTCGTCGGCCGCCTGCACGATGACGTCGTAGTAGACCCTCGGCTCGTCGTGCTCGTGCCAGAAGGCGACGGCGAAGATCTCCGTCGGCCCCCCCAGGTCGATCTGGACCCACTGGAGGCCGTCCATGAGCTCGACGTAGTTCCCGAAGCCGGCCTCCTTGACGCCGTCGGTCACCTGCTCCAGGTCGCCTATGACGGGCGGCTCGTCGCTGGCGCTGACGGGCCGGCCGAGGGCGACGTTGCGCGTGCCGGGCGGCGCCATCAGCGGCGCACGCGGCTTGCCCGTCGGCCTGACCAGGTCCGGCACGTTGATGCCCAGCCCCAGGTCGGAGGCGACGTTCTGCGGCAGTTCGACCGTGATTCCCTCTACGCGCCGCCCTCCCGCAAGGAACTCGCGGATGCGCCTATTGATGACGTCCACGACGTTGTAGCTCGTCTGCGTCGCCCCCGTTATGGCGTCAACGCTCCTGGGGTTCCGGCTGCGCAGGCTCACCGTGAAGCCCGGCGTGCCGTCCGGTCCCACGATGGGCTTGCCGACGAACATGTCCGAGAACCACGGCGTGCCGATCTTGCCGCCATAGCCTGGCGTCTCCCTGTGCCGGTAGAACCACAGGCCCTTGATGGTCTTCGCGTCGGGCTGGAGCGCCATGACGCCGAACACGTCGCCGTTGCGCCCCTTGCCGTTGACTTCGAAGGCCAGGCCGAGCCGCTCGTCGTCCGGCCCGCGCCCCTCGTAGATCGGCACCTCCTCGGACCCGCCGACGATCACCCATCGCGCGAAGGTGGCACCCATACGTGCGGGACTCACCCGGCCAGGCTCGACGGCGCCGAGAACCGCCAGGATGGCCTGCTGCCTCTCGAACGCCTCCAGGGCCTCGATCATCGGTCCCCAGGCCGTCTTCGCTGCGGCGATCGCCATGCCGCAGAGCCCGCTCAGCACGGCCGTGAACGCGACGGTGTATATCCTCTGCCTCACGCGGCCGCCCTCCCCTCTCGCACGGCCAGGGCCGCCGCGTCAATCGTCGGGGCCGCCAGGTTACCCAGCAGGACGGCGTACATCATGAACTCCGCGTTGGCCGTGAACCCGCAGACAACCGCTGCGATCAGCCCCACCAGGGCGCCGTACGCCCAGCGTCCGCCGCGGACGCCCGGCGACGTGGCCGGGTCGCCAGCGAGAACGCACGCGCCCATCAGGAACCCGCCGCTCAGTAAGAACGCGTGGGGCTGCGGCAAGTCGCCCAGCCCGAGCGCGCGCAGGGCCAGCACCGAAGCGGTCGCCGACGCCAGCACGGAGACGGTGATCCGCCAGTCAACCGCGCGGGCAATCAACAGCGCGGCGCCCGCCAGCAGAATCGCGCCCACGCATGCTTCGCCGCCGGTGAGCGCGACGCCGAACAGCCGCGCCGTCGCCCCCTCGCTCATCGCGGCGAAGGACCCGCCCGTCACGACGTCCGGGAAGCTGACCACCAGGAACGCCTGGCCAATCAGGACGGGATTGAACACGTTGTGCCCCGTCCCCCCGAAGACCTCCTTGCCGAAGAACACGCCGAACGCCGCGCCCGGCAGTACGAGCCACCAGGGCGTCCCCGCCGGCAGGACGAGGGCCAGCAGCAGGGCGATTGTGAGCGAGCCGCCCCGGCTGCGCCTCCTGCGAAGGGCCGCCGTCGCCAGCTCGACGGCGCGTCCGGCCGCGAACGCGACGGCAAACGTCAGCAGGACGCGGTCCCCCAGGTACACCAGCGCCAGGAAGAACGCCGGCAGGACGGCGACCGTGCAGGTCACCATGTAACGCCGCAGTTCCCGCCCCGACGGCAGGTGCTGCGCGGGGGCGGGCAGGTCGCCGCCGGCGAAGGCCAGGTCCCCCAGGGACCTGCCCGCACGGCCCAGCATCGTGCCCAGAGCAGCCATCTTCCCCACCCCCGATCGGGCTCACCAGTTGTCGTAGTAGATCATCGCGTCCGGCACGTCCCTGGCCCGCAGCACTTCCTCGGTCGCCCTCACCATCGGCTCCGGCCCGCAGAGGAACGCCTGGCGCGGCGGGCCGGGCGCCAGGTGCCTCTCGACGCTCAGGTGGATCAGCCCCGTCTCGCCGTCCCATTCGTCGCCCGGCTCCGGCGCCGACAGCGCGCAGTGCACGGCGAAGGCGGGGTGCTCCCGAGCGAGACGGCGGAACTCGTCCATGCACAGCAGGTCGCGGGCCGCCCGGACGCCGAAAAACAGGCGGCACGGGCGCGCCGGCCACCGCCGGCAGACGTATTCGAGGATGCACTTGATCGGGGCGATGCCACAGCCGCCCGCCACGCAGACGACTTCGGTCTCCGGGTGCTCGGAGAGGACGAACTCGCCGTAAGGTCCCGTGAAGCTCACCCGGTCCCCCGCCCGCACGCGGTGCAGGTAGGTCGAGCCGGCGCCCCCCGGGACGAGCCGCACGATGAGCCCGATCTCGCCCGCCTGCTCCGGCGCGCTGCTGATCGAGTAGGCCCGGTGCACGGACTCGCCCTTGACTGGGACCTCGACCTGCACGTACTGCCCGGGCCGGAAGTCAATGATCGGCGGCTCGACCAGCCGTAGGCGCACCTCCCGCGTGTCGTGCGTCAGCATACGCGCGGCGGCCACCTCCGCCGTGAAGCGCTGGATGCTGAAGTATTCCTCCCTGACGCGCAGCTCCACGTCCTGCTTGACCTTCACCTGGCAGGCGAGCCGCACGCCGGCGGCGATCTCCTGCTCGCTCAGCAGCGGCAGCTCGGTCGGCAGGACCGGCCCCCCGCCGGACAGAAGCGTCACCTTGCAGTGCCCGCACGTGCCCTGGCCTCCGCACCCGGACGGAATGAAGACCTCGTTCGAATACAGCGCGTCCAGGACCGTGCAGCCGCCCTCGACCGTCACCGACCGCTCCCCGTTCACGTCGATCCGGCACGGGCCGTAGTTGGCCAGGAAGCGGTCCGCGATGAGCAGCATCGTGGCGAACAGGCCGCCCAGCGCCGAGAGCGTCAGGGCCGAGTAGGGGATCATCTCAATCATGGCGATGCTCGTGCGTTCTCATTGGATGCGCGCCAGGCCCGAGAAACCCAGGAAGGCGATGGCGATAAGGCCCGTGACGATCATCGTGATCCCCAGGCCGCGAAGCGGCGCGGGTATGTCCGCGTGCTGGAGCCGCTGCCGGATGCCGGCCAGCAGGCATATCGCCAGCGCCCAGCCGAGGCCGGAGCCCACGCCGTAGGCCACGGTCTGCGCGAAGGGGTAGCCGCGCTCCAGCATGAAAAGGCTCGCGCCGAGTATGGCGCAGTTGACCGTTATCAGCGGCAGGAAGATGCCCAGGTTGTGGTAGAGCACGGGGCTGAACCGCTCGATGAGCATCTCCAGGAACTGCACGAAGCCGGCGATGACCATGATGAACACGACCAGCTTCAGGTGCGTCAGGTCGGCGGCCAGGAGCGGCGCGTTCGCGGCGAGGACGCCGTGATAGATGGCGTAGTTGAGCGGCGTCGTGCAGCTCATCACGAATACCACGGCCATGCCCAGCCCGAAGCTGGTGCGCATCGTCTTCGAGACGGCGACGAACGAGCAGAGCCCGAGGAAGTCCGACAGAAGGATGTTGTTCGTGATGATCGCCGCCACGAAGATGACGGCCGCGTGCGTGACCTGTGGCTCTCCCATCGCCTTCCCCTACCGTGTGATCGGAACGGTCTCGGCCTCCACCTTGGGCCAGAGCCCCCGGACGACCCAGACGACCAGCCCCATCGTGAGGAACGCCCCCGGCGCCATGGCGACCATGCGCGCCGGCATGAATCCCTCCGGGAAGATCGCGTGGCCCAGCAGCGTGCCGTTCCCCATCGGCTCGCGGACGAGGGCGACGGCGCAGAGGATCAGGCCGTAGCCGGCGGCGCTGCCGAGCCCGTCCAGGGCCGACTTCAACGGGCCTTCGCGCGACGCGTACGCCTCGCAGCGCCCCATTATCAGGCAGTTCGTGATGATCAGCTCCACGTACGGCCCGAGCGCATCGCGCATCGTGATCCAGTGGCTCCGCAGGTACAGGTCCACCAGGATCACCAGCGTGGCGATGACGAGCATCTGCGTGATCATGCGCACGCGGCGCGGCGTCCAGTGGCGAAGCAGCGATATGAACGTGCAGCTCAGCGTCGCCACGAACATCAGGGACGCGGACATCACGAGCGCCTTGTCCAACTGGTTGCTGACGGCGAGCGCCGAGCAGACGCCCAGCGATTGGTAGACGATGGGGTTCCCGGCACCGATGCCGCGCTTGAGCGGCGTCAGTGTGCTCTCACCTGGGCCGAAGGCACCTCTCATGTCACGCGTCTGGCCTCCGCTTCAGTTGCACGGGTCCGGGGGCCGGTGCGTCAGACCTGGAAGTCCCGGGCCTCGAAGGTTATCCGGGCGTTCTTCTCGATCGCCTCGTTGACGCGCAGGACGCTGACCGCGGTCTCGTAGCCCACCTCGGGCGGGCAGGTCAGCGGCGTGCCGCGGCGGACGGCGTCGAAGAAGTTCTCCAGGTGGAACTGGTGGATGGGCTTCTCGTAGGCGGGCGCCAGGTCCTCTTTCTGCTCTTCGCCTTCCTTGCGCGATTCGCCGATAAGCTGGATGGCGCTGGCGCCCTCCTTCTCGACCCGGTCGGCCTTGTCAACCCATTCGGGCGGCTCCTTCGTCGGCTCCGGCACGTAGAAGCACCGGCTGATGTTCTCCGAGATGTTGATCGTGCCCCGGTCGCCCATGAATGCCTCGTAGTAGCCGCCGAAGCTCGTCGTGTTGAGGACCTGGTAGAACGCGCGGACGGGCCCGGCGGCGGTCTCGTAGTCGTATATCGCCATGATGCTGTCGTACCATTCCCGGTCGTCCTCGTAGTAGTCCCGGCCGCCGCTTGCCACGACCCGCGCGGGCGGCGCGCCGAGAAACCAGTTGAAGACGTCCACCTGGTGCGACCCCAGGTCGGCGATCGGCCCGCCGGAGAACTTCCTGTACCAGCGCCAGTTGCGGAAGCGGTCCATCGTGCCGTAGCCGTACTCCTCCAGCACGTCGGCGGGCATCGCCAGCTTGTCGGGCACGGTCGCCTTCGGCTGCACGGCGCGGTTCCACTGGCCGTAGCAGTTCGTGATGCGCCCGAGCGCCTTGTCCTTCTCGATGACCTGGCGGGCGTGGACGTAGAAGGGGTTGCTGCGGCGCTGGTGGCCCACCTGGACCACCTTCTTGCTCCGGGCCGCCGCCTCGGCGATCCGGCGCGCGCCCTCGAGCGTGTTCGACATCTCCTTCTCGCAGTAGACGTGCAGCCCGGCCTCCAGGCACGCGACCGCCTGCTCGGCGTGGACCCAGTCCGGCGTGGCGACGATGGCCGCGTCCAGGTCGCCCTCCGACGCCAGCATCTCGCGGCAGTCCACGTAGATGTTCGGCGGGTCTTGGTCGGACTTCCGGATGACGCCGGAGGCGTACCTCTGGCTGTAATCCCAGATGTCGCAGACGGCCTTGAAGCGGATGCCGGGGACCTTCAGCGCATCGCGCAGCAGCACCATGCCCTGCGCGCCCGTGCCGATGATGGCCACGTTCAGCTCGTCCCCGCCGAACAGGCTGAGGCCGAAAGCCGTGCCCTTCGGGCCGGGCCTCAGGACCGCGCCCGCCCCCGCCGCGGCGGTGGACGCCAGGAAGGCCCTGCGCCCCAGCCGCCTTCGGTGCGAACGTTCCTCACCTGAGTCCATCTGCATTCTGCGCACCGCTTCTCGACGTATGTATCTTCCCGGCAATGGCGGGTGCCATCGCTCTCGTCCCGGGTATGGTAAAGGAAACCGCCGCCCGCGGTCCAGTCTCCGCCGACGGCGACTCCATTCACCACAACGACACGACGAACACGACGTGAGCAGAAGGAACGGCAAGGGGGAGCCAACAACAAGCAACAAGCAACTATCAACTATCCTTCCGCCACGCCGCGCGGGCCGGGCGTTCCGGACGGCTATTCATGCTTCGCCATGCCTGAGGGGCTGCCCGCCCCCGCTACTTCGCCCGCGAGGTCGAAGAGCCGGGCAGTCAGGTCCTGCCAGTTCGGCGCTATCCCCCAGAGGCGGGTGTACACCTCTCGCTCGGGGTTGGGCGCTTGGTAAGGCACGTCCCCCCACGTGCCCTCCTTGAAGCGCACCTCGATCCGCTCTGTCAGCAGGTCGCGGCACCGTCTCTCCAGGTCGGGCGGAACGCCGCCGCGCGCGAGGGCCTTCTCTATGGCGATCCGCGCCTCGCACTCCTGGATGCCCTCCCGCAGCATCTCGGAGCGCGCCGTGGCCACCGGCCCCGTCGGTCCCGGCCCGAGGATCGCCTTCGGCGAGTAGGGACGGTACACGACGGGCCAATGTTGCGCGAACGATCTCATTATCAGGCGCCGCCCGCCGTAGTACCAGCTCCCGTCCTCTTCGACCGAGGGAATGTCCCAGTAGTCCGCGCCCATCCGGCACAGGCCGCTGGAGGCGAAATTGCGCCTGTGGTGGTCCGGGGCCGGTCCCCGCGCGACCGCCGCTTCGGCGAGCCATCGCCACTGGGAAAGCGGCGCGTATTCGCTCATGTACTCCCTGGCGCTGGACAGGCGAAGGTAGTCGCAGTCCCAGCCCCCCAGCAGCCCACCGGACCGGGACAGCAGATTGCCGTAGCCGTCGTGGCCTGTCATGGGAACGTACACGGTCTCGTACACGCCGATCTCCATGCCGTCCACAAGCAGACGGCCGCTGACCTGGTCCGGGTCGCTGTGACCGTGCGTGAATATCGCCCACGTCGCCCAGGGCGCGATCTGGCCGAAGAAGTCCACGACGCGCGCGGGCGGACGCTGATCGCCCGCCAGGCCGAGCTGAACGGTCGCCCTGTCCCATCCCCTCTGCTCCACGACGGTGCGGAAGCCGTCCATGAGCGGCCCCCAGACCGCCTCGCTGCCCGGCCTGCCCCACGCGGGGACTTCGAGTTCCGCCGCCTTCCCGTCGGCCCTCTGCGATACCGTGACGGTGTCGGCAGCGCGCCTGCCCCGCGTGCTGGTCGCATCCCAGACGTACAGGACGATGTTGCCCGGCGCGCCGACGTGCTCTCTGTAGAGGTCCAGGTACTTCTCAGCAATCGCGAAGTCCAGCTCGTACGCGTCGCCCGACCTGCTGAACCGGACCATTCCGCCGTCGTTGCCCAGGTGCGTCCCGTGCAGCACGGGAACGCAGACCGACCTGTTGCCCAACTGCCCCATCAGCCCGAACGACTCGCCGATCAGCGCCAGGTGCTCGTCGGACCAGGCCGCAACGCCGTAGTAAGCCGCCAGAGACTCCGGCGACTGGAGCAGGCTCACGTAGGTGGCGAACTGCTGAAGGCCGGGGCAGGCCCAGTCGCACACCGTCAGCTCAACCGGCAGCTCCCTACCCCCCGCCCTGAACGTCCCGCGATACTGGCCCGGCGCCGCGTTCGCGGGGACGGACACGGTGACCCACACGGGCACGAACGGGCCGTCGTCCGGCGGCGCCGGCAGGAGCACGTCGTGGTAGGACCTGTAATGATACGCCCGTGCGAAGAACTGGCAGGGATGGCCCGGCGTGTCGGCAAACACCAGTATGTCCTTCTTCGGGCCGACGTCGTGGGCGTAGCGGACGCGCACCGCGTCGTTCGGGATCGCTCCCCCGGCCGATCGCAGGGCCGACACCCCGGCGCGGACCTCGCCCGGCCGTGACGCCCGGGCGACGACCTGCGCGGAGCAGACGCCGTTGCGCGGCCCGACCAGCCGGATCGCGCCCAGGCCATTCACCTCGTCGAAGCGCCTGAACGCGCCCCCCGATGCGGACACCTCCAGGAACCCCTTGTCCGCGTAAACCGTCGTCAGCGGGTCAACGGCTTTCAGGACAACGCCCGCCGGTTCCGGGGCCTCCGAGGCTGCCGCGAACGAGACCGCCCCGCACAGCAGCGTACCGAGAGCGGCGCTGGCCCACGCCACAGTCGTGAACGCGAGGAAGGCCCTGAGGCCCAGCCGCGTGCCCTGCGGACGGTCTCCTTCCGGCTTCACCTGCACTGCGCGCCCTGTCGTGATGGAAGCGTCTTCCCTGTACTGGCGGGGCATCCCGGCCGTCTGGCAGGTATGCTAATCGAAACCGGCCGGTGCGTTCCAGTCTCCGCCGGCGCAGAACGACCGCATCCACCACGACGAACACGACGTGAACGGAACGGAAGGCAAAGGGGAACTAACAACAAGCAACCAGCAGCAAACAACGAGGCCCCGTCAGCCTCCCTCCCCGGCGGGTTTGCGCCGGCCTCCGCGCGGACAAACATCTGGAAGCCGGCAACTGCACACGAGCGACTATAGGTTGGACGCTCAGCGGTACCACATGGCACGCGGCGCCGTCCGTCGGTCCGAAGCCGTGGACAGCCGGCCGTCGTTCTCGTTGGGTGTGCCATCATGCACGCTCTCTGCCTCGCCTTCCTCGAATCGCCAGTACGCGACCAACCCCGCCTCGTTCCCCGTTAGGCGGTTCCTCATGTCGCGGCGGATCGCCTCCGCGCTTCGCGCGGCGTCCCAGATGCGCACCTCGTCTATGACCCCCTTGAGCATCTCCCTGGCCGTCCCCGAGTTGCGCCCGATGTTCAGGGGGAAGTCATTCATCGGAACGCTGAGGGGTGTCACGCCGCCCGTGACGTTGCGGGAGATGTCCCGTTCGCCGTTCACGTACAGGCTGACCGAGATGCCGTCGAAAGTCGCCGCGACGTGGCACCACTCGCCCGCGCGCAGCAGCGCGTTCGAATACCTGCGACCGAGCTCACCTCCGGTGGCCAGGAACGCAAGCCGGCGCTCTTCGCCCGTGCCATACACGGCGAGTTCGTAGCCCCCTCGTGACTCCCACCCTTTCGAAATGATCCGCGGGTTGGTGTCGCCCCCCACCTCGAAGTTGATCCAGGCTTCGAGCGTGAACGGACCGGTCAGGTCCAGTGAGGGGCTGTCCGAGACTTCGACGAAGCGGCTGACGCCGTCGAACGCGAGCGCACACTGGCTGTCCTCAATGGGCGCGTCCGAGGTGACCCACCGGGGGCCCCTCGTCGTGACGCCCGGCGAAGGCGCCCGGGCGTCCTGCGCCGGCGCCTCTTCCGCCCGCTGCACCATCTTGTAGCGGATACGGACGCCCTTGGGGTCCTCGGTGAAGCCTACGATCTGGAGGATGCCCATCCCGCCTTCGCGGGTCTTGAACGCGTACGCACTTCCGGCAACGACCGGCAGGCTGCCCGTGCGCCGGGGCATCCACGCGGGCGTAGCTTCCCGCAGTCGCCCGGTCAGCTCTGCCACGTGGTTGGCAGTGACCTGGTCCCAGGTCTCGGCCGTGCTGACTGGCCCCGTGGCCATGTCGTATCCGACCAGCCCGCGCCACCCGTCCATCGGTTCCGTTGCCGCTGCGAGATCAGCCCCAGTCTCGCGGGTCCACTCCACCATCGCCTCGCCATCGGCCCCATCCAGATGGGCTGGCGGTCTCATCATCTCGCCGCGGTCCAGATCCAGAAGCCCAAGGTCTGGCACATCAAGCTCGATCACCGGGCCGAACGCGAGAGTCTTGCCCGTGTCTGACCGTACCTCGATCTTCTTCGCGTCGGGGTAGGAACGGTGGAACTTCTCAAACCAAGCCGAGCGTTCCTTCTCGTCAGGAAGCCAGTCCATGTCACGCACCAGCCAGCGGTCGCCGTACTTCCTCAGGCCCAGGCCCAAAGCGACCCTGCCGCCCGGAGCAGCAAAGGGCCCGGTAACCGCACATGCGTCCTCCCGGGCCGCCCATGCTTCGGTCACCGCCGCGCCGGAGAAGTCGAATTGCTTCACCACATCCGGCAGGCTGTCCGGGTCCCTGATCAGTCCCGGTTGGGCCTGCCCCAGAGCCTTCTCCACCTCGCCCTCGCCAAGCGCCTTCAGGAACCGCGCGGCCACGTCGGCCGGGCCGCTGCGTCCCGGCTCCTCAGCGCCCCCCAACCGCTCCCGCCTGTCAGTTACGCTCGTGCCGGGGGGAAACTCGATGGTGAAGTCGGAGTCCGGCAGCCCCTGGTTCACCTTGACCAGACGGGCCGAGTATCGCGCAGCGCCTCCCTTGTGGGGATCGCAGGTGAAGCCCTGCACGGGATACCAGACGCCCGGCGCCGCCTCGCGCAGGACGATGTCCTGCAGCGTCCAGACCGTCCGCCCGAGGCCGTCCTGCCTCTCGAACCGCACAAGGCTGAATCCCCTCTCCACGTCCAGCCAGTACCGCTCGTCTATCCCCTCGGCGAAGTGGCCGCGTACGAGCACGAGCGCGCAACGCCTCCCGTCAATCTCCTCGTCCAGCGAGAGGACTTCGGCCCCCTTCCGTCGGAATAGCTCGGCGAGCGTCTCGCCCTGCTCGCGCCACATGCGATCCGTGAACAGGAACGGCATCCGCCATTGCACCAGCAGGTTACCGTTCGGCTCGCCGGAGATCCAGCCTTGACTGTAGTCCACCCCTTCACTGTGCGAGAACGTCCGCCCTTGCTTTCCGTTCCACGCGAACCGAGCCAGGCTCCGAGCAATACGGCTCTCCCCGCCGGACGGGTCCGGCATGGGCTGGACGATATTGCGCTCCAGGAATGCCTTCTGTCCCTTCTCCTTCCATACGCAGTCCAGGAAGCCGAACTCGCCTTCGGTTACCTCACCCTCGCCCTTGTCCTCGATCCAGCAGGGCACGAACCGTAGCGCCCCGTCATCCTGCTCCTCCAGGCGGCCGTGAATCCAGTCGAAATGCACCTCGATGTCAGCGATCTTCGCGCTCTGCGCCTCCATCCCCTTGCAGATGTCCTCGACGCTCAGAGTTGCTCCCTCGCCCGCGGGCAGGACCTCGATCTCGACCGGATTGCTGACGGCGACGAAAGGACTGCGTGGGTCGTCCGGGCGAAGGGACGAGCGAACGATAACACTGACCGCGTGCTTGCCTGGTCGGAGACTTGGAGTGGTGAAGTCCCTTGGGTCCTGCCAGGAGCCGTCAAGGACGATCCGATAGACTCCAAGATGCTCCCGGCC
>CAZQEQ010000022.1:28207-43070 GCA_964592385.1 uncultured candidatus Brocadiaceae bacterium | reverse complement strand
CGCCCGGTTCAGAGATAACCTGCGAAACCCAAGGTGACTTCCTCATCAGGCCACTAGTTGACAGTTAAGACTTGTTTCTGGTTGCTTGTTTCTTGTTGTTTGCTCTGGTTGCCGTTAATGCCGTTGCCTTCTCCGTGTATCCGTGGTGAAGGCCGTTGCCGTTCGCCGTTGCCGTGCCTCCAGTCTCCAGCCTGCCGTCCTGCCGTCCCAACCCGCAATCACGGCGGCGCTTTGACGCAGTAACCCCCCTGGTGTATCCTTCGCGTCGCATTGCGGAGGAGTGATCGTGGCCGAGTTGGACAGCGCCGTCGTGAAGTCATACGACATCCGGGGCACGTACCCCGACCAGGTGGACGAGCGGTTCGCCTTCCTGCTGGGCCGGGCGTTGGCGCGGGTGCTGCCGTGCGAGCGGGCGGCCGTCGGCTGCGACTCGCGGCTCAGCTCGCCGTCTCTCTACGCGGCCCTGGCGGCGGGGTTCGAGCGGTCGGGCGTCGGGGTGAGCGGGCTCGGCCTATGCCCCACGGAACTGGTCTATTACGTGCTGGGGGCCGATTCCGGGTTCGACCTCGGCGTGATGGTGACGGCCAGCCACAACCCGCCCGAGTACAACGGGTTCAAGGTGGTCAAAGCGGGCGGGGAACCGGTCACGGGCGCTACGGGGCTGGACGACGCTTTCCACCTCATGCAGGGAATGGAGGCGGACGGCCCCCTCGTCCCCCGGGCGCCGATGGGCCGCGTCGAGGCCGGGCCGGATTACATGGACTTCGCGCTCGGCCTTGTCGGGGAACCTGAAGTGGAAGGGCTACGCGTGGTCGCGGACGCGGGCAACGGCGTCGGCGGCCTGCTGTGGGCGCTCATCGAGGACCGGCTGGGGCTGGAACCGGTGAAGATGAACTTCGAGCCGGACGGCAGCTTCCCGGCTCACCACCCGGACCCCAGCCGCACGGAGAACCTGGCGGCCCTGGTCGAGCGCGTCGTCCGGGCGGAGGCGGACGCCGGCTTCGCCTACGACGGGGACGCCGACAGGGTGGTGGTCGTGATGCCCGACGGGCACGTCGTGGACGGCAGCGAGATGACGGCCTGCATCGCGCACCGGATGCTGGCGCGCGACCCGGCGTGCGCCTTCGGCGTTGGGCAGACCACCAGCAGGAAGGTGCTGGACTGGTTCCGCGCGCGGGGTGTGGAGCCCCTGATCGTGCCCGTGGGCCATGCGAAGATAAAGGCCGTTCTGCGCGCCGAGGGGGACCTGGTCTTCGCCGGAGAGAACGCCGGGCATTACTACTACCGCGACTTCTTCTGCTGCGACAGTTCGCTGCTGACGACGCTGCACTTGCTGCACCTGGCGTCCTCGGGCGAGCTGGGCGGGCTGGTCGGCGGCTTCGCCGGGCCGTGGCATCGCCCGGAGCGGGAGCCGAAGATCGAGTTCGACGACCAGGGGCGCGCCCTGGAGGTCTGCCGGCGCGTGGCCCTGGCGGCGCTGGAGGAGTATCCCGGCCCCGTCGAGGTCACGTGCGAGACCGAGGGGCGCGTGCTGCGCCGGTGCGAGCGGGCGGACGTGCTCGAAAGCGACGGCGTGCGCGTGGACTACGGCGACTGGTGGTTCTGCGTGCGGCCCTCCGGCACGGAGCCGATCGCGCGGCTCTCGCTGGAGGCGCGGTCGGCCGCGCTGCTTCAGGAACGGATGGACCGGCTGCTCGCGCTCTTCGAGCGCCACCGGAAGGACGATGGGAAGGTCCGGGAGGACTGCCGATGATGACCCTGCGGGAATGCTTCAATCGCGTGCTGCGCTTCCAGAGCGCCGACTACGTGCCGAACTTCGAGTTCGGGCCGATGGAGCCCGCCATGATGGACGAGTGGCGCGCGCAGGGAATGCCCGAGGGGGTGAGTTACGCCGACTACTTCGGGCTCGACGGGATGGAGGACTTCAGGCACATCCGCTACGACCCCATTCCGGGCGTGCCCGACCAGGGCGTGATGGCAGAGGACGCGGAGCGCAAGGTGACGCGGGATGGCTGGGGCCGCGAGGTGGAGCAGCGCAAAGCGGAGGACATCACCGTGGGCGCCCGCCACGTGCTGCGCGGGGGGGTGACGTGCCGCGCGGACTGGGAGCGGATCCGGGACCAGTTCCGCGCGGACGAGCCGCTGCGCTACCCGGACCACTGGGACGAGGACAACTGGGAGGAGAAGAAGGCCAGGTGGCTGAACCGCGATTATCCCCTCAAGATCCGCGCGCCCAGCATGTTGGGCGAGATCAAGGAGGTGATGGGGTTCGAGAGCTTCTGCATCATGCTCTACGAGGACCGGCCGCTCGTCGAGGAGATCATGGAGACCAGGACGCAGCTCGCGCTGGACATCCTCGGCCGGGCGTTCGACGAGGCGGACTTCGACGTGTTGCACTTCTGGGAGGACATCGCGTTCAACTCCGGCCCGGTGCTCTCGCCCGCCCTGTTCAGGGAGCTTGCCCTGCCCCGGTACAAGCGGCTGTGCGACTTCTACAGGTCCAAGGGGGGCTACCTGTGCTCGGTGGATTCCGACGGCGACATCACGGAGCTGATCCCGCTCTGGCTGGAGGGCGGGATCAACCACATCTGGCCGCTCGAGGTCAACGCCGGCATGGACATCGTGGCGCTGCGGGCGGAATACGGCCATGACATGACCTTCCGGGGCGGCGTGGACAAGTTCGCGCTCCTTAGAGGCAGGGAGGCCATCGACCGGGAACTGGACCGCATCGCGCCCGTCGTGCAGGACGGCGGCTATATCCCCCAGCTCGACCACCAGATCCCGAACGGCGTTACGTTCGACGACCTCTGCTACTACATGGAGAAGAAGACGGATCTGCTGGGCATCCGGGGCTAGCAGCCGAAGTTGACAGTCCCCGGCGCGGGCCGTATAATCCGCGAACTTGCGTTTGGGGGTTTCCTTCCTTTTGGAGTCTGCTGATGAAGACGGTGCTTGTTGCGGACAGGCTTCCAGAGCAGTGCATGGAGACGTTGCAGCAGGCGGGGCTGGAGGTCATCAACCGCCCCGGCCTGTCGCCGGACGAACTGAAAGAAGCTGTCAAGGGCGTTCACGGCGTCATCTGTCGCTCGGCGGCCAAGATAACGGCCGACGTGCTGGCGGAGGCCGACCAACTGGAAGCCGTCTGTCGCGCCGGCGTCGGCGTGAGCAACATCGACGTCGCTGCCGCCTCGCGCAAGGGCGTGGTCGTCATGAACACGCCGGGGGCGAACACGATCAGCACCGCCGAGCACGCATTCACCCTGGTGCTGGCGCTGGCGCGGAACATCGGCCCGGCGTACATCTCCATGCGGGAGTCGCGGTGGGACAAGAAGAAGCTCCTCGGCTCGCAGCTGGCCGGCGCGACGATGGGCATCATCGGCCTGGGCCGAATCGGTCAGGCCCTTGCCAGGCGGGCGCTCGCGTTCGAGATGAACGTGCTGGCGCACGACCCGTACATCAGCCGCGAAGTCGCCGGTAAGGTTGGCGTGGAGTTGGTGAGCGGATTGGATGACCTGCTGAAACGCGCCGACTACGTGAGCGTTCACGTGCCCGAGAACGACCAGACGAAGGGCCTGATCGGCGCCGAGCAGATCGCCCTGATGAAGCCGACCGCGCGCATCATCAACTGCGCCCGGGGCGCGGTCATCGACCAGGGCGCCGTCCTGGCGGCGCTGGACGAGGACAGGCTGGCGGGCGCGGCCTTCGACGTGTACGTGCAGGAGCCGCCGGAGACTTACGACTTCGCTCAGAATGACAAGGTGCTGGCCACCCCGCACCTGGGCGCCTCGACCGAGGAGGCGCAACTGGCCGTCGCCGCCGAAGCCGCCGAGCAGATGGTGGACGGCTTGCTGCACCAGCACTTCCGCAACGCGCTGAACATAACCAGCGTCGCCCCCGAGGAGATGAGGGCCATTCAGCCTTTCTGTCAACTGGCCGCGAGCCTGGGCCAACTGGTCGCCCAGTTGAATCGCGGCCGTCCGCAGTCGGCGGAGGTCGCCTGCAAGGGCGACCTGGCGCGCCAGGACATCGGGCCGATCGTCAACCACGGCGTCAAGGGCCTGATGGTGGCCATGCTGGGTGACGTCGTCAATATCGTCAGCGCCCCGCACGTCGCCGAAGAGCGGGGCATACACATCACCAGCAGCGCGACCGTCGGCCATGAGGCGGGCTTCACGGACCTGGTCGAGGTCAAGCTCGTCACCGACGCCGGCGAGACGACGGCGACGGGCGCGCTCTTCGGGCGCAGGCACCCGCGCATCGTGAGCATCGACGAGTTCTACGTCGAGGTCATCCCGGAGGGCGAGTTGCTCGTCGTCTACGGGAAGGACGTTCCCGGGCTGATCGGCAACGTCGGGGCGATCCTCGGCGAGTCCGGCGTCAACGTGGCGCGGATGGGCTTCGGCCGGGAGGAGATGGGCGGGAATGCCATCCTCGCCCTGAACCTGGACAGCAGGCCGGACGACGCGACGCTCGACACGATTCGCAGCCTCGACGTGGTCCAGGACGCCAGGCGGGCCACGATCTGAGCCGGCCGGGCGCCGTCACTGTTGCACCGTGGCCGAGTAGCGCCGGCATCTTGCCGGCTTGGGCGTGGGCATCCTGCCCACGCCCGACGCACAGCTGCGGGCAAGATGCCCGCAGCCAGGCCGCCTGGAAGGCGGCGCTACAACAAGCGCGGCCCTGCTCCTTTGGAGTCGTGACATACTGTGGCCCCCCACCAATGCGTTGCAGGAGGGCGGCAGGATACGGCCGGGGCAGCCTTGCCATCGGTCGGAAGGGGGCCTATAATCATGGTGAGGCCCTTTCTGCGGAGATGATCACGTGGGCGATTCCCACCCCGTCCGCCCCCACAGGCCCGCCAACCGGCGGATGGCCGGACTCCTTTTGCTGACCATGGCGTTCTGCCTGCCCGCCGCCGCCCAGGAGCCCCCCCGCGCCTGCATCCTCCGCCTCACGGGCATGATCAACGAGGCCCGTGCCAGGGCCGTCGAGCGCTACATCGAGCGCGCCGCGGAGGAGGGCGTCGAGACCTTTATCCTGGAACTGGACACGCCGGGGGGCGATTTGCAGGTCTCCATGGATCTGGGCGACTTCATCTTCCAGCGCGAGGACATGGACGTCATCGCCTTCGTCAACCCCCAGGCGTACAGCGGCGGAACGATGGTCGCCCTGGCCTGCAAGGAGATCTACGTTTACGGGCCCACCGGCCGGATGGGCGACGTTATGCCGATCTCGGCCACGGGGCAGCCGGCGGGCGAGAAGTCTGAGACGGCCACGCGCGAGACCATGCTGACCTACGCCCGCAAGCGCGGCTACCCGGAGGCGCTCGTCAAGGCCATGGTCACCAGGGAAATCGAGGTTTACCGCATCGAGGTCGTTGACGATACCGCGGTCTGGTACAAGACCGACGCGGAGCTGCGCTCCATGAGCGCCGCCGAGCAGGTCGCCGTCGAGGACCAGGACGTGATCGTGCCCGCCGGAGAGCTGCTGTCGATGGACTCCGGCAAGGCGGTCGAGTACGGCTTCGCGCGCGCGGCCGTGCGCAGCCGCCAGCACCTTTTCGACCTGCTCGGGCTCAAAGAAAGCGAGGTCAGGCGTCTCTACCTGACCCCGTCCGAGCGGCTGCTGGCCATCCTGGATACGTTCAGCCCGCTGCTGATCGTCGTCGGCTTCATGCTGCTGTACTTCGAGATAACGCATCCCGGCTTCGGCCTGCCCGGCATACTGGGGATAGCGTCCTTCGTGGCCTTCTTCATCATCAAGTGGACCCTCAACTACGCCCACATGCTGGAGATCGTGCTGTTCCTTCTCGGCGTCGTGCTGCTGCTGGTGGAGATACTGCTGATACCGGGCTTCGGCGTGGCCGGCGTGTCCGGCATCGCCCTGCTGGTGGTGAGCCTGGTGCTGACTTTCCAGCAGTTCACCATCCCCCGAAGCCCGAGCGAGTTCCACGTCTTCGAGTTCAGCCTGCTGAAGGTTCTGGGGTCCCTGACGGGTGCACTGATAGGAGTTGCGGTGATGATCCGCTACCTGCCGTCCATGCCAATCCTGGGGCGCATCGTGCACCGGACGAACCTGGCCGCGGCACATGCCAGCGAGGGTCTGGAGAGGCGCGTGCCGGGGCTTGCCGGGTTGGTGGGAGAGGTGGGCGTGGCGCTGACGGCCCTGCGGCCCTCCGGCCGGGCGCAGTTCGGGAAGCGAAGGTTCGACGTCGTCACCCTGGGTGACTTCATCGAGAAGGGCGCAAGCGTGCAGATTCTCGAGATTCACGGCAACCGGATCGTCGTCAGGTCGCACGAGCAGTTGTGACCTGCGTGCACAGGGAGGCACAGCGGTGGAACTGACCATCATTATCGCCCTTTACGTCTGCGGGCTGGTCGCTATGATCGTCGAGTTGTTCATCCCCGGGATGATCATCGGCACGATGGGCTTCATGGCGACGCTGGCGAGCATCATCTTCGCGTTTGCCACGGGGCACCTGTGGACGGCCGTCGTCCTTGTCGGCACTACGCTGGCCTTCGTGCCCCTGTTCTTCGCCCTGTGGAAGGGCGTCGTCGGCAAGTACTTCGCCCTGAAGAGCGACGTCCTGAAGGACGCGCGTCCCTCGACGACCGTCGGCGAGGAGCTGGTCGGGCTGGAAGGCGTGGCGGTGACTGCGCTCCGGCCGACCGGCATTGCGCACCTCGGCGAGAGGCGTTACGATGTCATCACGCAGGGCGAGATGCTCGACAAGGGGACGCGGATAAAAGTAGTCGAGGTCTCGGGCAACCGGATCGTTGTGGAGCAGATGTGAACGGATTGGAGAGACAGGCTGGAGACAGGAGGCTGTGGGCCGGAGGTACGGCAACGGCAACAACGGCAACGGCCTTCACCACGAAGCTTGCCCGCCGTACGGCGGGGACACGAAGAACACGAAGAAGGCAACGGCAGACGGCCGCAACGGCAATCCGCCGTACGGCGGACGACAAGCGACAAGAAACAAGTAACAATCAACGAGCAATCCGCCGTACGGCGGACAACTGACAACTGGCCTGCGCGTCTTCTCTCCGGCAGGGCAGGAGTCTTCGGCGGTTAAAGGGAAAGGGGTCTGAAATGACACTCGGATTGCTGGCGCAGGCTCTGCAGGGCGACGCGCGGGAGGCGGCCGTCGTGATCATCGGGCTGGTGCTCATCGTCCTGTTTGTGGCGTTTCTGCTGTTCTTCTTCAGCTACGGCTTCCTGTACATCAAGGCGCTTCTGGCCGGCGCACACGTGGGCATATTCGAGATCATCGGTATGCGGCTGCGTGGCGTCAGGCCGTCGGTCATCGTGGACAGCCGCATCATGGCCATGAAGGCGGGCCTGCCGGCGGAGACCAAGGACCTTGAGACGCACTACCTGGCGGGGGGCAACGTGCTGAACGTCATCCGCGCGCTGATCGCCGCCAGCAAGGCCAGGATCGCCCTGACCTTCAACCAGGCATGCGCCATTGACCTGGCCGGCCGCGACGTGCTGGAGGCCGTCCGCACCAGCGTCAACCCGAAGGTCATTGACTGCCCGGACCCCACCAGGGGCCGTGAGACCGTCTCCGCCGTCGCCAAGGACGGCATCCAGGTCCAGGCGAAGGCCCGCGTGACCGTCCGCGCGAACCTGGAACGGCTCGTCGGCGGCGCCACCGAGGAGACGATCATCGCCCGAGTCGGCGAGGGCATCGTGACCACCATCGGCTCCTCGGAGACCTACAAGGTCGTCCTGGAGAATCCCGACATCATCTCCCGCCGCGTGCTGGAGAAGGGGCTGGACGCCGGGACCGCCTTCGAAATCGTCTCGATTGACATCGCCGACGTGGACGTGGGGGAGAACATCGGGGCCAAGCTCCAGGCGGACCAGGCCGAGGCCGACAAGCGGGTCGCTCAGGCCCTGGCCGAACGCCGGCGGGCAATGGCCGTCGCGCGCGAGCAGGAGATGTCCGCCCTGGTCGCCGAAAACCGCGCGAAAGTCGTTCTGGCCGAGGCTGAGGTCCCCAAGGCGATAGCCCAGGCGTTCCGCGAGGGCAATCTCGGCATCATGGATTACTACACGCTCCGTAACGTCCAGGCGGACACGGACATGCGTCGGTCCATAAGCGGCGAGGCCGGCCAGGGAGAGAGCAAGACGTAAGACGGCAACGGATTCAGCGCCGAGGGCGCAGAGGCCGCTGAGCAGGAACAGGCTGCGGCAGGCCGGTTTCCTCGTTTCGCCTGCGTGCTCTGCGGTCTGCGCGGTTGATTCTGTTATCTGTTTTGAGGCGGTCCGGCAGGGGAAGGGCTTGCGGGGTATCCAGTGGCACGGCGCAGACGATTGAGCGAGCAGGAGTTGCGGACCCTCGCGCGGCAGGCCCTCGATGCCATTGCGCAGGCGGGAGACCGTGACGCCGCCGCTCGGCAGGTCCTGGAGCAGGCGACGAGCCCTTCGGTTCGGCAGGCTGTTCTGGAAGGCGCCGTGAGCGTGCCCTGGGAAGTCGGCAGTGCCGTCTTGCGGGCGGCGCTGCTCGGCTCCGACAGGCGGCTGGCGGGCATTGCCGCCGAGCTGGTGGGGGACTTCAGCGACACTCCGGCCGGCGTGGACCTGCTGAAGGAGTGCCTTCGCGCAGAGGACGAGGGCATTCGCCAGCGGGGCGTCGAGGTCCTGGAGAGCTTCGCGAGCGCCGGCCTGGCGTCCCTGCTTGCCCGGTCCCTCCAGGATGAGGCGGAGATCGTCCGGCGCAGCGCCTCGAGCACGCTGGGGATCATCGTCGGCATGCCTTCCCACCCGTTGCGGCAGGAGGTCCTTGAAGCGCTGGCCCAGGCGGGCGGCCCGCTGGCACGCGCCGTGCTTGCCAACGAGGATGTGCACGTGCGCAGGCAAGTCGCCCAGGCGCTCGCGTTCGCGCGTTCCGACCTGGCGCTGCCGGCGCTGGCCGAGCTTTCCGACGACCAGGACGGGGAGGTGCGGCAGGAGGCGGTTCTCGCGCTGGCGGCCATCGGGACGCCGCAGGCCGTGGAGATGATGGTTGCGCACCTTGCCGATCCGTCCTACCGCGTCGTGGCGTCGGCGCTGGACATGCTGTCGGCGTCGCTCGGGGGCGGGTCGAGCGAGTTCCTCGGGTGCCTCCGTCGGGCGCTGGACCATCCCTCGGCCGAGGTGCGTCGCCACGCCGTGCTGATGCTCAACGCCTTTGATCTCCCCCAGACACGGGACATCCTGGAGAAGGCGGCCGTTGACGAGGACTTCGAGGTCGCGCGCGGCGCCAGCGAGATGCTGCGTGGCCTGGGCGCCGAGGCGCGAATGGATTGGCTCAGCAGGGACATGGCCGAACAGGTCGGCGGGGAGCGGGCGCGGGCCGTCTGGGAAGCCGGCGACATCGGGCGGGAGGCCACGCAGAACACCGGAACGGCCGGCGACGCCGTCCCCTTCCTGGAAGACATCCTGGCGCACGGCTCGTCGTCGGAGAAGGTCCATGCACTGAGCGAGCTGTCCTCTCTGGTGGACATCGGGGACTCCGGGGCGATGCAGGACGCGCTGAACGACCCGGCCTCCGCCGTGCGCAACCGGGCGGCCGACACGTTCTCCTACACGCGTGACGCCGGCTTTCTGGCGTGGGTCATGAAGAATCACCCCGATGCCATGGTCCGTCGCAGGGCGGCCGAGGTGCTCGTCGCCAACCCGGGCGGGCCGGCGGCGGCGCGGCGCGCCCGAACGGCAATCAGCTTCGCCTCCGAGCGCACCGTCGGCGTGGCGTTGTTCGGCCACTTCCTGGCGGCCCTGCGCGACCGCGACCCCGTGGTCCAAGAGCACGCGTGCGAGGCCGTCAGAGAGTGCGCCCGCGGCGCCGAGCTGTTGCCCGTGCGGCGGACCCTGGAGGAGCTGCACCGATTGGCCGGCGACGATGCGGTCTCGGTGCTGCTCCAGGACGACGCCGAGAACGCGGCGGACGTCGTGGAGAAGGCAGGCTTCGGCCGCACCGTTGCGGAGGCCGGCGACGGCGTGCTGGCCTGGTGGCAGGAACTGGTCGCGCAGGCCGGCGCCCTGCGTTGGGACGAGGACCGGGGGGCGTTCGCCGTCGGGGGAGGATTGGGCCCGGAAGTTGCGGAGGCGTGGGCGAGGGACTACCGACTCTCCGAGGCGCAGGCCCAGGGCATCCGTCCGGCGTTGCTGGGCGGCGGTCCGCTCGACCCGGAGCTCACCGGCATAATCTCGCAAGGGCTGGTGGGGGACCTGTGCGCCGCATGCGATGCCCTCGCTCACGCCGCGCGCGCACTGCGCCTGATCGCCCAGGAAGGCCACGAGGAGCGCCTGGCTCAGTGGGCGGAGGTCCTGGCGACTGCTCCCAGTCTCGAGTGGGGCGAGGCCCTCAGGGGGACCGGGCATCTGCGTCGGCTGCGCCGCCGGCTTGCCCGCGCCCGGATCGAGGTTCAGCGCTGCCTGAAGTCGTTCGGCCTGGAGACGGGGACGGATCCCCTGGGCGAGGCGCTGGACGACGAGGACGACTGGTGCTCGCTCACGGCGCTGACCGCTGCGCTCGAAATGGGCGACGGGACCGCCCGCCCGAAGGACCTGAGGGCCCTGTGCGAGCGCAACCTGGACGATGAGGATTTCTGCGAGCCCGTCGGGCGGGCGGCGCTGGCCCTGCTGGCGGGGGGCCAGGCGGACGGTCCCCGGCTGGCGGCGGGGGCGCTGGAGGGGGCGGACGTTGACCTGAGGATGGACCTGACCCACGCGCTGCTGGCCGCCGCGCAGGACGAGCCCGTGATGGAACTCCTGCGCGGGTGGCTGGCCGGCAGGGAGGTCAGCACCATGGCGGCGGCCTGCATGGCGCTGGCCGTGCGCGGCGCCGGCGGCGACCTGGGAGACGCGAACGTCCCGGAGGCGGGCGGGGAGCCGGAGCTGCGATGCGCGCTGCTGGCGCTACGCGCGATGGCGAACGACGCCGAGGCGGCGCAGTCGCTGGAGGCGATGCTGCGCAACGGGGAATCGTCGGAGCGCTACCTGGCCGGCTCTTGTCTGGGGTTGGCGCGCGTTTGGACGGCGGTGCTGATCTTCTACAGCGTCCGGGACCAGGACGTGCCGTACTCGCTGAGCCTGCTCTGCGCGGCGTCGATGGTGCGTCTCGGGCATCCGGCGGGCGTCCCGTGGTTCCGCAAGGTCGTCCAGAGCCCTGCCGGCCGCGACCTGGCGGAGATGCTCGTGCACGTGGGCCGCGCCGTTGAGGATACGATACCCCTGATGCTACAATGCTCTGCGGTGAACGTGGGGCGCTTCGTGTAGCGGCACCGGAGGCGGATGAGATGGGCGGATTCCAGGTGATAGCGGCGCTGTTCTTCCTGGTGCTGTTCGTGCTGCCCGCCATCAAGAAGGGCCTGGAAAGAATGGCGGAGCAGCAACGGCAGCAGGGCGGGGGCGCCGAGGACGACGTGACCTACAAGGCTCCGCCGGAGGAGATCCAGGAGTTCCTGCAAAGCCTGGCAGAGGCACGGGGGGCCCGCCAGCAGGCGCCGCCCCGGCAGGCGCCGGTGCAGGCGCCGCCGCCGCAGCGCGCCGCGCCCGCACCTCGCCCGACTCCGCCGATGGGCCGCCTGGTGAGCGTGTCACCCCCGCTGACAGTCGGACGGGGGGCAGGGGACATTCGTCCGGCCCGGCCGGCAAAAAGGGCCGCCCGAGCGGTCACGCCCAGAGGCAAGCCCATCGTCGCGCCAAAGCCGGCGGCGCCCCCCGCACAGCCGGCCCGCAAAGGCATCGACGTCGCCGTCCTGCTCTCGGGAACGAAGACCCTGAAGCAGGCGGTAGTTTGGTCTGAAATATTGGGCCGGCCGGTGAGCCTGAGAAAATCGCGCCGCCACGCTCCTCCCACCGGCGAGCGGTAGCCGGCGCTGCGCAGCTTGCCAACCGGCGTCGCGTGGACTCTTGACCGGGGTGACCGTGCCGGCATGGAAAAGCTCCTTGCAGTGCTGACGCTGGGCTGCCTCCTGGGCGGCGCGTGCTTCGCGCTGCCCGGCGCACCCGAACCGCCGCGCGAGCAGCCGGGCCGGGCGTCGCGGCACGGCGGCGAAGGCGCGCCCGGCGCGCCGGCCGGGTCGAGCGGCGCGCGCCGCGTGCTGCTCCGCATCCTGCGCGCGGCCCTGCTCGCCGCCGTGGTGATCGGATTGCTGCTGGCCTTCGAGGGTTGCTTCATCTTCTATCCCACCTCCGCACCGGCCCTGAGCTGGGACCTGCTCCCCGCCGGCGCCGAGGAGTGCACCTTCCAGACAGCCGACGGCCTCCGCCTCCACGCGTGGTGGCATCCCGGCGTCGGGCCGGACGACGCGTCGCTCCGCCCCGTCGTCCTCTGGTGCCACGGCAACGCGGGCAACATCACGCACCGCGCCGACAACCTCGACATGCTCGCCCGGCGCGGCCTTGCCGTCTTCCTGTTCGACTACCGCGGCTACGGCCGGAGCGAGGGCAAGCCGTCCGAGCGCGGCCTCTACGAGGACGCCCGCGCCGCCTACCGCTGCCTGACGGAGGAGCGCGGCGTCGCCCCCGCGCGCATCGTTTGCTTCGGTCGCTCGCTCGGCGCGGCGGTCGCGGTGCAGCTCGCCCTCGACCGCCCGGTGGCCGGCGTCGTGCTGGAGGGTGCGTTCAAGAGCGTGCCCGCCATGGCCCGCAAGATGCTCCCCTGGCTGCCTATCTGGCTGCTGTTGCGGAACCGCTTCGACACCGCCGGCAAGGTCCCGCGCCTGACCGTGCCTCTGCTCATGTTCCACGGCAGCCGGGACGAGATAGCCCCCCTCGCGCAGGGACGCGCCGTATTCGAGGCCGCGCCCGAGCCGAAGGCGTTTTGCCTTGTCGAGGGCGGCACTCACAACGATACTTATGCAGTGGGCGGGGAGCAGTATCTCCGGAGCTTCGCGGAGTTCTGCCGCGACTGCGTCACCCGCGCGCAGTGAGTTGGGGAGGGCCTGACATGGCAAGGAAACCCGTCGTCGCCGGGCAGTTCTACCCGGCCAACCCGAAGGACCTCAGGGACACTATCGAGTCGTTCACGCCGGAGGTCGAGGGCAAAGAGCGCGCCCTCGGCGTGCTCTCGCCCCACGCGGGCTACACGTTCAGCGGCGCCGCGGCGGGCGCGGCGTTCGCCGCCGTGCGCGTGCCGGACACCGTCCTGCTGCTGAACCCCAGCCACTCCTACGCCGCGCCGGCCCTGGCGCTCTGGACCGGCGGCCCGTGGCAGACCCCCCTCGGCGAGACGGCCCTGGACGAGCCGCTCACGTCCGCCCTCGCCGAACTGCCGGCGGTGACGTCCGACGACCGGCCTCACCTGCACGAGCATTCGGGCGAGGTCGTGCTTCCCTTCGTCCAGTATCACAACCCGAAGGCGCGGCTCGCGGTGGTCTGCGTCACGGCCTCGGCCGGCTTTGAGATGCTCCAGGACTTCGGCGCCGCCGTCGCCGAGTTGCTCGGGCGCGAGGGCATGGTCGAGACGCTCATCGTCACCAGCAGCGATATGTCGCACGAGAGCGGGAGTGGGGCGCTGGAGACCGTGAACCACAACGACCCTCTGGCGATAGAGCGGATGGATGCGCTCGACGCCGCCGGGCTCTACGACGTCTGCCGGCGCGGGGGCGTCACGATGTGCGGCGTATTGCCGGCGGTTGCGATGCTCACGGCGGTCAAGGCGCTCGGCGGGACGCAAGGCGTGCTGGTCCGGCGCGCCACCAGCGCCGACTCGCCGTTCGGCAGTGGCTCCTACGTCGTCGGATACGCGGGGATGATCTTCAAGTAGGCGAAGGCAGAAGGCAGAAGGCAGAAGTATGAAGTTCACGGAAACGGCGAACGGCGAACGGCGAACGGCAACACTGAACGGTGACAAGGAAGGAATCCGGCGGACGGTGGCGGTGGCGGTTTACCCACTGCGGCACGTTACCGCATGATGGCCCTTTGGAGTGCGGGAGCTTGCTCCCGCCCTGCCGTGGCGGAAGCTTGCTTCCGCCCGCCGTACGGCGGGCAAGCTAGCTTGCCCCAATGAAAGCGCAAGCAAGTTCATCCCGAGTTTGGCCGAGGGGCTTGCGCATTCCATAGGGCGCTGCCGGCCAGCCCTGTGGCGCCGGCATCTTGCCGGCCTGGGTGTGGGCATCCTTGCCCACGCCCTCAGCGGCAGCGAGGCCCTCCGCTGTACGGCGGACAAGCTCCCGCACTTCATAAGTCTGGGTTGCTCCTTCAGAGCAAACCTGTGCCTGCCGTCTGTTTCCCAGGGCAGCGGGCGATGCCCGCAGCCCTGGGCTGGGATGGTCTGCCCCGTTGGGGCGCTTCGCCCGGGGCATTGCGCCACGCGCGCAGCTCAGGCCCCTTTGGTCCAGAAACCGGTCTGACACGCTCCTCCCTGACCCTCGGGGCCGGGCGGGCGTCCGGTGCGTTACGTCCTGTCAGCCGTCCCTACGGGACTGGGCACGTTGCGGTTCGGTCGGAGTCCCAGCAGTGAACTGCCGGGCTATTGTCACGCTGCCCCCACGGGGCGCCGCGGACCGGACATCGCCGGGTCAGCGCCACTCGGCTGGCGCTGTTGCGTCAAGTCCGGCGAACGCGCGTTGCAGCAGGTCAGGAGCGCGAAGCGCAGCCGGGGTTCCCGGTTGTCCCAACGGGACACCCCATGACAGCCCAGGATCAGTCCGCCATGCGGCGGACGCCATCCTGGGTAACAGGGGACCACTCCATGACGCCCGCCGCGCGCACCAGCGGCCGTGTCGGTGTGGCACAGGCGCCCTCGCCCGTGGGCTTCTCGGTGTGGCACAGGCGCCCTCGCCTGTGGGCTTCTCGGCCGGGGGCGGCCGAGCTACATTCTCCCTCGGCCGGGGGCGGCCGAGCCACATTCTCCCTCGGCCGGGGGCGG
>CAZQEQ010000022.1:0-28107 GCA_964592385.1 uncultured candidatus Brocadiaceae bacterium | reverse complement strand
ACATTCTCCCTCGGCCGGGGGCGGCCGAGCTACATTCTCCCTCGGCCGGGGGCGGCCGAGCTACATCAGTGGGCCGCTATGGAGTAAGCTCAAGGATGTATGAGATCATTTCGGCCCGGATGGCGTCCAGGCGCTCTCCCGAGTCCGCCGGGGTCGAGCGATAGCCGTTCACGTTCATCTCCAGGCCCTCAAGGTACTCCTCCGCTGAGAGCGCGACGTCCATTCTCTCGCCGGACACCTTCGCCTCTTCAATCGTCTTACGGAGCGTGGTCACGTACCTCACGTCGTCCACGCCCTCCCTGTACCCTTCCCACTGGACGGTGTCCACCACGCCGTCCGCGGTTGGGTAGGCGAAGCACTTGTCGCGCCTCTTGCCGTAGTCGAAATCGTTCCACGGGGCGCCGAAACACATCATGTAACCGTAGGTCGCGGCCCCGTCGTAATCGTTCTTCCAAAGGGCCAGGCCGAAGGTTCTCCGGTAAACCTCCGGGTTCTCCACTCCTGCCTGGGGGTTGGCGTAACACCAGATTCTGTGGCCCGCGCCGTGCCACCTGGCGGCCTCCTCCTTTGAAGGCGCCCCGGCGCAGACGAGCAGGTCCTGAAGGTCGCCTATGGCCTCGAAGTTGCCCTCGCTCTCCGAGACGCCTTGGTTCCCGGCGGCGTCGGACTTGCTCTTGTAACCGGCCGAGAAGAGCTTTCCTCCGGCTTCGTGGAGCGCTTCTATGGCCCCCCGCTGGGACCTCAGCGCGTCGCCCCTCGCCTCGTCTATCCCGTAGAAATAGACCTCCTGCACGCCGTATCGCGCGGCAAGTTCGATCAGCGCCCTTACGCGCCGTTTCAGCCCGTCCGCGCTTATCTCTCCCTGCGCCGCCCGCTGTACGTACGACTCCCAACTGAGGAGGTAAAGGGTCCGCATATCCATCCCCAGCTCTTTCCTTATCTTCAGCCGTTCCTCAAACTGCGACAGGTTGTTGCGGTACCTCATCATCGGGTTGGTGACGCCGTGGGCGACCATGTTTTGCAACTCGGCCCTCAATTGCCGCGCGCTCTTGTATCTTGCGCCGATGCTCCCTTCGGGCCACTCGGGGTCCAGGAGCGCGTCCCAGTACATGCTGGAGGTGTAGTAAGGCTCGGACAGCTTCACCGGGAGCACCCGGACGCTGACTTCCAGGCTGCCGGCGGTTCGTCCGTCCACCTTCAAATCCATCCTGCCACCGTAAGTCCCCGGGGAAGCGTCTTCCGGCACGTGTACCGTGACCCAGAACTGCTTATTGGTCCCGGCCGGAATATCCACCGGCAGGAGCACGGGGCTGTCCCTGACCGGCAGGGCCTCGATCGGGATCGACCAGAAGTTCCCTGGTTCGAAGCCATCGAACTGCCCGAAGAACTCCTTCCCCTCCTCGTTGCTCAGGGTCATGCTGACGTACCTGTCCCCGTCGGGATAGCGGGCCTTCAGATAGTTCTCTTTCTTGTCCGTGTCCACCCTGACAAGCGAGTCGTCCTTCAGGAGGAGCTCGGGAACAAGGACCCACGTCGCCTTGTCCCGGAGGACCTTGTCACTGACCCAGTCGTCAACCGTCGCAGTGGCCGCCTGGTACCAGCACTTCACAACCCTTATGTCCACTGCGGAGGACGGGATGACGGGCTCCCCCGCCTTGAGGTCGGTGCACTCGGGCTTCAGGCCCTTGACGTCGGACAGTGCCCGGACGACGAAGCTCGCGGGCTCGTACTCCCCCGCGCAGGCGGTCACCGCTATCTCGTCGGGGGAGATGACCCCGGGGATGGGGTCGGTGTCAGGCAGTATCAGGTTCGCCTTGTTGCGGTAACTGGTGATTGGTCTCACGACGCGGACTTCCAGGTCCTGCGCCCGCAACTGAAACGCGCAAAGGGCGAACAGTGCGCTCGCGACCGCTGCCGGAATCCTTTTGGACATGGCTGGCGCCCTCCTTCCTTCTCCGCCTGCGGGCGCCGTTGTGCTCGCGCCTCGCAGGAGCGTCACAAGCGCGGCTGCGGCGCCGCCGGTCGCCCTGCGTTCGCCCGGAGGTGCGCTTTAGAGGACGGTGAACTTGAGGATGAGGGCGAGGGCGAGGAGGGCGGCGACGCAGATGACGGCGATCAGGACCCGCTTGTCGCCCCTGCGGGGAGGGTTCGCTATGTGCGTTTCATCGAGGGCGCCCGGCGGCATGATGGGGACCTGCGCCGGACCGGGCTGCGCGTGGACCATGCTCTGGTCCCGGAACCCCTCGGCGGAGACGGACCTGCCTTCGGTGACGTTGCCGAGGTCTTCGATCAGGGAGTCGTAGCTGTCGTAGCGGTTCTCGGGGGATTTGGCCATCATCTTGCGCAGGATGTCGGCCAGCGCGGCGGGCAGGTCGGGCACGTGTGACTGCGGGGAGGGCAGGGGCTCCCGGACCTGCTTGGTCATTACCTCGAACGTGGTGCCCGTGTAGGGCACGGTGCCGCAGACCATGTGGTACATCGTGGCGCCGAGGGAGTAGATGTCGGTGCGGAAGTCCACGTCGCGGGCGCTGTTGATCTGCTCGGGGCTCATGTAGTAGGGCGTGCCCAGGCTGGCGCCGCTCCGGGTCAGCCCGGTGGCCTCGGCGGTCGTTTCCTTGGCCAGGCCCAGGTCGGTTATTCGCGCCGTGCCGTCGGAGTCGATGATGATGTTGCCCGGCGTCACGTCGCGGTGGATGATCCCCTTGGAGGCCGCGTATTTGAGCCCTTCGGCTATCTGGCGGGTGATGTCGACGGCCTTGTGCCAGTCCAGCCTGCCCTCGCGCTCGACCAGTTCGCGGCAGGTCGGCCCCTCGACGTAGTCCATTATCAGGTAGTAGTATCCCTCTTCGGCGCCGCACTCGTGGACCTGGACCATGTTGGGGTGGCGCAGGCGGGCGGCGATGCGCGCCTCTCGGAAGAACCTCTGGCTGTACTCGGGGTCCTTCAGGTCGATGTGCTTGGGCAGCAGCTTGATGGCGCGCGGGATGTCGAGGGTCTTGTGTCGCCCCAGGTAGACGCTTCCCATGCCCCCTTCGCCGATCTTCTTTTCGATCCGGCATTGCCCGATCGTCTTGGGCACGGTCTGGTCCAGTCCTTCGTCCATGCGTCCGTCTCCCGGTCCCCTGGCCCCGCTCTTGAGGGAAGGATGGGGGCGAATCTCAGAGCGGCGCGAAAAGGAGCGATATTCATACGGTACGGTGGTCAGGGCATTATACTGCAAGCCGCGCGATAGCGTCAACTTCCACAAAGCCCGCGCCGGCGCGGGCCACGCAAACGTGCGGACCGCGTTACCGGCCGATGGCTGTTCGGTAACACGGTCGCGCGAAACGGCTTCCCTGTAAGCGGAAAAGGCGTGCGGGCAGGGAGCCTGCCCTACTCGAGCCCATCCCCTGGTTCCTCTGCCTCTTCCTCAGGCGGGGCTGCCGGCTCCTCAAGCTGCCCCGGTTCAGCCGCTGTGGGGACTCCCAGTGTCTCCTCCGGGCCCGGCTTCTTCGCCGATCTCACCACGAAGAGAATCACCAGGATGATGACCGCGATGATGATGAATATCACCCACCCAGGCATCAGGCATCCTCCTTGCTGCAGGATTGATGGACCCGCCGGACGGCACGCGAGCCCGCCCACGCGCAAAGCGTTATCTCCGCGCCTATGCTCCGCTTACATGCGCTATATTCAGTACCCGTTGGAGTCGGCAAAGTCAAGGAAAAACTCCCTGAGGGCCGCAATCCGGCCCCCCAGACCGGTCCTGGGAGCCGCATCCGCCCGCGTGCAAAGAGGAGCCGCTTCCGTTACAATGCGTTGCCTCTCCAACCGGAAAACTGCGGGCATGAAGATCACCGTCGCCCCCGACAGCCTCAAAGAGTCCCTCGGCGCGCCCGAGGCCGCCAGGGCCATTGCGCGTGGACTTCGCAGGGCCGACCCGGGAGTGGACCTCGCCCTCGTCCCCATGGCCGACGGCGGCGAGGGGACCACGGAAGCGATGGTCGAGGCGACGGGCGGGACGCGTCGCCGGGCGCGCGTCCGCGACCCGCTGGGCCGGCCAGTCGAGGCCGCCTGGGGGCTCTGCGGCGACGGCAGGACCGCCGTGGTCGAGATGGCCGCCGCCAGCGGGCTCGAGCTGCTGAGCCCCGAGGAGCGCGATCCCATGCTCACCTCGACGTGGGGAACCGGCGAACTCATCCGGGAGGCCCTGGACGCCGGAGCCGCGCGCATCATCGTCGGCATCGGCGGCAGCGCGACCGTGGACGGCGGCACCGGCATGGCCGCCGCACTCGGCGTGCGGTTCCTCGACGCGGACGGGGCGTCCATACCGGACCCTCGGGGCGGGCGGCTCGCGGATATCGCGCGCATCGATGCGAGCGGCCTCGACGCGCGGCTGGAGGAGGTTGAGGTGGTCGTTGCCTCGGACGTGACGAACCCGCTGCTGGGGCCGGACGGGGCGGCGCGCGTCTACGGGCCGCAGAAGGGGGCCACGCCCGCGCAGGTCGAGGAGCTGGAGCGCGGCCTGTCCGGGCTGTCCGACGCGATCCGCCTGTCTCTGGGCAGGGACGTCGCCGACCTGGCCGGCGCGGGAGCGGCCGGCGGGCTTGGTGCGGGCCTGGTGGCGTTCCTCGGCGCGACCCTTCAGAGCGGCGCAGAGACCGTCGCGGAGGCGGTCGGCCTGCGCGACAGGATGGCCGGCAGCGACCTGGTCATCACGGCCGAGGGGCGGCTGGACGGGCAGAGCGCCTTCGGCAAGGCGACCGCCTGCGTGGCGTCCATCGCGCGCGAACTCGGCATCCCGGCGGTCGCCCTCGCCGGTTCTCTCGGGCCGGGATGCGACCGCCTGCACGCCCACGGCGTGGACGCGTTCCTGGCCATCCCGGACGGGCCGATGTCCCTGGATGAGGCCACCGGCCGCGCGGGCCCGCTGCTGGAGCGGGCGGCGGAGTCCGTGCTGCGCCTCTGGCTCGTGGCGCGGGGGGAAGGGCATGATTGAGCGAGAACTCATCGAATACATCCGGGAGTTGACCGCCCGCGACGAGCCCGCGTGGCTCAAGGTGGGCCTTGGCGACGATGCCGCCGTCATCGAGCCGCCCGGCGGCGGCGGCGGATGCCTGGTCATCACGACGGACACGGTCGTCGAGGGGGTGCACTTCGAGCCGGGGACGGAGCCCCGCCTGGTCGGCTGGAAGGCGATGGCGCGGGGCGTCAGCGACCTCGCCGCGATGGCGGCCAGGCCGCTCTGCACGCTGGCGGCCGCGCACTTCCCGCCGGGGCTGTCGGACGCCGCGGCGCGGGATCTGGTGCGCGCCCTCGTCGAGGCGGCCCGCACGCTGTCGGCCCCGCTGGTCGGCGGGGACACCGCCGCCGGCGCCGACCGCCTGAGCGTCGCCGTGACCGCCGTGGGCACGCCGGGGCCGAAAGGGGCGATAACGCGCGCCGGCGCGCGCCCCGGCGACGCCGTCTGCGTGACCGGCGAACTGGGCGGCGCGATGGCCGGCCGGCACCTGACGTTCCGCCCGCGCGTCGAGGAGGCCCTCGAACTGGCGGAGCGCTGCGACGTGCACGCCCTCATTGACGTGAGCGACGGCCTGAGCACGGACGCTCTGCACGTCGCGGAGGCCGGCGGCGTGGGGCTGGCCCTGCGGGCCGCCGATATCCCCGTCTCGGCGGCCGCGACGGAAATGGCCGCGCGGGACGGCCGCCAGCCGCTCCAACATGCCCTGGCGGACGGCGAGGACTACGAACTGCTGTTCTGCCTGCCCCCCGTGCAGGCCGAGCGCCTCCTCGAAACCGGGCTCGGGGAGCTGGCCGTCTCGCTGATCGGGGAGGTGACGGACGGGCCGGAGTCCTGCCTGCTGATGCCCGACGGACGCCGCGAGCCGCTGCGGGCCGAGGGATGGGAGCACCGGACGTGATGGGCCAGACGACCTGTGTCCGACTGTTGACCCGGAGCCCCGACGAGACCGCGGCGATGGCGGCGGCCTTCGCCGGCGGCTGCCGCCCGAACGACGTGGTCGGCCTCGAGGGCATACTGGGCGCGGGCAAGACGTGCTTCGTCAAGGGACTGGCGCGGGGCCTGGGAGTGGCCGACCTGGCGCGGGTCGTCAGCCCCACGTTCGTCCTGCTGCGCCGGTACGAGGGACGGCTGCGCCTGAACCACTTCGACGCGTACCGGCTCGGCGGTGCGGCCGAGATGGAGGAGATCGGCTGCGCCGAGACGTTCGAGGACGGCGGGGTGAGCGTCGTGGAGTGGGCGGACCGGGTGGCCGAATGCCTGCCCGCGCGGCGACTGCTGCTGCGGATCGAGGTCGTCGGCCCGACGGAAAGGGAGTTCCGGCTCGTGGCCGACGGTCCCGAGTCGCGGGCGCGACTGGAGGAGTTCCGCCGGCTGCTAGTGGCCTGATAAGGAAGTCAATCGGTTGAACGGGCCACCATGCAACATCAACGGGAGGGAGCAGGATGAGCGACGCCGTGACGATAATGCCGTGTCTCGACATGAAGGACGGGCGCGTGGTCAAGGGCGTGCACTTCGTTGACCTGCGCGACGCGGGCGACCCGGTCAGTTGCGCGCAGGCATACCAGGAGGGCGGCGCCGACGAACTGGCCTTCCTCGACATAACGGCCACGGTCGAGAAGCGCCGGACGATGCTGGAGGTCTTCCGCCGCGTCGCCGAGGCCGTGGACCTGCCCCTGACCCTGGGCGGGGGCGTCAAGTCCCTCTCGGACGTCGAGGACGCGCTGGACGCCGGGGCGGACCAGGTGAGCATGAGCAGCGCGGCCGTGCGCACGCCGGAGCTGATCGAGCAGGCCGCCGCCGAGTTCGGCTCCGAGCGCATTGTGGTGGCCATCGACGTGGACGCGTCGGGCGAGCAGCCCGGCGGCTACGAGGTGTACATCGACGGCGGGCGGACGCCGACGCGCATAGATGCCTTCGATTTCGCCCGGGCCGCCGTCGAGCGCGGCGCGGGGACGCTGCTGCCCACCAGCAAGCGTTGCGACGGCACCCTCGACGGCTACGACATCCCGCTCCTGAAGGGCATAACCAAGACGGTCAGCGTGCCCGTCGTGGCCAGCGGCGGGGCGGGGAAGCTGGAGCACTTCTACGAGGCGGCGGTCGAGGGCGGGGCTTCCGTGCTGCTGGCGGCCAGCGTCTTCCACTTCGGGGACATCAGCATCCCCGAACTCAAAGAATACCTCAAGGACAAAGGCGTGGCGGTGCGGGGGGCCTGAGGGGAAGGGCACAGGTGCTCCGAGGGGCCGGCATACCCGACTCGGAGGCCTGCTTCATAGTCTCACGATGTGGGCGAGGAACCGCGCCGGGAAACAGCTGGCACAGGCAAGCGGGCCTGGGGATGACGCTCCCGGGATGCTGCCTTCGGCGCCCGACCCGGCGTCAGGGGGCGGCGAGGAGGGCGAGGGTACGCTCCAGGTTGAGGCGGTCGGTCTCGACCGATTCCCACGGCGTCTCCAGGATCAAGGGCTGCCCGGACAGGGCGGGGTGATTGAGCAGGTTGGCCAGCCCGGCCCGGCCGATCGTCCCCAGGCCGACGTGCTCGTGGCGGTCCCGCCGGCTGCCGGGCGGGTCGCGCGAGTCGTTGACGTGTATCAGGCCGACCCTCTCCAGGCCGATCGCCGACGCGATGTCCCCGACGAGCCGCTCGACCTCTTCGGCCTCGCGCAGGTCGTAGCCCGCCGCGAATGCGTGGCACGAGTCGAGCGTAAGCCCGACGCGCGCGCCCGGCGTCTGATCGCGCAGACGGAGCACCAGGTCCCCCAGCGCTGCCACGTCCCCGCCCGGCCCGTGGCGGGACGCGGTGTTCTCCAGCAGCAGGGCAGGGGCGTCGCCCGCCCGGTCGAGGGCCTCGCCGATGGCCTCCGCGGCGCGCCGTACGGCCCATCCGAGCGGGCGTCCCCTCTGGCTGCCGGGATGGAGCACGTAGGAGTCGGCGCCGAGCGCGGCCGACAGGGCGAGTTCCCCGGCGAGGCGGCGGATGCTCCTGCGCCGGACAATGGGCCCCCGCGCGCAGGGGTTGATCAGGTAACAGGCATGCACGATGAGCGGGTCAAGCCCGGCCTGCGCCCGACCGGAGCGGAACGCCCGGACCTCATCCTCCCCGCGCGCCTGGAGGCGCCAGCCGCGCGGGTTGCCGCAGAATATCTGGAACGCGGTGCAGCCCCGTTCGAGGGCCCTGTCAACGGCGCGGGACAGGCGGCCCCCGATAGAGACGTGAAAACCAATCCGGCGGGAAGTATCAAGTATCAATGATCAATGATCAAAAAAAGGGAAAAGACCAGCGTCAAGGAGCAAAGAGGAGAAGGACCACACATCAGGTACCAGAGCCGGGGGCCCATAGCTCACGCATCACCCGCCTGCGTTCTCGCTGTCCCTTCCTTAGTGCGAAGGATGATGGTCGTGAGAATCTTGTGGAGTTCGTCGGTCTCCTGCATCAGGGGGGACAACCGTTCCCGGGCCATGAGGCCCGACCTCTCGAGGACGCGGAGCCAGAAGAGGCTCTCCCTGGCCTCTTTTCGCGCCACGGCGCATTTGTGGACGAAGTCCGCGCGGCTCTCGGCCGACTGAGCCTCCGCCACGTTCGCCCCGACGGATGTCGCCGACCTGAGGAACTGCCGTGCCAGGATCACTGCTGCAGTATCGCCGCTGTCCCGCCGGGCCTTCGACAGTGCCACGGCGCGCACGGCATAGTCAATGGTCCGCTCCTCGATATCACGGGCCGCGCCGTCAGTCATTTGGACCTTGGTCCTTGATACTTGATACTTGCCTTATTCGTAGCTGAGCAGGTCCGTCATGCGGTCCAGGTAGGTCCGGCTGTTGCTGAGCACCTGGTCCCTGCGCAGGCGCACGCCGGGAAGCGTCTCGTTGACGTAGTTCTCGGCCAGGGCGTGCTTGTGCGCGGATCGCAGGGCCGGCTCCAGCAGCAGGTAGCCGTTGAAGATGATGGTCGCGCTCTCGACGAGCTTCGCGGCGTGCAGGTCGCGGAAGTCGGCGTCCTGCGCGTTGGCGTATTCGACGGCCTCCGCCAGCCACTTGCGGGCCTCGTCGAGCGCGGCGAGGGCGCGCTCGTCGGCGCCTTTCTCCGACAGCTCGGCGTGAAGCACCTCGAACCGCGCCTCCAGGTCGCCCTTCAGGACGGCGCCGACGGCGGCATTGTGCTGTATCTGCGTGGTGCCCTCGTAGATGGTGGTGATGCGCGCGTCGCGGTAGAGGCGCTCGACCTCGTAGTCGCGCATGTAGCCGCTGCCGGCGAGGACCTGGAGGGCGTCGTAGGCGACCTCGTTGCACATCTCGGTGGCGTAATACTTGGCGATCGGGGTGAGGGCGCGGGCGAGGTTCCTCCAGTATCGGCGCTGGCCGGCGAGGGCCTCGCCGTCGGGCATGTCTGCCAGCTCGCCGCTCTCGTGCAGGTGCTCCAGGTTGTTCGTCATGTCCACGGCGACGGCGGTTTCGAGGGTGAGCAGCCGGGAGGTCTCGACCTTCATGTGCATTTCGCCGAGCATCCGGCGGACGGCGGGGAACTGCCGTATGGGGCGGCCGAACTGCTCCCGGTCGGCGGCGTACTGGAGCGCCTCGCTGAGGGCGGCCTGGGCGATGCCGACGCCCTGGGCGGCGATGGCCAGCCGGGCGCCGTTCATCAGGGACATCACGTAGGTGGACAGGCCGCGCTTGCGCTGGCCGATCAGCAGGGCGGGCGCGTTGACGAACTGGAGCTCGCACGTGGGCGAGCCGTGTATGCCGAGCTTCTCTTCGATGCGCCGGACGCGCACCGCCGGGCCGGCGTCGCAGACGAACACCGAGAGCCCGCGCGCCCCGGCGGCGTCCGGCTCGCTGCGGGCCAGCACGAGCAGCACGTCGGCGCAGCCGTTCGTGATGAAGCGTTTCACGCCGTTCAGGCGCCAGGTGCCGTCCGCTTCGTCGAGGGTGGCGGTCACCTGGACGTTGGTCAGGTCGCTGCCCGCGTCCGGCTCGGTCAGGGCCATGGCGCCGGTCACCTCGCCCCTGCTGAAGCGGGGCAGGTAGCTTGCCTTGATCTCGTCGTCGGCGAAGCTGTTGATGGTCTCGGCGATGTCCTGGAGGCCGAACAGGTTCATCAGGCTCGCGTCCGCCCGGCTGACCAGTTCGATGGCGATGGTGTAGATGGTGACCGGCATGTTGAGGCCGCCGTAGCGGCGCGGCAGCGTGAAGCCCATCAGGTCGGCCTTGCCGAGCTGGTCGAGCGACTCGCGGGTGCCCCGGGCGTACGTGACGACGCCGTCCTCGAAGTGGGCGCCCTCCTCGTCCACCTCGGCGGCGCGGGGTGCGATGAACTCGGCGGCGAGTTCGCCGATCATCTCCAGCACGCGCCGGTAGCTGTCCAGGGCGTCCTCGTAGTCGGTCGGCGCGTAGTCGAACTGCTCTGCCTCGGCGTAGTTGCGTTCCCGCAGCATGACCATCCGGCGCAGGTCGGCGCTGCTCAGGAAATCAACCAGGTCACCGTTGTCCGTGAAGAAGTTGGGCATCTGGCGCTCCGATCCGTCACCTTGCGTGTTGCTTGTAGGTATCGATCAGGGCCGGGATCACCTGGTTCAGGTCGCCGACGATGCCGTAGTGTGCGACCTGGAAGATCGGCGCGTGCGGGTCGGTGTTGATGGCGACGATCTTGCCGGCGTCCTGCATTCCGGCCCGGTGCTGCACGGCGCCGCTGATGCCGCAGGCGACGTAGAGCTTGGGCCGCACCGTCGTGCCCGTCTGGCCGACCTGGTGGGCCTTGTCGATGAGCCCGGCGTCCACGGCGGCGCGCGACGCGCCCACCTCGCCGCCCAGCACTTCGGCAAGCTGGCGGATGAGCGCGAAGTTCTCCCGGCTGCCGACGCCCGCCCCGCCGGCGACGATCACGTTGGCCTTCTTCAGGTTGACGGTCCTCGGGGCGCGGTGCTCCTCCAGCACCTCGACGCACAGGAGCGACTCGTCCACGCTGCCGTCGAAGCGGACGACCTCGCCCCGGCGGCCCGGCTCGGGCGCGCCCATCTTCATCACGCCCTCGCGCACGGTGGCCATCTGCGGGCGCGTCTCGGGGTTGACGATGGTGGCGATGATGTTGCCGCCGAACGCGGGGCGTATCTGGTAGAGCAGGGCGGGGTAGTCCTTGCGCCGTATCAGGTCGCGGTGCGGCCCGATCCTGAGGTCCGTGCAGTCGGCGGTGAGCCCGACCCGCAGGCCGGAGGCGATGCGCGGGGCCAGGTCCCGCCCGAGCGGCGTCGCGCCGAACAGCACGATCGCCGGTGACTGCTCTCGGATCATGCGCGCCAGGACGTCCGCGTAGGGGAGGGTGGTGTAGCGCCCGAGGGCGGGGTCCTCCGCCACGCACACCTTCTCGCAGCCGTGCGCGAACAGCTCGTCGGCCAGCGGCAGGACGACATCGCCCAGCAGGAACGCGCCGACGCGACCCCCGAGCGGCTCGGCCAGGTCGCGGGCCTTGTGGACGAGTTCGAGGCTCACCTCGGCTACCTTGCCGTCCTCGACTTCGGCGAAGACGCAGACGTCTTTCGGCTCTTCTTGCATGTCACGCCCTATCCCTGCGTGTGCTGGAACGGTTCGGCGCGCGGTCAGTCGAAGATGTGCTCGTTCATGAGTTCTTCGACGAGGCCGGTCAGCCCCTCGGTCGTCGGCTCGACCACCTTGTGCTCTTCGGAGTGCAGCCGGACCGAGTCGATGTTCTTCACGCGCGTCGGGGAGCCGCTGCCGCCGCAGGCTTCCTCGTCGGCCTCTATCTCGTCCACCCCCCAGTGCTCGATCAGCAGGCCGCGCTCGCGCAGTCCGGCGACGGCGGCGTCCCGGCCGTCCTCGCCCAGCTCGCACGCCGCGCGCGCCTTCTTGCACCTCATCAGGCGCTTCGCCGAGGGCGGGCGCGGGTCGTTCGCGCTCGACGTGACCGTCAAGAGCGCCGGCAGCGGGCCGCGCACGACCTCGTATCCGCCCTCCAGGCCGCGCTTGACCACTATGCCGTCCGGCCCGACGTCGCGCACTTCCTCGACGTAAGTGAACTGCGGCAGGCCGAGCTTCTCGGCCAGTTGCGGGCCGATCTGGGCCGTGTCGCCGTCAATGGCCTGCCGGCCGCACAGGACGAGGTCCGGCTCGCCCAGCTTGCGTATGGCGCAGCTCAGCGCGTACGACGTGGCGAGCGTGTCGGAGGCGGCGAACCGCACGTCCGTCAGCAGCACCGCCCGGTCGGCCCCGCGGAAGAGGCACTCGCGCAGCGCGTCGGCCGCCTTTGGCGGGCCCATGCTGACGACCGTGACCCGCCCGCCGTGCTCGTCCTTGAGTGCGAGCGCCATCTCCAGCGCGTTCAGGTCCTCCGGGTTGACGATGGCCGGCAGGGCGGCGCGGTTGACCGTGCCGTCCTCCTTCATCGCCTCGCCGGTCAGGTTCTCGGTGTCCGGCACCTGCTTGACGCAGACTGCTATCTCGTAACCCACTTGTGTTGGTATCCTTGGGAGACAGGATGTGCAGGCACAGAGTGCGGGACGGCTTTGGAACGCCCGGTGGGGAGCGGCTCGCCCCCGCAAAGATAATGCCCCTTCAGCGTCGGGAGATTGTAATCCAACAGGCGGACCGGCTTCAAGTGCCGCCCCCGTCGCGCCGATCTCCGCGCGGCCGGCCGGGCGGCGACTTCACGCGGTGATCTCCACGAGGCGTCCGCGCACCTGCGCCAGGCGCCCCTCGTCGGCCACCGGCTGGCCCGTCTCGGCGTCGGTCAGGAAGAAGACGTCCTGGGCGAGCCCGCTGCGCGTGTTGATGCTGGCGAACTCGATGTTCAGGCCCATCGAGCCGAGCGCGCCGCTGATGGCGAACAGCAGCCCGCGCCGGTCCCGCGCCACCACGTCCAGCGCCGTGAAGGGCAGGTGCGGCTCGTTGTGGAAGTGGACCGTCGTCATCAGGCGGCGCGAGGACACGGCCGCGCCCGGCGGCCCGCTGCCGATCTCCTCGGCCAGAGCCGCAGCAATGTCGCTCTCGCCCTCAATGGAGAGCACGAGATCGTTCTCGATCTTCTGCCAGAACCTGGGGTCCGGGTTGACCGGCCGGCCCTTGCCCTGGACGATGAACCGGTCCAGAACCGTGCCGTCCGAGAGCGTGAACGCCGTGGCGCCAAGTATGTCCAGCCCGTTGTAGGTGAAGATTCCCGCTATCTGCGCGAAGCGTGCCGGGACGTCCGAAGTGCAGACCCAGACGCGCGCGTCCTGGTCGGCGAGGGAGCAGTCCATGGCGGCGGGCTGTCCGGCCAGCCGCTGCAACATCTCGACGTGCGAGACGGCCTCCGAGGGCGGCACCTCCGCCTTGTAAAGCTCCGGCAGCAGGGAGACGAACTGCCGGGCCTGCTCGGCCAGGTTCCGGCGCGCCGCCAGTCCGGCCAGCTCGCGCTCGAAGTGCCGCGCGGTGGCAAAGGGCGTGTAATCGGGCGACAGGACCGACATCGTGGTCTGGTAGGTCGCCAGAAGCCGCGCGTCCCGCCAGGCGAACCAGCCCAGCGTGCCCATCGCCCGCGCGTGCGCGTAGGTGAGCAGGTAGAGCAGCCTCAGGCCCTCCGGGTTCCCGATTGCCTTCGCCAGGTCCAGTTCCGACTCCGGCCCCCGCGGGCCGCCCTGTTCCGTCTGCTGCCAGAGCACGTCGCGGTCCCGGACCAGGGAGACGAGTTGCCCCCGGTCGCGACGTCTGAGCCCGATGCGCTCGGCCAATGCCTCGACGAGCTGCAGCACGGGCCGGTCGGACACCTCGCCCAGGTCGTGCAAGAGAATGGCAAGCCTCAGCAGGTCGGGCCGCTGGACCTGTTCGAGCGCCTGGCGCTGCGGCAGCTCGCGCGGCTCCTTGGCGTGCCCGAGATCGTCGATGATCCGCACCGCCTGGATGGCGTGCTCGTCGAGCGTAAGCTCGCTTCGCGTGTCCGGATTGATGCGGTGGACCAGCGGCGCCATCTCGGGCAGGTATGCCTGGAGCAGCCCGCAATCGCGCATCCAGGCGATTCGCTCGGCCACGCCCACGCTTCCGGCGAGCAGGTCCATGAAGGCCTCGCCTGCCCCTGCTTCGGCCCGCGATCTCTCGTTGACCGATCTCAGGTTGTCGGTAACCTGGTCGAGGAGCTCCTGGCTGATGGGCAGGTGTCGGCGCTGGCTGAGGGTGAACAGCCGCATCATCCGGGGGACGTCCTGTTCGGTCGCGAACGCGGGCCGGACGGCGCTGTAGATGCGGCCTTCCACCTCTACGAACCCGTCCCCCAGGTCACGCCTCGGGGGCTGCTCCGCGCCCGTCCAGGCCACCCGGTGCAGGTGCATGAACCTCTCGTTGAAGACCTCCACCAGCCGGGCGACGCGTCCCGTGTGCCCCAGCAAGCGGCGCATCAACGTCGTGGCGGCGGCGCCGTCCGGGCCGTCCTCGAGACCCAGGGAACGCGCCACCTCGTCCTGCACTTTGCGGTGCAGGAGGTCGCCCCCGTCTTGCTGGCAGAAGTGGAGCCGGTTGCGGACGCGCCGGATGAAGTCCAGCGCTTCTCTCAAGGCCCGGGCTTCCTCGCGGCCGAGCAGGCCCCCGCCGCCGCCGGCCGCGTCCAGCAGACGCCCCAGTCCGGGCACCTCGCCGAGGCACTCGTTCAGCTTCTCGATCGCCCCGATGTCGCGCAGACACCCGGCGCCTTCCTTCAGGTTCGGCTCAGTGCAGCGGGGCGAACCGGTGAAGGGATCCCGCCGGTCGAGCACCTCGCGCAGCACCTCCTCCGCGAAGCTCCCCCAGCACTCGGCGAGGAACCGGCTGACGGCCGCCGTTCGAAACTGCCGGTACAGCCCCCCCGAACCCAGCACCATGCGCGTGGTCAGCATGGAGACGGTGCCGACGTAGTCCTGCTTCATCCGGTCAACAACCTCGGGCACGGTGCGGGCCGCGCAGACTGCCGGAACGTCGGCGTCCTTGAGCAGCCCTGCCACGCGCCGCGCGACGGCCTGCGCTTCCTCGTCGCCCTCCTGCCCCTGATGGAGCATGACGAGCCGGATGCTGCTGCCCGGACTCATCAGCCCGGAGCCGTAGCCGCCTGTTGCGACCCACGCCGCCCGGGTCGTCGCGCCAGCCCCGGCCGGGCGCTCGGCCAGGGCGACCACGCGGCGCACCAGGGCGTCGCAACCCTGGCACAGGAAGCGGCTGCAGGGGCGGCCCGCGCGCTCGGGCCCGAAGCCCCTGTCCGCCGTCTCCAGCAGGGCGCTGTGGAATTGCGCCACCGCGCCGGCCGCGGCCCCGTCGTCGGCGGGGTCGAGCCCGTCGAAGGCCGCGGCCGCCATATGCTGGACGTCACTCTTCCGGGGTTCCTCGGTCATTTGCATCCTCTCCGGTCGTCTCGTTCTCGCCCTCGTGTTCCTCAAACCGGGCCGAAGACCGCCCGCAGCGCCTGTCCCGTGTGGGAGCCTTCCGTGCGGGCGACCTCCGCGGGCGTGCCGCAGGCCACGACCCGGCCTCCCTCGTCTCCGCCTTCCGGGCCGAGGTCAATAATGTAATCCGCGTTCTTGATGACTTCAAGATTGTGTTCGATGACGATGAGCGTGTTGCCCACGTCGGCGAGGGCGTGCAGCGTGCGCAGCAGCTTCAGGATGTCGTCGAAGTGCAGGCCCGTCGTCGGCTCGTCCAAGATGTAGAGCGTGTCCCCCGTCGTTCGCTTCCCCAGTTCGCGGGCGAGCTTGATGCGCTGGGCCTCGCCGCCGCTCAGCGTGGTGCTCGGCTGGCCGAGGGTCAGGTATCCCAGGCCGACGTCGCGCATCGTGCGCAGGATGCGCTGCGCCGCCGGGTAGTTGCGGAAGAACTCGAGCGCCTCGTCCACGGTCATTGCGAGGACGTCGGCCATGTTCTTGCCGCGGATGGTCACCTGGAGGGTCTGCTCGTTGTAGCGGCGGCCGCGGCAGTCCTGGCAGGTCAGGCGCACGTCCGGCAGGAAGTTCATCTGGATCTTCTTCTCACCCAGGCCGCCGCACGCCGGACAGGCGCCCTGCTTGTTGTTGAACGAGAACCGCCCCGCCCCGTAGCCGCTTATCTGCGCCTGGCGCGTCTCCGCGAAGGCCCGCCGCACGTGGTCCAGCACCTTCGTGTAGGTCGCCGGGCACGAGCGGGGCGACCGGCCGATCGGGCTCTGGTCAATCTCCAGGACCGCGCGGACCTTGTCGGCGCCCTTCAGCAACCTGTGTGCGCCCGGCTTCGGTCGGCTTCCATAGAGGCTCCTGGCCAGCGCCCTGAAGAGCACGTCGTGGACCAGCGTGCTCTTGCCGCTGCCGCTCACGCCCGTGACGCAGCAGAACAGCCCGAGCGGGAACCTGACGTCCACGCCCTTCAGGTTGTGTTCGCGTGCCCCCTTGACGACTATCTCCCGTCCCTTTCCGGGCTGCCGGACGCGCTCGGGGACGGGTATCCGGCGCTCCCCCGTCAGGTAGTGCGCGGTGACGCTCCCCTGCGTCTTGAGCAGTTCGTCCAGGGGGCCGTTGAAGACGACGTGCCCGCCGTCGCGGCCGGCCCCCGGCCCGAGGTCGAGGACCCAGTCGCCCCGGCGGATCGTCTCCTCGTCGTGTTCGACCACGAGCACCGTGTTCCCGGCGTCGCGCAGCCTCTCCAGCGAGTCCAGAAGCCGCCGGTTGTCCCGATGGTGCAGGCCGATGGACGGCTCGTCCAGCACGTAGCAGATGCCGGTCAGCCCGCTGCCGATCTGCGTGGCCAGCCGGATGCGCTGGAACTCGCCCCGGCTCAGCGTGTTGGTGCGGCGGTCGCACGTCAGGTAGTGCAGCCCCACCTGCAGCATGAAGTCCAGGCGCTGCTTTATCTCCTTGATGATCGGGTTGGCTATGGCGGCCCGCCCGCCGTCGAACGACAGGCCGTCCACGAAGCGGCGGCAGTCGCGGATGCTCATTCGGCACAGATCGGCGATGTTGACCTCGCCCACGGTGACGGCCAGGGCTTCCGGGCGGAGGCGGGCGCCCCCGCAGGCGGCGCAGGGCGCCTGGCTGGTGTACTTCATCACCTTTCGCTCCGTCCCCATGCTGCGCGCGCCCTCGAGCAGGTTGCGCAGGGACGGGATGACGGCGTTGCTCCGGTCCAGGCCCGTCAGTTCCTCCAGTTTGTCGCCGTTGATGAGGGCGCGGCGCTTCCGTGCGCCGATCCTCCGGAAGGGCTTCTTCCGGTCGATCTTCAGGGCGTCCGTCAGCTCTTCCAGCAGCCTGGCGAACTCGCGTCCGGTCCGGCCGCCCCAGTCCGACCAGGCCGCGATCGCCCCGTCCGCGATGCTGAGCGACCTGTCCGGGACGATCAGGTCCTCGTCGAACGTGTCCACCGCGCCCAGCCCGTTGCAGTGCGGGCACTGTCCGTAGGGGCTGTTGAAAGAGAACGTGTTCGGGTTCGGCTCCTCGAAGCCGCGTTCGCACTTCGGGCAGGCGAACTGCTGGCTGAAGAACACCTCCTCGCCGCCCTCCAGCAGGGCGATGCAGGTTCCGGCGCCGACGCCGAGCGCGGTGTGCACGCTCTCCCGAAGGCGCACGTCGTTCGACTTCCCCGCCGCCACGCGGTCCACGACCACTTCGATGTCGTGCGTGCGGTAGCGTTCGACGCGGTCCACTTCGTCCAGGTCCCGGATGACACCGTCTATGCGCGCCCTGACGTAGCCCTCGGAGCGGATGCGCTCGAACAGCTCCCGGTAGTGCCCCCTGCGTCCGCGCACGACGGGCGCCAGCAGCGTGAAGCGCGCGCCCGCCGGCAGGTCGCCGATGGTGGCGACCATCTGCTCCACCGTCTGGTGGCGGATCGGCGTCCCGCAGTCCGGGCAGTGCGGCGTGCCGAGCCGGGCGTAGAGCAGGCGCAAGAAGTCGTATATCTCCGTCGTGGTCGCCACCGTCGAGCGCGGGCTCGCGCCGCGGATCTCCTGCTGGATGGCGATGGTGGGGGGGAGGCCGACGATCAGGTCGCAATCGGGCCGCGGCATCCGTTCCAGAAACTGCCGCGCGTAGGAGGACAGGCTCTCGATGTAGCGCCTTTGCCCCTCGGCGTAGAGCGTGTCGAACGCCAGCGAGGACTTGCCGCTCCCGCTGACGCCCGTGATGACGATCATGGCGTCGCGCGGGAGCCGGAGGTCTATGTCCTTCAGGTTGTTGGTGCGGGCGTGGAGGACGCCTATGCAGCCGTCCCTTTCCGCCCATCCTTTGGGGAGGGCGGCGAGCGTCTTTTCGGGTTGTCTGCTCATCGGTCGTGGGGCGCCCGTGCGTTCTTCTTGCCCCGCACGAAGAACCTGATCGGTATGGACGTGTAGGCGAACTGCTCCCTGAGGCGGTTGGCCAGGTAGCGCTTGTAGTTGGACGTGATCAGCTCGGGGAAGTTGGTGAACAGGGCGATGGTCGGCGGCTTGACGGCCACCTGGGTCGCGTAATAGATCCTGGCCCTCCGGCTGCCGTCCAAGGGCGGCGGCACGCGGCCGGTCATCTCCTGCACGGCGCGGTTCAGCTCCCCGGTCGACACGCGCACGAAGCTCTGCTCGTGGAGGGCCTGGGCCGTCTGTATCAGCTCCAGCACGTTCTCGCCGGTCTGCGCGCTGATGCAGACCAGCGGCGCGAAGGACATCCCCGTGAGCCGGTCATACACGTACTCTTTCCATTTCTCCAGTGCGGTGCCCCCGGCCAGGTCCGTCTTGTTCATCGCCAGCACGCACGGCTTGTGCTCGTCGGATATCTGTCGCGCCAGCTTCTTGTCGATGCGGGCGATCTCCATGGGCGCTTCCATCACGTGTACGACCACGTCCGCGCGGCGAATCGAGCCGAACGAGCGGGTGGCGCTGTAGAACTCGATCGAGTCCTTCAACTGCCTGCGGTGGCGTACGCCCGCCGTGTCGATCGCCACGAACTCCATGTCATCGATGCGGAACCGCACGTCCACGGCGTCCCGGGTCGTGCCGGGGATCTCGCTGACCAGCACGCGCGACTCCTGCGCCAGATAATTGACCAGCGTGCTCTTGCCCACGTTGCGCCGGCCGACGAAGGCGATCTTCATCGGCTCCGGCTCTTCGGCGGGCGGCGTCCGGGGCAGGCGGGCTATCGCCGCGTCCACCAGGTCGGCGATCCCGAGCCGCTGTGTGGCGGACGCCATGTACAGACGGTCGAAGCCGAGCGTGTAGAAATCGGCGGCGGCCGCCTCGTCCTTCGGGTTGTCGCACTTGTTGACCACGAGCAGCACCTGCTTCTCCGCGCGGCGCAGCGCGTCGGCCACCTGGGAGTCGAGAGGCTGGAGCCCGTCCCGGGCGTCCACGACCAGCAGCACGAGGTCCGCCTGCTCGATGGCGATGTGTATCTGGAGGCCGATGTGCTCGGCAAGCTCCTCCTCGATGCCGATGCCGCCCGTGTCCACCAGCTCGAAGGCGGTGCCGTCGCGCTCGATCTGGCGGCTGAGGCGGTCGCGCGTCACGCCGGCCGTCGGCTCAACGATGGCCACCTGCCCGCCGACGATGGCGTTGAAGAGCGAGGACTTGCCGACGTTGGGCCGGCCGACGATGACCACGGATGGTGTGCGCATGGCGAATAGGTGCAAGAGGGATGCTTCGGGGCGGACGCCTGGCCCGCCACAGGCCCTAACAGCCCGTTGAAGAATGTAGCTCAGCCGCCCCCGGCTGAGAACGCCACAGGCGAGGGCGCCTGTGCTACACCGACACGGCCCCTCGCGCAGGCACTCTCCGGGGAATCCTCCTTCTTCAACGGGCTGCTAGATTATAGCAGACGCGTCGCCGCCGCGACAGCATCTGGCGGCGGAACATCCTGCGTGCTTGGCCCTCACCCTATCCCTCTCCCGAGGGGAGAGGGGACCGCAACTCCCCCTCCCCGTGGGAGGGGGCAGGGGGGGAGGGTCGCTCTCCCCGGCCCTCATTCCACCTCGTAGAAGCGCTTCAGCTCCGCCTTGCGCTCTTCCGTGAGCTGGTCCCCGAACTGCTCGATAAGGCCCTGGTAGCTTGCGTAGAGAGACGCGTGTGATCCCGCCTCCCGGCTGTGCAGCTCCGCTTCCGTGAGGAACTCCACGTGGCTGTCGGCGAACAGGACGGTCCGTCCGTCGGGGAAGACGCCCTTGCGGCTGTACGCCACTATCGAGGACACGTCGGGCATTGCGGGCAACGAGCCGACGATCTCGTAGCTGTAGCGGTAGCCCTTCTTGCCGCGCTGGACGGGGTGCGCGTCGGCCGGGTCCAGGAATTCCTCCGGGCTTTCCGCGTAGCCGCCCTCGATGAGCGTCTCGAAGTCGGGCGGCAACTGGTCGTGGTCGGCGAGGTAGAGCATGATGTCCAGGCCGATCACCCGCATGTTCGCCATACTCGATGCCTTCCTGGCCGCCTGGCGCGCGCCGTGCACGGCGGGCATCAGCATGGCCGCCATCACGGCGCCGTAGCCCTTCATGTATGCCTGCCACAGGGCCACGGCGTCAACGTCACGCCAGCCGGCCGCCAGGACGACCTTGTCGCCGTCGCGGGCGAGCGTCACGACCAGCTTGCTCGACGACTGCGGGGCGGGGTAGCTCAGGGTCAGCAGGCCGAGGTCGCCCCAGAGGGACGCCGCCGCGCGGGGGACCCACTCCGCCTCGTTCCCGCCGCCGGCGCCGCCCAGCCAGTCGGCGTGCGCCTTCACGGCGTCCGGGCTGCCCGCGATGACAAGCCGGTCGTCCATGAACTTCAGGAAGACGGGCAGCATTCCCAGGCGCTCCACGCCCCCCTCGTTGACGGGCATGAGCGCCTGCCCGGTCATGCCCATCGCCAGCCTGGCGAACGCGTCCTTGAACCCGGCCGGGTCCTTCAGGGCCAGCGCGGCGGTCACTTCCTCCCGGGCTATCATGTGATCCTCGCCGCCGGGCGGCAGGTACACGGCCAGGCCGGGCCCGATCTGCGCCAGAAGCTCGTCCAGCTTCACCTCCCATTGCATCTCTTGCGCGGCCAGGATGTCGGGGAACGTGCCCTCGCCCCATTTGGCGTCCGCCTCGACCACCAGGTCGCGCACGCCGCCGAGGAACGCCGCCGCGTCGCCCCAGGTCAGGTTCAGCGCGGCCGCGGAGCCTGCGGGCACGAGCCCGGCGGAGGCCGGCTTCTCGGGCAGGAGGCCGAGCACGCCCCTGCCTTCCCCCTTGAGCAGCACGCTCAGCGTGAGTTCGCCCGCCGGTCCCGGCGTGGACGTGACAATCGCGCCCCGGGCCGCCGACGCGCCGGAGATCGAGGCGAATGCGTCCAGCGCCTCCGCGTCGTGCTTGCCCATCGTCTTGCGGCCGAGGGCGAGCAGCCTCGGCACGGCGGCATAGCCCCACAACGGCGTCTCCGCCGCCTCGGCCCGGGCGGCCTTGAAATCGGCGTCGTCCGCGAGGGCGGCGTAATCGCCCTGAAGGAGCCGCAGGCAGGTCTTCTCCCGGCCGAGGACCAGGAACCGGTCGCGTGCTGCCGCACTGACCGCTCCGAGCCGGGCCGTCCCGTTCCCCTGCTTCTCGGCCCCCTGGAGAAGCGCCCCGGGCCACTTCGCGTCATCGAAGGCCAGCAGGAAGGCCGGCAGTTCGTCCACCACGGCGAACGCGACGCAGCCCAGGTGCGGGGCGGCGTCGTCCACCGTGCCCGTCGGCAGGTGCAGGAGCCGCTCGACGTACCAGAACCGCGACTCCGTCTGGGGCAGGGCGAGCTTTATCGCCGGCGGCGCCGCCGCGAGGGCCAAGGACTGCTCCAGGGCGTCGCCCCGCAGTTCGGCGTAGCCGAGAGCGTCGGCCGGAACCGCCGAGGCCGGATCGCCGTCCGACGCGGCGCCCGCGCCGGCCAGCACACAGCAGACAACCGCTGCAATCAGGATGGACTTCACTGACGGTCGCATACTCAGACCTCCCCGCCAACGATACGTTGCCCCGGGCGGACACCCGCCCGGTCGATAGAAACGTTATTACTGCGGCGCGCCCGTGTCAAGGCGCCAATGGGGTCCCGGACCCTCACCCTATCCCTCTCCCAGCGGGAGAGGGGGCCGGGGAGTGCGCTTCCCCCTCCGCCGGGGAGGGGGGAAGGGGGAGGGAGGGGCGTGCGCGCCGCAAGCCTCCATCTACACCCCCGGCGAGACGCCGGGGGCTACCCTCGCGGGGCAGCCGGGGCACGCCACGGCCATCAACATCCGGTCCTGCAGCCGCGCCGCACGGAAGCCCTACTTGCCCATCTCCCTCAGGTTCTCCAGGCAGCGCGCGACGCATTCCATCGGCGGGTAGGCGTAGCTCTCCTGCTCGACGATGTACCATTCGGTCCCGCCCACCGTCTCGCAGAGCCGGAAAAGCTCTTCCCAGGCGGTCTCGCCCTCGCCGATCAGGGCCTTGTCGTTCGTGGCGGAGTATTCTTTCAGATGGACGGTGATCGCCCGGCCCGGATACCGCTCGACGAAGGGGATCGGGTCGCCGCCGCCGTGTACCGCGTTGCCGGTGTCGAGCTGCATCACGACCTTCGGCGAGGCGTTGCCGAAAAACGTGTCCCAGGGCAGCTCGCCGTCCATCGGCTGGAACTCGATGTGATGGTTGTGATAGCCGACGAGCATGCCTTCCGGCTCGACCTTCTCGGCCAGTTCGCTGAAAATCTCGGCGGTCTGGCGCCAGGCCTCCCTGGAGTTGCGCCGCTCCTCGGCCAGCCCGGGCACGATGAGGAAGCGGTTGCCCAGCGTGCGGTTGAACTCGACCGTCCCCGCCAGCTCGTCGCCCAGCAGCGTCGGGAGGCCGATGTGCGTGCCGGCCACCTCCAGCCCCACGTCATCGAGCATACGCTTCAGGTCAGCGGCGCTGTAATCGTAGTAGCCCGCGAACTCCACGCCGTCGTAACCCATCTCGGCGACGGCCTTCAGCACGCCCGGCAGGTCCTCGGCGCAGTCCTTGCGGACCGAGTAAAGCTGGAGCCCGATCGGTATCCTCGCCATCCTGAGACACCTCCTGTCTGGGGAAAGTTCCCTTGCGCGGGCGGCCTGTATAACAGGGGGAACACGGCGCGTCAATGGACTCGCGTTTTTGCCCTGGCGGGCCGGGACGGCCCGGGTAGAATGGAGCCGCACTGCGTGCCTCTGCAAGGGAGCGGACGATGGGACGGATGCGTGGGTGGCTGTTCCCGGCGGGCCTCATCTGCGCGGCGCTCGCGTGCGCCGGCGCGGAGCGGGAAGAGGTCCTGCCCATCCCGAACGGCGGGTTCGAGCAGGGGCTGGAGGGATGGCGCATCCCGGCCGGCGAGGGAATCTCGGCACTCTCGCAGGGGAGGGCGGCGAGCGGGCGCCTGTCGCTGAGGGTGCTCGACAACGATCCGCAGAAGGGATCCAGCGTCGCGGCGACGCGGGTGCCCGTTCAGGGCGCGGGGGCCTTCGAGCTGCGGGGGAAGGTATTCCCGGTCTCCGGGTCCGGCCTGGGCATGTACGTGCGCGTCCTCGACCGGGACGGGACGCTGCTCTCGGGCGAGTCGCACGTGCGGGGGCTCGGCGGCGACGAGAAAGAATGGCGGGGGTTCGCGCTGCCGTTCTTCACGACGGAGGACGCGGCGTACCTGGAACTCTGGATTCACAGTTACAACGCCGCCCGCGTCGAGGCATACCTGGACGACCTGTCCTTCGTCAACGTCGGCGGCGTGACCGAACCGCCGTGGGAAGGGCAGTACAAGATCAAGCCGCACGAGACGGATCGCCTGACGGCCGCCGACGTGGTCGGCCCGGACGGGCTGGTCTATCCCAACTGGACGATGACGGGCGTGCAGGGCGGAATACCGGAAGTGGCCGCTTCGGCGCGGATCGAGGACTTCGGGGCGCGGCCGGACGACGACGCGGACGACTCGGCCGCCCTGGACGCGGCCTGCCGCGCCGTCGGCGAGAAGGGCGGGGGGGCCGTCCTGCTCGGCGAGGGGACCTATTACCTGGACCTCCCGGTGACCGTCCGGCACGACGGCGTGGTCATCCGCGGCCGGGGCGCGGGTAGGACGCGGCTCATCTTCCGCTACGCCCTTCCGCCCGAGGGCATCGCGTTCTACACGCCGCCCGCCGGCGGCCGCGTGGGGCCCGAGACGCGGCTGGAGTTGCACTGCCGGCCCGCCGGCCTTGTGCGGATGCATATCGCCGTGGACGACGCCGTCGTCGGGACGTGGTCGCGCAGCCAGCACTCAGGCAATACGTTCAACATGGCCGTCACGGGCAGGTCCGTCCTCGGCAAGGTCCCCGACGGGCCGCACACGTTGAGGGGCGTGGGGGAGTATGCCGACGGGACGAGGCTCACTTGCGCGATGCCGGTCGTGCTGGACGCGTCGCACCGCGAGGAGCGGCCGGCGGCCAGTTCCAGGGCGGCGATACTCTTCGACGGGCCGGGCTGGACCGGCCCCAGGCTGGCGCTCGCGCGCGACGGCCGGCGCGGCGACACGCGGCTCGCCCTGAAGAGCGTCGAAGGGCTCTCGCCGGGCGACTGCATTCAGATCAACGGCCCGGCGACCGAGCGGTGGAAGGTGCTCACGAAGAACGCCTGCCGCTGGGGGATCTACCGGCGATACGAGATGGTGGTCGAGGGGGTCAGCAGCAACGAGGTCACGGTCAACCAGCCGCTGCGGATCGAGTTCCCCGTCGTGGACGGCTCGTACGTCCAGAAGGTCGTCCCCATCCGGCGCTGCGGCGTCGAGGACCTCTACGTCGAGCAGACGGAGGACCTGTGGATCTCGTCCGTGATGTTCTCGCACGCCTGGGACTGCTGGGCGCGGGGGGTGACCGTGCGAAAGTGCGGCCGGTTCCCCGTTTACGGCTCGAACGCCAAGTGGTGCGAGATACGCGGCTGCGTCTTCGACGACGCGTGGTTCAAGGGCGGCGGCGGGACGGCCTACACGGGCTGGGAGCAGTCCTGGGACTGCCTGATGGAGGACGTGGAGACGTTCAGCCTGCGGCACGCGCCGCTGTTCCAGTGGGCCGCCAGCGGGTGCGTCGTCCGTCGCGGCGTCTTCCACGAGAGCGACGGCCAGTGGCACTCGGGATGGACGAACGAGAACCTGTTCGAGCAGTGCGTCATCGAGTCGGTCGCCAGCCACGGCAGCTACGGCTACGGCATGTGGGCGTCGCCCCCGGAGGACGAGGCGCACGGGCCGAACGGGCCGCGCAACGTCGTCTATAACTGCGACGTCACCTCTCCCAAGGCCGGCCTCTGGATGGGCGGCATGAACGAGGGCTGGATGATCCTGCACAGCCGCTTCGTCGTGGGAAGCGGGCCGGGGGTGTTCGCCAAGACCGCCAGCTTCGACCACACGATCGGAGGGAACGTCTTCGTCCTCAGGGACGGCGTCTCGCCGATGGTCCTGCTCGCCACGCCGGACTGCACGGGGGCCGAGATCGTCGGCAACAGGCTCTACGGGGGGAACGGCCGCTTCGCGCCCGGCGTCGGGAGACCGGCCGTGCTGGAAGGCAACGAGGCGCTGCCCCTCGGGGACGCGCCGAGGCCCGCGCCGGCCGTGCCGTCCATCTACGAATGGCAGCAGCGCCAGCGCGGCGGTCGGTAGGGCGGGCGGACCGAGAGGAGTAACATAGGTCTCCCACGGTTCCGGCGCGAGACGTTTACGCGCCGAGACCCGCCCCGCCTGCGCACTTCTTGGGTAGCGCGGCCGTCTCGGCCGCGCACGTGACAGGGGGGCGGTTGACGCGGCGCCGAGGTCAGGGCCGGAAGATATTGAGTTCAAGCTCCTCGATGGGGCGGTAGTGCTTCCGGTTCGCCGTGCAGAGGGTCAGGCCGCCCTCGACTGCCGTGGCGGCGACCAGGGCGTCGCCCATGCACAGGGCCGTCTTCAGGGCGTGCTGCTCCATGTAGATGGCCGCGCGGTGGCCGACGTTCTCGGTCAGCGGCAGCATCTCGAAGCCCAGGTCGGCCAGGAAGCTCTTTATCGCCTTTACTTCCTTCTTGTCACGGGCTCCCTGGAGCAGTCCCATGTAGGTGACGACGGAGACGGACCTCTCCGGCGAAGCGTCGATCAGCTTCGCGGCCTTTTCGTTCCCCCTGAAGGCCCACACCAGGACGTCGGTGTCAAACAGCATCGGCGCGTCCCTTCCTGATGCGGCGGACCGCCTCGCCGACGTCCTCCATGTCGTCGCGGTTCCTCCACATGCCGAAGGCCGCGTGCTGCGAGGCGCGCATGTCGGACGTTGCGGACGTTGCGGTGGGATGCATGACGGCCTTTTCCTTGCCGCGGTAGAGGATCGTCACGCGCTCGCCGCGCGCCAGTGCGCGGAGCACGTCGCTCATCTTGCGTCTGAGGTCAACGATGGACGCCTTCATGGCCTGGGACGCCTCCGGTAAAGTGCACACATGAAGTGTACACTATGCCGGCCTTCGTGTCAACTCACCGGGGCGGGGCGAGAGTGGGATCAGGTTTCCCCGCCGTCCGGGTCGGCTTCGTCGGCGGCGTGGACGGGCTCTTCGGGTTCCGGCACGGCGGCGCCCGGGATGAGCCGGCGCAGGCGCTCCGCTTCCTCTTCGTGGCCCGCCTGCTTGTGGGCGAGGAAGGCGGCGCTGTGCAGCCCGGCCCTCTCGGCGGCCCGGGCGATCTGGGTCCATTCCTGCTCGGAGGTCGCCTCGCGCAGCACCCTCTTGGCCCGCATGTAGAGGGGCGTGTTGCCGGTTTCCATCGCGATGCGGGCCACCTTGCGCGTCAGCTCCTTCGCGTCGGCGCGCTGGAAGAACTCGAGCGCGTCGTCGTAGCGGCCGGCCTCCATGAAGCGCTGGCCCGTCTCGCGCAGCCTCTCGGGGGGCGTCCTGGCGCCGAAGAGCAGCTTGCGCTTGGGGTACAGGTCCGGCAGATCGTCTTTATCGGCCATCGGGCCTCCGGCGCGATCATGGAACTGCGCGAATCACGGTACTATCGCAGCAGTCCGGGCGCATTGTCAAGTGCGACGCGACCTCCAGGCCATGCATTGATGTGGGACTGGTGCTCGTAATCGTCCTCGTCGTCGTCCTCGATGCTCTGCCCATGCCGGGGAGGACGAGAACGAGGAGGAGGACGAGAACGATTGGCACATGAACCCGCAATCTCGATCTTGAAGGTGCCTAGAACGCCCTGGTCGAGACCTGGAAGGCGTCCTCGATGTGGCGGACGGATGATGCCCGGCCGCCGGCGTCCAGCAGGACGGTGACGACGTCAAAGCGCGTGCTGAGGCCGTCCCTCTGCACGTCCCGCAGCACGCAGTAACGCTGTGCGGCCTTGATGACGCGCCGCTGCTTGCGGCGGGTGATCGTGCGGACGGGGTCGATCATCCCCGGTTCGGTCTGCGCGCGGACCTCGACGAAGGCGACCACGCCGTCGCGGAAGGCGACCAGGTCGATCTCGCCCTGGGTGACGCGGAAGTTCCTCTCCAGGATTCGGTAGCCCTTGGCTTCCAGGTGCCGGGCGGCTGCGCGTTCGCCGCGGCTTCCTACCTGGGTCCTGGTGAGGCCGGTGCCCTTGCCCGGGCGGAACAGGCGGGCCAGCCTCCGCCAGGCGCTGGAGAGTATCTCCTTCATGCTGCCCTCGCGCCCCCCGGCGAGACGCCGGGGGCTACCCGGAAGACGCCGGGGGCTACCCGGAAGACGCCGGGGGCTACCCGGAAGACGGCGGTTCAGACGCGCAGGTCGGCGCCGACCAGTTCGACCAGCGCGTCCCGTTTCTCTTCCATCAGGGCGCGGTCGCCGCAGGCCTCGACGTAGAGACGCAGCAGGTCGCCGGCGCCGGCTTCGGTGCCGCTCTTGCGCATGCAGAACCACCAGTCCCGCGCCTCGGCGCGCACGTCGGCGACGCTCAGTTTCATTCCTTGCGGCGGGTAGGAGTCCACCAGCCGGCAGCGGTCGTCCACGACGACGTAGATGCGTTCGATCTCGTCGGCGAACTTGCGCGTGGCCTGCCGGATGACCTCTTCGCCGGGGAGGTCGGCGGGCAACTGGAAGTTTATCTCGCCCGACTCGGCGTAGCGGCTCCGCGGCTCCTCCAGCACGGAGGACAGCGGCTTGCCCTGGCCGTGAAGCTCGGCCGCTATCTCCAGCATCAGCAGCCCGGCCATCATTCCGCTGTCGGAGCACCAGAAGTCGCGGAACATATAATGCCCCGAGTGCTCCGCGCCGAA
>CAZQEQ010000021.1:0-43378 GCA_964592385.1 uncultured candidatus Brocadiaceae bacterium | reverse complement strand
TGCGGGGCCTCGCAATGGCGCGTTGCCCGTCCGATGAGGGCCCTGTTGATCCCCTCCTGCCAGCGGACAAGGGCACAACGCAAATGCCTCGGCGGGGGTCGTCTTTGACAACCCACGCGGGCGCGTTTATATTGGCATCTCAATCACTTCGCCCGGCACGGAGACCGAACGCTAATGGACGCAGTGGAGATCGCGGAAGGGCTGGCCAAGAGGAAAGAGATCGCCGAAGGCGGCAAGAAGCTCGTCCTGTTGGTCCTGGACGGGGTGGGGGACATCCGGCACCCGGACAACGGCTACCGGACGCCGCTGGAGGAGGCGCAGTGCCCGAACCTGAACAGGCTGGCTTCGCAGAGCGCCCTGGGGCGCATAATCCCGGTCGATTACGGGATAACGCCGGGCAGCGGGCCGGCGCACCTCGGCCTGTTCGGCTACGACCCGCGCCGCGTCGAGATCGGACGCGGCGTGCTGGAGGTGGTCGGCATGGGCATGGAGCTCCGAGCGGGCGACATGGCCGCGCGCGCCAACTTCTGCACCGTCCGGGACGGCGTCGTCACCGACCGGCGCGCCGGCAGACCCGCCACCGAGGTCAGCGCCGAGAAGGTCGCGCTGCTCCGGGAGAATACCTCCGCCATCGAGGACGTGGAGCTGCTCATGAAAGCGGGCAAGGGGCATCGCTTCGGCGTCATCTTCCGCGGCCCCGGCCTGGCCGGCGGCGTCACGGACACAGACCCGCACGAGAATGACGAGCCGATACAGGAGGCGAAGCCCGAGACCGACGCCGCGCGCAAGACGGCCGAGGTCGTCAACGCGTTCCAGGGCAAGGCGCTCGAGATCCTGGCGGGCGGCGAGCCGATAAACGGCATACTCATGCGCGGCGTCTCCGGTCCGCCGGACGTCGCGAGCGTTCAGGAGCGCTTCGGCCTCCGGTGCGCCGCCATCGCCACGTACCCGATGTATCGCGGCCTGGCCAGCCTGGTCGGCATGGACCTGCTCGACACGGGCCAGTCGGTGGAGGATGAATTCCGCACCTATCTCGACAATCGCGAGGACTACGACTACTTCTTCATCCACGTCAAGGGCACGGACGAAGCCGGGGAGGACGGCAACCACGCGCGCAAGGTGGAGACCATCGAGGCCGTGGACGAGAAGCTGCCGATGCTGCTGCAGGGCGACCCGGAGGTCCTGGTGGTGACCGGGGACCACTCCACGCCGTGCCCGATGGCGCTGCACAGCTGGCACCCCGTGCCGCTGCTCCTCCACTCGCCGCGGTGCGGCGCGGACGGCGTCATGGCGTTCAGCGAGCGCAGTTGTGACGGCGGCAGCCTGGGCGTCTTCCACGCTATGTACCTGATGCCCCTCATGCTGGCCAACGCGGGGCTGCTGGACAAGTTCGGCGCCTGATGGGTTACGGAAATGCCGGTGGTGACTATCACCTGGACGGGCGGGCTGGACGGGCACGTCGAGTTGATTGATCAGACGCGACTGCCCGGGGAGCTGACCTACGTCCGCTGCGAGACGCCGGAGCAGGTCTGGGAGGCGATCCGCACGCTGCGCGTCCGCGGGGCGCCGGCCATCGGCATCGCCGCCGCGATGGGCCTTGTGCTCGGCGTGCGCGGCTCGGGGGCGGACTCCTTCGACGCCTTCATGGCCGACCTGCGGGAGGTCAAGGACTACCTGGCCGGCAGCCGGCCCACCGCCGTGAACCTGTTCTGGGCGTTGGACCGGATGGAGCGCGCGGCGCGGCAGAGCGCCGACCTGCCCGTCCCGGCGCTGAAGGAACGGCTGCTCGAGGAGGCAAAGCGCATCCTCCAGGAGGACCGGGAGGTTTGCCGCCGGATCGGCGCGAACGGCGCGGCGCTCCTGCGTGACGGGGACACGGTGCTGACGCACTGCAACGCAGGCGGCCTGGCGACGGCCGACTACGGCACGGCCCTGGGCGTGCTCTTCGCCGCCGCCGAGCAGGGCAAGCGCGTCGCCGCCTTCGCCGATGAGACCCGCCCGCTCCTCCAGGGGGCGCGGCTCACCACCTGGGAGTTGCAGCAGGCGTGCATCCCGGTCACGCTCATCTGCGACAGCGCCGCCGCGCAGGTCATGCGCGAGGGCAGGATCAACGCCGTCATGGTCGGCGCGGACAGGATAGCCGCCAACGGGGACGTGGCCAACAAGGTCGGCACGTACGGCCTGAGCGTCCTGGCGCGGCACCACGGCATCCCGTTCTACGTCGCCGCGCCGGCGTCCACGTTCGACCTGTCGCTCAGGGACGGCAGCGGGATACCCATCGAGCAGCGCGACCCGGAGGAGGTGACCCGCTGGGGCGACCGCGAGATCGCCCCGCTCGGGACGGACGTCTACAGCCCGGCCTTCGACGTGACGCCCGCGGAGCACGTCTCCGCCATCGTCACCGAGAAGGGGATCATCCGGGAGCCCGACGCCGACAAGATCGCCGCACACCTGAAGGAGGACTAGCGGGCCGGATGCAATCGCAAGACCGACAAGAACGGCCGAGTTGGGACGAGTACTTCATGCGGATCGCGCACGAGGTGGCGAAGCGCTCCACGTGCCTGCGGCGCCAGGTCGGCGCCGTCGTCGTGCTGAGCAAGAGGATCCTCGCCACGGGCTACAACGGCGCGCCGAGCGGGCTGCCCCATTGCGAGGACGTCGGCTGCCTGAGGGACCAACTCCGCGTGCCCAGCGGCGAGAGACACGAGCTGTGCCGCGGGCTCCACGCGGAGATGAACGCCCTCATCCAGGGCGCTCGCCACGGCGTCCGCATGGCGGGAGCGACGCTTTACAGCACCCACGTGCCGTGCAGCCTCTGCTCGAAGATGATAATCAACACGGGCATCGTCCGCGTCGTCGCGGCGCTGCCGTACCCGGATTCCTTCGCCCGGCAAATGCTCGATCAGGCGGGCATTGAGTTGGTGGTGCTGGGGGCGGGGGGCGCGCCGGCCGCCGAGGAGCCGTCCGAGCCGCAGGAGCCGGACGAGATGGCCGTCTGACCGGAAGGGGGGCGGTGTGGGATCGCTGCTGCGACTGAACTTCCCCGGCGCCTCGCAGGTCGGCTGGGGTGCGGTCGAGGTCCTGGGGCAGGAAGCGGCCGCCCTGGGCTCACGGGCGCTGCTCGTCACTGGCCGGAACGCCCTGCGCGAGGCGGGTATCACGGACCGGCTCGTCGGCCTGCTGGGCGCGTCGGGCGTCGAGACGGTCCTGTTCGAGGAGGTGCCTCCTGAGCCGGAACTGGACGCCGTCGACGCCGCCCGCCGGCACGTGCGCGAGCACCGGTGCGACCTGGTCGTGGAAGCCGGCGGCGGCAGCGCGATGGACGTCGGCAAGGTCGCAGCCGCCCTGGCGCACGAGGACGCACCGGCCGCCCTCTTCCTGGCAGGGCGCCCCATCACCCGGGCCGGCCTGCCCCACGTCGCCGTCGCCACGACCTCCGGCACCGGCGCCGAGGTCACCCGCAACGGCGTCATCGTCGATGCCGACAAGGGCGTGAAGAAGAGCATCCGCGGCGACGGCGTGATGCCGACGGTCTCCGTCACGGACCCGCAGCTCACGTTGAGCTGCCCGCCCCGCGTGACGGCAGCCGCCGGCATGGACGCATTGGTTCAGGCCATCGAATCGTTTTTCTCCGTCCACGCCGTACCTGCGACCGAGGCCCTGTCCCTGGGCGCCGTGCGGCTCATCGTTGGCGCCCTTCCGACGGCCTTCGAGGACGGGTCCGACCGGGAGGCCCGCTCCGCCATGGCGGCGGGCAGCTACATGGCAGGCCTGGCGTTGGGCAGCGCGCGCCTGGGTGCCGTGCACGGACTGGCTCACCCGCTGGGCCTCTGCTTCGACCTGCCCCACGGAGTCGTCTGCGCGGCGCTGATGCCGCCCGTGCTCGAGCTGAACCGCCCGGCCGCCCCCGGCAAGTACGAGGCGCTGCGCGAGGCCCTGGGCGGCGATCCCCTTCGCATTATCGACGGCATGTTGGAGCGGCTTGACCTGCCCCGCACGCTCGGCCCGGAGCCCGACGCGGTGTGGCAGCAGCGCACCGTCGACTACGCCGTCAGCAGCGGCTCCGCGAAGGCAAACCCCGCACCGGTGGACGAGGAGTTCGTCCGGACCGTCTTGGACCGCGTCTGTCACCCCGCCTGAGCCGCCGGCGAGGCACCCCCGGCCGGCGTCCGGAGCCCCCGGCGCTTTCGGCAAGCCCCGTTTTCTGCTAACCTGTACAGGTTCGCTCTTGCGTGCTTCGAGCCGGGGAAATGGGAGATGGAGATAAAGGTCTACCCGGACCGGATTCTCAGGAGACGGTGCCGCCCGGTTGAGCAGGTGGACGACCGCCTCGTTGCCGAGGCCCACGAGATGCTGGAGTTCATGTACGTGGCCGACGGCGTGGGGCTGGCCGGCCCGCAGATAGGGCGCACCGACCAGATCGTAACCCTGGACACGGAGCAGTCGCGGGAGGGAGAGCGGATCTTCCTGAACCCACGCATCATCGAGCGCCAGGGCCGCCAGGAGGAGGAAGAGGGCTGCCTGAGCCTGCCGGGCCTGCGCGCCGTCGTCGAACGGGCGCAGAAGATCGTCGTCGTCGCCTACACGCTCGACGGCCAGCGCTTCGAGATAGCGGCAGAGGACCTGGCCGCGCGCGCCTGGCAGCACGAACTGGACCACCTGAACGGCGTGCTGTTCATCGACAGGCTGCCCCCCACGAAACTGATAGCCCTGCGCGACCAACTGAAGCGCCTCGAACAGGAATGGCGCGCCGACTCGCCCCAACGGCCGTGAACGCCGCGCTGGAGGTAAACGGTTTGAGACTGCTCTTTCTCGGCAGCCCGGACTTCGCCGTGCCGAGTCTGCGGGCCTTGAGCGCCGCCGGCCACGTGGTCGCGCTGGTCGTCACGCAGCCGGACCGGTCCCGCGGGCGCGGCAGGCATCCGGCCCCCACAGCCGTCAAGCAGGCGGCCCTGGCGTTGGGCCTGGAGGTGTTCCAGCCGGAGAGCGCGAACGCGCCCGAGTCCGTCCAGATGCTGCGCGGCGTGAACGCTGAGCTGGGCGTCGTCGTCGCCTACGGCGAGATACTCAGCCCGGGACTGCTCTCGGTGACCGAACGCGGGTTCATCAACGCCCACGCCTCCCTGCTGCCGGACTACCGCGGCGCGGCGCCGGTAAACTGGGCCGTCATCCGCGGCGAACGGGTCACCGGGGTCAGCATCATCCGCGTGGAACCGCAGCTTGACGCCGGGCCGATCCTGGCGAGCCGGCAGGTGGAGATTGCCCCGGACGAGACGGCGGGCGAGCTGCACGACCGGCTGGCGGCCGTCGCGGCGGAGGCGGTCGTGGACGTCGTCGACCGCATGGCGGCCGGCGAGGAGATGCCCGGCCGGCCTCAGCCCCGGGAGGCGGGGTTCTTCGCCCGCAAGCTGACCAAGGGAGACGGGCGCATCGAGTGGTCCCTGAGTGCGAGGGATCTCGGCTGCCGCGTGCGCGGCCTCAACCCCTGGCCGGGCGCTTACAGCGACCTGCACTGCGCCGAGGGCAGCGTCTGCGTCGCCCTGCTGCGCGTCGAGGAGGCCGGCCCATGCGGCCGGGGAGGCGAGCCCGGCACGGTCCTGTGTGCGAGCGACGAGGACGGCCTGGTCGTTCAGGCCGGCCAGGGAGCCGTCCGCATACTCGAACTCAAACCGGCCGGCAGCCGCGCGATGACGGCCGCCGACTTCATCCACGGGCACCGCGTCCAGCCCGGGGACAGATTCCACTGATCCTGAAACGAACGGGCGTCGGGTAACGCGAGGACACGGCATGGGCCGGCGAGTCGTCAAAGCATTCAACCTCCTGACGCGCCTGCGGCGCACCCGCTGCAAGCCGGAGGAGCTTCTCATCCTGACGCCGTCCTGCCTTCAGCGCAGCGACTGCCCGCAGAAGATTACCAACGACATCAACGAGTGCCGGCGCTGCGGGCGGTGCAAGGTGAAAGACCTCATCGAGCTGGGCGAGAAGTACGGCGTCCGGTGCGCCGTGGCCACCGGGGGGCGGCTGGCGTTGGAGCTGGCCCAACAGGACCGCGTCAAGGCCGTCCTGGCCATCGCCTGCGAGAAGGAGCTGCAGGAGGGCATGTTCGGCATGTTCCCCAAGCCCGGCCTCGGCATCATCAACGTGCGACCCCACGGCCCCTGCACCGACACCGACGTGGACCTGGCGGAGGTCGAAGAGGCCCTGAAGTGGCTCCTGCGCGACTGACGCCGTTCTTTCCGCAGAGCTTTGGAGGGCAAGCGAGGACGAGGACGACCCGGCTTCGCCAGGGCTACGCCGGGCAAGCGACGAGGACGAGTGCTGCAGCGCGCGTCGTTAACTCTCAACTGGCAACTGTCAACTAGGTTCTGCCGTCACGGCGCCGTGCGGGCGAGGGTGAAGACCTGCACCTCCGCCGCGCCGGCCTTTCTCAAGGCTTTGGCGCACTCCTCGACGGTGGCCCCCGTGGTCATCACGTCGTCAACCAGCAGCAGACTCTCGCCGCTGATGGCGCCCGGCCTGCGCACGGAGAACGCGCCGCGCACGTTGTCGTGCCGTCGCCCCATGGACAGGCCGACCTGCTGCGTGGTGTAGCGCGTCCTGACGAGCGCGCGCCCGAGCAGGGGGCGGCCGAAGTGACGGGCGAGCGCGCGCGCGAGCAGGAGCGCCTGGTCGTAGCCGCGCTCGCGGCGGCGGCGGGGGTGCAGCGGCACGGGCAGGACGGCCGACGGCGGAGCAATGTCCCCGGGAAGCCACCCCAGCGCGAGCGCGCCCCGCAGGAAACGCGGCCCCAGGAAGAAGTCCCCGTCGAACTTGAAGCTCTTGATGACGGACGCCGCGGGGCCCGCGTAGGCGAAGAGGGCGCGCGCCCGGTCGAAGTAGCGCCGCTGGGTCCTGCACGTGATGCAGAGCGTCCCGGGCGCCGGCTCGCCCTCCAGGGGCAGGCCGCACACGTCGCAGACGGGCCCTGCGATGCGCCCGTCCGCAAGTGCGCGCAGGCAGTCGTGGCAGAGCAGGCGGAGCGCGGACTCGTTCAGCGACGCGCCGCAATGGTAGCAGTGGCGCGGGTAGAACCAGTCCAGCAGCGCGTCGAGCGCCCCGCGCGCGAGCCGGACGACGGACTTCCTGGATGGCTTTTCACTCACCGGCGGCGGCCGAAAGTGTGTCGCAGAGCCCGCACAGCGCGGCGGCCGTCCCGTAGTGGATGCGGACGGTGTCCTGGACCTGCGGAGCGTAGCCGCCCGCGAGCACGACGGCGGCCGGTATCCCGCGCTCGGCGCACGCGCCGAGGATGATGCGGTCGCGCTCCGCCAGGTCCTCCATCTCCAGCATGAGCCCGCCGAGCATGTCCCCCTTGTAGGGGTCGGCGCCGGCGACGTAGAGGACGAACTCCGGCCCGTGCTCGTCCATGGCGGGCAGCAGGTTGTCCCCGAGTTCCCGCAGGTATTCTTCGCCGCTGCACAGGTCGGGCAGGCCGACGTCCAGGTCGCTCTGGCGCTTGATGGGATAGTTGTTCTGCTGGTGGATGCTGAACGTGAACACGTCCGGCTCGTTGCGGAAGACGTACGCCGTGCCGTTGCCCTGGTGCAGGTCGCAGTCAACGACCATCGCCCGGCGGACAAGGCCGTCGCCGCGCAGCCGGGCCACGCCGATGGCGACGTCGTTGACGTAGCAGAACCCCTCGGCCCAGTCGGGGAAGGCGTGGTGGAACCCGCCGGCCAGGTTCATGGCGAAGGTGCGGCGGGTGACGGCGGTCCGGCAGGCCAGCATGGTGCCTCCGGCGCCCAGGACGAACGCCTCGACGATCTGCGCGGAGATGGGCATCTCGCTGGAGGCGGTGCGCATCGTGCGGCGGCAGCTCAGCAGGTCGTCGAGGTAGGCCGGCGTGTGGACGAGTTCCAGGTCGGCCCGGGTTGCGGGCTCGGGATGGATGAAATCGCCCGGCTCGGCCAGCCCCGTCTCGAGCATCTTCTCGTAGAGGAGGCCGTACTTGTCGGTCCTGAAGACGTGGTCCCCGATGTCGCAGTAGTAGCCGGGGCGATAGACGAACGCGGGCCTGGTTTGGGGGCGGTCCACGGTCAGGGCTCCAGGACCAGGGGGAATGACGGCTTCCAGCCGGGCTCGATGCGTTCCTTGAGCTGCTCGGCGGTGCTGGCGAACAGCGGGCTGATCTCGATGAGCGGCTCGTCCAGGTTCTTCGGCATCTGGACGTCGGCCCCGGCTGCCTGGAGCCACTGTATCCACATGAGCTGCATGAAATGGCGGGCGCTGGCCGGGCTGTCCTCGCCTTCGGCGTTCTTGACGGGGGCGAACTGCGTCTGCCGCTGCACCTCGACGAAGGCGCATTCGTCCGCCATGGCCAGCGCGTCGAAGACGAAGCGCTCGAATTTGTGACAGGCGCCCTTCGGCGACAGGACTTTCTGGCCCTCCTCGTTGACTATCTCGTACTGCTTCTTGGCCAGGTGCCAGGGCAGGGAGTCCTTGCGGCCCAGAAGGCGTTCCGCGAAGGGGACGTCCATGACGTGGATGGCGATGCTGCCGAACAGGTAGCGCAGCGTGCCGTTGGCCAACCGTTCGGCGGCGACCGGCGGCGGCACGTCCACGTACTCGATGACGATCGGCCTGCCGCCGCGCAGGACGGCGAGTCCGAGCCCTTCCTCGGGGTCCCGCTTGGGGACGACCTTGCAGGAGAAGTCGGCGTCCTTGTTCAGGTGATGGCCGATGAAGCGCTCGTCCGCCACGGTGACCAGCGGGTTGTCCACCTGGAAGTAGGTCATCAGGTCCCATCCGCCCTGGCGGAGCACGTCCAGGAGTCTGCTCTTGCCCAGGGCTTCGAAGGTGCCGCCGTGTCCGTCCGGCCCGAGCAGGAGCGCGTCCGGCTCGGCCCGCAGCAGGCGGCCCCCGGCGTCCAGGATGGGGTTGCGCTGCTGGATAAAGAAGTGGACCATATCCTCGCCGAGGCCGAAGAAGTCGTTCTCGCTGAAGAAGTGGCGCGTCTCGTCGTCGTTGGTGTAGCTGGTCATTATGAGCCAGGGCATCCCGCAGCCGTAGCGCTGGCGGGCCGCCAGTATCTGCTCCGCGAAGAGCTCGAAGAGGCTCTTGCCGCGTATGGGGCTGACGGGATACATGCCCTTCGGATGATCGTATCGCAGGCGGGTTCCCTGGCCGCCGGCGACGGTGAGGGCCGCGACGCGGTCGGCCTCGAGCGCCTGCGCGCCCAACTGCCGGATCGTCTGGTCCCTTTGCGTCTGCCCATCGGTGACGGGCAGTCGCTCGACGGGGGCCGGCTCGATGCCCAGGAACGACGTAACCGTCGGCGGGACCTGGACAAGCTCCCTGAACTCGTCGAGCCGCTCGTAGTCGATCGCGACGAGCTGCTCCATAAGGTGACGCCGCTGCGCTTCGTTGAGCTGGGGCAGCCACCGCAGCGCGTGTTCCTGCCCGTGTTCTTCCAGCCTCTCGGCCAACTGGCTCTCGATCTCGCTCTCTTCCACGGGCGCCTTCCCCTCGTTCAGCAAATCCTGGGCAACTGCTCGCCGCTGAGCATCTGGAGCAGTCGCCGCGTGCCCAGTTCCGTTTGCAGCGCCACCTTTCCTTCGTACCTGCCTGAGACGTGCCCGATCTGTCGGCTCTCCTCGGCGTCCACCACCGCGCGGAGCGCCTCGAGGACGGCCGGCGCGCTGTCCGCATCGACGATGGCGGCCAGGCGTCCCTCACAGGCGAGGTACAGCGGGTCCAGCCCGAGCAGCTCGCAGATGGCGCGCACGCCCTGGCGGACCGGTATCCGCTTCTCTTCCAGCAGGAGGCCGGGCCGGCCCGCGCCGGTCGCCTCGTTCAGCACGGTGGCCAGGCCGCCGCGCGTCAGGTCCCGCATGAACTCGACGCGGCCGGCGCTCCGCAACACCGTCTGCGCTACCTCCGTCAGGGGCGCGCAATCGCTCAGTATCGAGCTCTCCAGGTTCAGGCCCTCCCTCCGCGACAGGACGGCCGCCCCGTGGTCGCCCACCGGGCCGCTGACTATGATAGCGTCACCGGACCCCGGCCGTCCACCGGGCGGCTTGACGCCCTCGGGCAGCACGCCGAGCCCGGCGGTGTTGATGAACATCCTGTCCGCCTTGCCGCGGGGCAGGACCTTCGTGTCGCCGGTGACCACCTCGACGCCGGCCTCCTCGGCGGCGTCGCGCATCGAGTCCAGGACCACGGCGAGGTCCGCCGTCGGGAGGCCTTCCTCCAGGATCAGTGCGCAGGAAATGAACCGCGGCACGGCGCCGACGACGGCCAGGTCGTTCACCGTGCCGAACACGGCGAGCTTCCCGATGTCGCCGCCGGGGAAGAAGATGGGATCCACCACGTAGCTGTCCGTCGTGAAGGCCACGGCGGCGCCGTCCACGTCCAGCCACGCGCTGTCCGGCAGGGGGGCCAGGTGCGGCGAAGGGAAGAAGCGCAGCACCGTCTCCTCGATGAGCCGGCGCGTCAGGACGCCCCCGCTCCCGTGGCCCAGCTTGACGTATTGCTCATTCATGTCCCGTCCCGTACTTGTAGAACGCGGCGCAGGCGCCCTCGCTGGAGACCATGCACGGCCCGATGGGCGAATCGGGCACGCAGGCCGCGCCGAACAGCTCGCAGTCGCTCGGCCGGGCGACGCCGCGCAGCACCTCCGCGCACCGGCAGCGGTCGTGCTCGGCGGACGGCGCCGCGGGGTCGGGCGGCTCGACGCTGTAACGCGCGTATTCGGCGCGCACCGCCAAGCCGCTGTCCTCGATCAGGCCGAGCCCGCGCCACTGCGAATCGGCCTTACGAAAGACCTTCGCCGTGACGGCCCGCGCGGTCGGGTTCCCGCCGGCGCGGACGGCGCGCGCGTACCGGTTGTCCACCGTCGGGCGCCCGTCCACGCGCTGACGCACCAGGGAAAGGAGGGCCTGGAGGATGTCCGTCGGCTCGAACCCGGTCACGCAGCAGGCCGTCCCGTAGCGCTCCGGCAGGAACGCGTACGGCTCCGGCCCGGTGATGGTGGAGACGTGCCCGGGCAGCAGGAAGCCGTCCAGCGAAACCTCCGGCGCCTGCATCAGCGCGCCCAGCGCCTCGGGCATGGTCTTGTGGCCGGAGAGCACGCGGAAGTTGCCGATGCCGCTTGCGGCGGCTTCCAGTACGGTCGCGGCGACGGTCGGCGCGGTCGTCTCGAACCCGATGGCCAGGAACGTGACCTCGCGGTCCGCGTTCTCGCGCGCGATCTTCAGCGCGTCGCGGGGCGAATAGACGACCCGCACGTCCAGCCCGCGGACCGCCGTGTCCTCCAGTGACCCGCTCGCGCCCGGCACGCGGTAAAGGTCGCCGAAGGTCGTCAGGACCGCCCCCGGCGCGCTCCCCAGCTCGATGGCCCGGTCGATGTAGGTCGTCGGCGTCACGCAGACGGGGCAGCCGGGGCCGCTCAGGAGCTCGACGTTGCCCGGCAGCAGGTGCGGGATGCCGAAGCGGTGGATCGCCATCGTGTGGCCGCCGCAGACCTCCATGAAGCGCATAGGAGGGGCGCCGTCGGCGGCGCGGCGGATCTGCCCGGCCAGTTGCGAAGCCGCTTTCGCGTCGCGGAACTCGTCAACGAACTTCATCGCCGCCTCTCATGAACCACAGATTAAGCGCGGAGGACGCAGAGAACGCAGAGAGAACAGAAACGAGATGAATGGGGTCAACCATGCTCCGTTCCCATCACGGCCCGCACTCCATTCGTCCTCGCTTGTGCTCCACAACTTCAGCCGGGGAAGACGGTCACGCTGTTCGTCCTCGTCCTCGTCGTCGGCGTTTTGGTTGCCCTCCGCGGCGACGGCCAACGAAGGCGGTCTATGCGTCCTCCAGTGGCCTGATGAGGAAGTCACCTTGCGTTTTGCGAGTTATGTCTGAACCGGGCAGCGGGGCGAGACGCCCCGCCTACCCCTATGGGTAGCCCCCGGCGTCTCGCCGGGGGTGGGCCCGGAGTGCAAGGTTATCGGTTGAACGGGCCACTAGCGACTTCTTTCCGCCCTTGCCGTTGTCTGGGTTCATTCTGCCTTTCCGTTCTCCGCGCTCTCTGCGCTGAGCCTTTGCGTTTCCTCGGAAATCTCGGCCAGGAGCTTCAGCGTCTCCTGCGCCTCTTCCTCGTCCACCTTCTGGATGGCGAACCCGGCGTGCACCAGCACGTACTGGCCGACCTGCGGCTCGTCGAGCAGCATGAGGCCGACCTCGCGCACGGCGCCGGCCAGATCGACCTTGCCGAGTTCGCCGTCAATGCTCACGATCCTCGCCGGCACCGCCCAGCACATCTCACGCCCCGCCTTCGGATTCGAGCCGCGCGAACGCCCAGGCCGCCTGGCCCAGGCAGATGCCGCCGTCGTTCGGCGGCACCACCGTCTGGTGCAGGACCTCGAAGCCTTCGCCCCGCAGGTCCGACAGGACCCGCCCGACCAGCGTGCGATTCTGCATGACGCCGCCCGAGAGCGCAACGGTCGCGATGCCGCTCTCTGCGCGGAGCCGCCGGCAGGTCTCGACGATGGCCGCCGCCATGGTGTTGTGGAACCTGGCCGCGATCAGGCCCGCCCCCGCGCCGGCGTCCAGGTCGGCGCAGACCGCGCGCAGCGTCTCGTCCAGGATGATCCGCTCGTTGTCGTAGTCGAAGCGGTAGGCCCCTTCGACGCCGGGCGTGCACCGCGCCTCCAGCTCGCAGGCCGGCTGCCCCTCGTAGGTCGCCCGCGTGCAGACCCCGAGCAGCGCCGCGACGGCGTCGAACAGGCGCCCCGCGCTGGAGGTGAGCGGCGAGAACTCCCGCAGGTCCATCACCTGGAGGGCCAGCCCGCATTCGCGCTCGCCCATAGCCGGGCGGAGCCGGGCAGTCGCCTCCTGCGGGCCGAGCGCCGCGGCCAGGTGCGCCAGGGCCATGCGGGTCGGCTGCCAGACGGCCTGCTCGCCCCCCGGCATGGGGACGTAGGCGAAGTGGTGGCGGCGCTCGTACGTGCGCCTGTCGGCGATCATGAACTCCCCGCCCCAGACGGCGCCGTCCTCGCCGTAGCCGCTGCCGTCCCAACTGACGCCGATGACCGGGTCCTCGCGGCCGTTCTCCGCCAGGCAGGAAACGACGTGCGCGTGGTGGTGCTGCACCTGCATCAGGGGTAGGCCCCGCGCCGCGCTCAGTTCGCGGGCGAAGCGCGTGGTCGGATAGTCCGGGTGCAGGTCGCACGCGACGGCCTCCGGCTCCAGCCGCAGCAAGCGCGAGAAGTCCCCGAAGGCCGCCGCGAAGTGCGCCGCGTTGTCGGCGTCCGAGACGTCCCCGATGTGCTGGGACAGGAAGGCGCGCCGGCCGCTGGTCAGGGCGAACGCGTTCTTCAGCATCGCCCCCGTCGCCAGCAGCGGGGGGCCGTCGCGACCCAGCGAGATCGGTTCGGGCACGTAGCCCCGCGACCGGCGCATCGGCAGGGGCGTTCCGTTCAAGGCCGCCACCACCGAGTCGTCGCAACGGTTCACGATCTCTCGGTCGTGCGTCAGGACGCCGTCCACGATGTCGCCGAGCTCGGACAGCACGTGCTCCTCCGTGACGGCGATCGGCTCGTCGGACCGGTTGCAGCTTGTCATTACGAGGGCGGGCGGCGTCCCGTCGCCGTCGAACAGCATCGCGTGCAGCGGCGTGTAGGGCAGCATCACGCCCAGGTGGGCGAGCCCCGGCGCCACGGCCTCGGCTGCGGCGCAGTCGGGCCTCTTTCGCAGCAGGACGACCGGCGCCTGTTCCGAGGAGAGAAGCTCCTCCTCGAAGTCCGACACCTCGCAGAACCGCCTGCACGCGACCGCGTCGGGGACCATGACGGCGAACGGCTTGGCCGGGCGTTTCTTGCGCCGGCGGACCTCCTCGACCACGTCCTGCCGGGTCGCGTCGCAGGCCAGGTGGAACCCGCCGACGCCCTTGATCGCCAGGATCGCCCCCTCCCGGAGCATCCGGCTCGTCCTTTCGAGCGGCTCGTCCAGCTCCGTCCCGTCCATGTCCAGGAACCGCAGCGACGGCCCGCAGGCCGGGCAGGAGAGCGTCTGGGCGTGGAAGCGCCGGTCGGCCGGCTCGCGGTATTCCCGGTCGCACTCCGCGCAGGGCGGGAACCGGTCCATGGCGTTCCTCTGCCGGTCGAACGGCACCTCCCGGGCGATGGTGAACCGCGGCCCGCACGCCGTGCAGGTGTTGAAGGGATATCGGCGCCGCCGGTTCACCGGGTCGCGCAGTTCCTCCCTGCACTCGTCGCACGTGGCCAGGTCCGGCGGGATGGGCAGCAGGCTGCGCCCGTCGGAAGAGCTGCGCACGATGCGGAACGCCGCTTCGCCCTGCGGCTCGACCTCGGTCACAAACGTCTCGTCCACGCGCGCCCGGGCCGGGATGATCTCGGGCAGGTCCCGGACGACGGCGCGCAGGACGTCCTCCGGCGCCTCGGCCTCGATGACCACCCCCTCGGGCGTGTTCCGGATGCTGCCGCCGCACCCCCGCGCCGTCAGCGCCCGGTAGAGCGTGGGGCGGAAGCCCACGCCCTGCACGCGGCCGCGCACGGTGATGCGATAGCGCTTCAGCGCGCTGCCGGTGGTCCTGGATACGGCCATGCGCGGGCCTCCGTCAGTCGGCGACGTTCGTCCGGTAGAAGTCGCACAGGTCCCTGACCGGACAGCTCTCGTGGTCCGGCTTCCTCGCGGTGCAGATGCGGCGTCCGTGCGTTCCCAGCAGGAGGGTGGCGCGGCTCCAGCGGCGTTCGGGGATGATAGCGCAAAGCTCGGCTTCGATCCTGTCCGGCAGCTTTTCCACCGCCAGGCCCAGCCGCGCGGCGACGCGCTTGACGTGCGTGTCCACGGCGACGGCCTGCCGCCCGAACGCGCCCGCCAGCACGACGTTCGCCGTCTTGCGCCCGACGCCGGGCGTCTTCGTCAGCGCCTCCAGGTTGGCCGGCACCTCGCCGCCGTGCTCCTCCACCAGGAACCTGCAAACCTCGCGCACGGTCCGGGCCTTCTGCCGGAAGAAGCCCGTGGGCCGGACCATCTCCTCCAGGTCGCCCTGGTCGGCCCCCGCCAGGTCCTTCGCGGCGGGATAGCGCCGGAACAGTCCCGGCGTCACCTGGTTGACGCGCTCGTCGGTGCACTGGGCGGCCAGGATCGTCGCCACGAGCAGTTGCAGGGGCGTCTCGAAGTCCAGGTAGATGCGGGCGTCGGGATGGGCCTTCCCGAGCCTGTCGAGTATCTTCCGGGCCTTCGCGGCCAGGGCCTCATCACTCTTCGTCTTTGGGCTTCTGTCTGCCATCACCCGCCTCTTGTGCCCTCTCGACGACGAATATCGCCATGCTGCCGAAGAGGTTCGCCATGAACCCCGGTAGGCTGCGGTACCTCGCGCTCAGGTAGATGGTGTCGAGCACGTGGACGCCCTGTTCGCGACAGAACCGGAAGAAGTCCTTGATGGTCAGCAGGTGGATGTTCGGCGTCTCGTACCAGGAGTAGGGCAGCACGCCGGTGACGGGCATCCTGCCGCGCAGCAGCAGTTGCAGCCGCACGCGCCAGTGGCCGAAGTTCGGGAGACTGATGATCGCCCGCCGGCCGACGCGGAGCATCTCCTGCACGACGCGGTCCGGCTCGCTCGTCTGCTGAAGCGTCTGGCTCAGGACCACGCAGTCGAAGCGGCGCTCCTCGAACATCCCCATCGCCTCCAGCATGTCCCCGTGATAGACGGGCACGCCGCGGGCGATGCACTGGTGGACCTGGTCCAGGTCGCTGTCCACCCCCAGGCCCGTGCAGCCCTTCTCCTGGACCAGTTGGTCCAGCAGCGTGCCGTCCCCGCAGCCCAGGTCCAGCACGTTCGAGCCGGGCTCCACGTATGCCTCTATGAGCTGATAATCCAGCCGGACCGGCATCTTGCTCGCACCTCCTCAGGCGCGCTGCTCGCGGACGGAGCGCTGCTGGTGGCGCAGGAACTCCCGGATCACCTGCGCGAGCTGCTCGTCCTCCAGCAGAAAGGCGTCGTGCCCGTAGTCAGAGGCGAGCTCGCAGAACGTCGTCACCACCCCGTTCGCCTGAAGGGCCCGCACGATCTCCTTCGACTGGTACGTCGGGAACAGCCAGTCGCCGGTGTAGGAGATGACCAGGAACCGGCCCCGCACGCCGCTGAAGGCGTTGACCAGGGAGCCGTAGTCGGCCTCCAGGTCGAAGTAGTCCATCGCCTTGGTGATGTAGAGGTAAGAGTTCGCGTCGAAGCGCGCGACGAAGCTGTCGCCCTTGTAGCGCAGGTAGCTCTCGACCTGGAAATCGGGCGGGCCGAAGTCGTAGCCGACCTCCTCCCGGTCCTGGAGGCCCCGGCCGAACTTCTCGCGCATGGACCGGTCGCTCAGGTAGGTGATGTGCCCCACCATCCGGGCCACCCCCAGGCCGCGCGCCGGCGGCGTGCCGTCGTGGTAATCCCCGTTGTTCCAGTCGGGGTCGCCGTAGATCGCCTGCCGGCCGACCTCGTCGAACGCTATCCCCTGGGCGCTCAGGCGGCTCGTCGTGGCTATCGGAATCGCGGACACGACCATCTCCGGGTAATCAATGGCCCACTGGAGCACCTGCATCCCGCCCATCGAGCCGCCGGTGACGCAGAGGAGCCTGTCCACGCCGAGGTGCTCCTTCACGAGGGCGTGCTGCACCTTCACCATGTCCTGCATCGTCACCATGGGGAAGTCCAGGCCGTAGGGCCGGCCGGTCGCCGGGTTGATCGAGGACGGCCCGGTGCTGCCCTTGCAGCCGCCGATGCAGTTGGAGCAGATGACGAAGTACCTGTCCGTGTCGATCCCCTTGCCCGGGCCGATCATCACGTCCCACCAGCCCGCCTTGGGGTCGTCCGGCGAATGGCGGCCTGCGACGTGGGCGTCGCCGCTGAGCGCGTGGCAGATCAGCACGGCGTTGTCGCGCTCCGGCGTCAGCTCGCCGTACGTCTCGTAGGCCACGTCAACCGGGCCGATGCTCGCCCCCGAGCGCAGCTTCAGCTCGTCAGGCGGCTCGGCGAAGCACCATTGCCTGGTTTCGACGACGCCGATGGAACCAATAGCGTCCATGTCGGCTCCGGACTCCCCTGACGGGCATGACAGCACGAACCCCAAAGCGCCCATCGTACACTACGAGCCCCGGAATCTCAAGCTGGCGCGGCGTCTTTGACCGACGGCGGGACAGTATGCTAACATATGGGCCTGCCTGCGAGCGGCCCCGAGGCGGCGTAGCCAAGAGGACCAAGGCAACGGTTTGCAAAACCGTCATTCACGGGTTCGAATCCCGTCGCCGCCTCCATCTCCTTCTTGCCCTCCTCGGCCACGAGAGGGCCTCTATATGCCCTCTGCGGGGTTGCGGGCTCGTGCGGTTTCTCGGCAATTTCGCACGTCTTCTGTCCAGATAGGTCTGAATCAACCGTCTGGAATCGCTCCTGTTTGGCCAAGCAGAAGGCCAAGACAGATTGAACTGGCGCGGTCCTTCCCGCTTCCGTAGCGACCCCTTCCGTCCCGGTCGCAGCCGTCCGTGCGCCCATTTCCCCGTTCAGGTCGGGCAGAAGGTTCACGGCTTCCGACTGCGCTTCCAGAACGGAGTGGGTGTAGCGGCTCATGGTCAGATTGATGTCCGAGTGGCGCGCCAGAGCCTGTGCCGTCTTCGGATGCACGCCACTGCCGGCCAGGTTGGTGATGAACGTATGCCGGAGGGCGTGGAAATCGGCGTACCGGCCCTGGTCGTTAACATACGGGATCCCCGCGGTCTTCAGGTCCTCGCGGAGCATTCGGGCCGTGTGCCTGGTGATGGGCGGGAACACCGGGGCATGGGGCAGCTTGAGCCTGCGGAGTTCCCTGAGCAGGGCGGCCGCGTCGGTACGCAGCGGCAGCACGTCCTCGCGCCGATGCTTAGAGTAGGTGGCCGCCACGGTCAAAGTAGGCGGATCCGACTTCAGGTCCAGGCTGGCGGTCGCCAGGTTCCACACCAGGCCCACCTCCTCCCACACCTTCAAGTCCTTCGATTTCCAGAGCCGCACGCCGTCGTTATTCTGGAAGTCCGCGCACGCCGGCTCCAGCGTGTTGACCTTCGTCGTGCCGGTCATGTAATAGGCATTTCCCGCAGCGTCACAGGTGATCTGTGGATCGCGCCGGGCCGCGCCGATGTCGGGCTTGATAACCTCCTCGGCCTGGACTGCCAGCGCCACGAGGCCCAGGGCAACTGCGCCTGACAGAGCTTTCAAGCTGCCTCTCATGCTCCCTTCCTCCTTGCTGCGACTGCGGCGTGCCATCGCCCGTCACGACCCCGGAAGATCGTCACCTGTCCGGCCTGCGGCAGCACGATGCGGAGGTCTTCATAGGGGCCATAGACGGCGTCCGAAACGGCCTCCACCACGTCGCCCCAGCGGGTGGTAGCGGTCAGGCGATAGCGCCCCTCTTCCCTGCGCAGGAAGAAGCCGCCCCGGCCGATCTCCAGCGGACGGCGCCCGAGTTCGCCGCCTTTGATACCCAACAGCCGGGGCACCTCCGCCATGGCGCTCAGGTCGTCCTTCAATCGGGCGATCCAGCCGTTGCCGAACAGCAGGTAGGCGGAACCGTCGTCATCTTCGAAAACCGTAGGGTCATAGGCGAAGAGGCAGGCATCGGTGTTGTTCTCGGTGCCGGCCCCCGAATCGGCGATGAACCCGACCGTGCCGTGGCCCCCCGCCGGGCCGATCATTTCGTACGGTCCCTGCGGCCCACCAGTGGTGCTCCTGAAGATGGCAATGCCCTGACGACTGCTGGAGGCGGTGAGGTACCAGCCCCCGTGCACACGATGTAGCTCCGGGGCGATCAGGCCGCGGTCGTAGCGCGGCTCCAGGCTGTCGGGCGGCGAGAAGTAGTATCCGAGCGCGCCGAACCCCCCGGACGGCTTGTCCGGCCCCATGTCGAAGACCTTCCCCAGCGGCTCCCACGTCTTCAGGTCCGACGACTTCCAGAGGTAGATCCCCGTGTTGTTGTGGAAGTCTATGCCCCCGTCGGTCTCGGTGCCGGCCGTGCCGGTCAGGTAATAGACCGTCTCCCCATTCCCTTCCACCCTCGTGATCGCTGGATCTGCGATGGGCAGGTCCGCCGTGATCGTCACCACCGGATATGCCGCTTTCACGTCCGTCGCTTGCGGCCTGATGGTTTCCGGCTCGAAGCTCCAGGTCAGCGAGGCATCGCCCGGATTGCGCGACCTTACCTCGTAACGCTCCCCGTTCCACGTCAGGTCGACCGGCACGGCCCGGACGCCGTGGTCGGGGAGGAATCCGTCGTTCGTGAAGGACGTCATCCACCACTGCCCGTCGTTGTCCTGCACGATGCCGGCGTGGCCGCCGTGGGGCAGGACGGCGCGGCTGTTGTGGTAGGGGCCGATGATTTCGTCCGCCCAGAAGATCTGCGCGTCGTAGGTGCCGAAACGCCTGTAATTGCCGTGCCAGGCAGTGCCGAGCATGAGATACTTACCGTCAACCTGGTAATAGTAGCGGCCCACGTCACCACGGATGAACGACGAGCCGTCAACCGTTTCCACTTCGTAAGACTGGCCGCGGCCGGCGGGCGGACGGTATCCGCCTTTGGCAGCGGGGAGGGGGCGGCCCAGGTCCAGCTCCACCTGCGGCGTGACGGGCCAGAGATAACTCCTCACGGCCAGCCACAGGTTGCCCTCGTAGTCCCTCCTGACGTGCGCGGATCCCTTGATGCCTCCCGGGTAGCCGACGCGGACGACCTCCCAGGGGCCCATCATCGTTCCGGACTTGCTGCGCAGGACGCCGCAGTTGTCGCCGGCGGAGGTGGTGGCCCAGAACGTGTCGTTCTCGAAGAAGAGCTTGCACGATGTCATGCGCAGGTTCTGCCAGCCGTCACCTCGTCCTCCCTGCGCCGGCCGGTACTCGTACCAGGGCAGGTCGGTGACCTTCTCCAGGCCGTGGAACTCCAAGAGCTCCCAGGGCTCGGCGCCGGCCAGGTCCTTCCCCCGCAGGAAGACGTTGGACTTATCCAACCGCCCGTCGTTGTGCAGGCCGCTGAAGTAATAGTAGCCGTCGCGGCCGTTGACGATGCCGATGTCGCGAAAGGTCAGGTCGCTGAAAGGGCGGGCGTTCTCCCAGCCCCATGCTTCGGTCACGACCCGGCCCTGTTTCCACGGCCATGACAGGTCCCGCGGGTAGTAGTACTTGACCGTCGTGACCCAGTCCACCGGCACAATCGCCGGCCGGTCGCGCAGTGCCGCACGGGAGTCAACGCCGTTGAAGGTCGAGTACCACTGGCCGTCCGGGCCCTCGAACATCGTCGCCTGTCCGCCGTGTGCCACCGCCAGCAGGCGGGGACCGTACGGCCCGTAGACCGAATCGCCAACGGCGACGAACGTGTCATAGCACGGGACGCCGATCCTTCCGTGGATCCCGGCGGCAAGCAGATGATACTTCCCGTCCCTCCTGAACAGGAACGCGCCGCCGGTCCCGACCTGCAGGGCCTGCCCGCCGGGGCCATTCACTGTTTCACTGCCGTCAAAGGGCCGAAGGAGCCGCGGCTCCTCAGCCAGCCCCGTCATGTCGTCCCTCATCCGTGCGATCCAGCCGCCGGCGAAGACCCAGTACACGGTTTGGTCGTCATCGACGAACAGAGAGGCGTCCTGTCCGTCCGTCGTGATCAGCCCGACGTCCTCGTAAGGCCCTTCCGGCCTTCTGCTCGTGCTTTCCAACAGCCCGGTCCCCTGCGGCCTGAGGGCATAGGTCAGCCACCACGTTCCCTTGGCGAAGTGCAGTTCGGGCGCGATCAGGCCCTTGAACTCCGACTCCCCTGCGGCCGTCCGCAGCAGGCCCAGGTCGCCCTGTCTCGCTTTGTTCTGCTGAAGGCCGGCCACCTTGCCCATCGGTGTCCAGTTCTCCAGGTCCGGGGACGACCAGACGTAGATGCCATCGTTGACGGCAAAGTCAATGGTCCCGTCTCCGCGTGGCGTGCCGCTCGTGCCGGTCAGGTAGTAGACGCCGTCCGGCCCGCGCGTCACCGCCGTGTCGCGTAGCGGCGTGTCGAACAGCGGCGAGACTTTTCTGTAATCGAACCGCGCCCGGTGCTCTTCGGACGCCGGCGGGGCATAATCGCCGACCTGAGGGAGCACCGGTGCGGCGGCACTCAGCAACGCGGGCATTCCGGCCGCAAGACAGGCCTTCAGCAGCGCGACCAGATAGCTGCTGTGGACATGTGGAGGTCTCATTCCGCGGTTCACTGTTCGTGGTCTCCGTGGGAGCAGGTGTCTCTCAATCCGACCTGTCGGGTACTCAGTCAACTCCCGAGGCATCCACTTCAATGTTCAGTTCTTTCTGGATTCTGTCGACCGCGACTTCGCGGGGCTGGATGCCCTCCATAGCGGCAATCGCTGCCGCGGCGCCGGCTGCTGCGCCGACAGCCAGGGCAATCCGCTGGACGCGGTAGGAGGCGTGTGCCTCGTGGCTGCCGCTGATGCAGCGCCCGGCCACCAGTAGCCCATCGACGCGGCGTGGCACCAGGCAACCATAGGGGATGTCGTATGGCTGCACGGTTTCGGCGAATCCGTGGGCCTGCCCGACTCCATCCGGGTTGTGGATGTCGATCACGAAGGATGCATCGCGCACGATGGCGGCGCGGCGCTTGCGTCCGGCGACCAGATCGGCGCGAGTCAGGTAATCCTCCCCAAGCACACGTCGCGTTTCGCGCACGCCGACTGCGGCGGGCAGTTGGGAGATGAAGCAGTGCTCGTATCCCGGGGCGTGCCGCCGCAGGAACCGGGCGACCATGAGAGCCTGGCGACGCCCCTCCAGTTCCGCCCGTGTCAGGTCCTTCACCCGAGTGCCGTCCACGCGATTCATCTGTGTCGCGTTGACGATGCGCTCTCCCCGTCTGGGCGACTCGTAGAGGCGTATCACCCCTACGGATTCGGGCAGCTCGCCAGACGCCTGCCCCGTCATGACGACGTCGTGCCAGATGCCTTCCGGGACGTCCACACTGTGGGCTTCCGGCTCGCTGCCGCAGAGCAGCGCGCGCTGCTTGTCGACCCCGCCGAGCCGGAACATGACGGACATGGGCTGCATGAGGCCATCGCTTTCGCGCCCGATTTCGTAGTCTGCGCCCGCTGCACACGCGACATCGGCATCGCCTGTGGCGTCAACTACCACCTTCGCGCCAACAGAGAGCACTCCCTGCTTGCAGAGCAGGTCAACGCCCCGGACGACGAGCCCTTCCGTGATAGCGTCGAAAACCCAGCAATGAAGCAGTACCTCTGCTCCCGCCTCCTGGAGCATGTCCGCGTAGACGATGTCGAGCAGCTCCCAGTCCCCCCCGACCGCGGCGAATCTCCGGTCGAACTCTGCAAGGAAGTCCGAAGCCGCGGCGCCCATCAGCGGACTTGCCAGGCAGATGACGCCGGCGCCGCCCAGTCGCCCGTATCTCTCGACGACGAGGGTCCGCGCCCCTGCACGGGCCGCGTGGACCCCGGCGGCCACGCCGGACGGTCCACCGCCGGCGACGAGCACGTCCACGTTGCAGCAAAGCTCCCGCTTGTCCGTCGGTTGGACTCCCAAAGGCGGCCTCCAGCTCGCGTTCTTCTCTCGCACGGGCACGGGCACCGTCGCAGGGGATGCCCGCCCGGCGCGGGGACGACGAGTTTGCTGATTGCGTCCCCGCCTCATTCGTTTTGCTCAAGGAAGCGGTTGATGGCGTCATGGCCCGGTCGCAGGGAACCGTCCGGCTCGACGCAATGCAGTGTGCCTGGCTCGGTGACCCGACCGTACTCGGGCCAGTGCAGGTCGGCGATGTAGCTATGCTGCAAGGCGTAGATCAGCCATCCGATATTCCGTTGATTCAGTTCGTTTAGGTGAAAACTGATGATGTCCACACGCTTCGCATTGTCGAGCGATCCCCAGCACGCCTCGCTGCTGATCAGTGGCTTGCCGGTCCGCTCTCGGATCTCAGCCAGCGCATCCAGCTCGCGGCGAAACTCGTCCTTCGTGGCCGGGTCGCCCATCCAGTACCGGTGGAAATTCAGCACATCGCTCAAGTGCAGCAACGGCTCCAGGAACTTAGCTCCCGCCCAGAATCCGACCGAGAGAGGCGCCCGCGCGCCCTCCTCCTTGCACAGCGCGTAAACGTCTTCCAGCCATTGCCGCTCATGCGGCACGATGTCGGTGTACTCGGTCCACGCGCGCTTGCTGAAATAGGCAAACGGCTCGTTGCAGAGATCCCAGCAGAATACGCGCGGGTCGTCGCCGAACCGTGACATCACCGCGCTCACGAACTCGCGCCACTGCCGGTCGAAATAGTGGTTGGCCCAACTTCGCTCCGGCAGAAAATGGTCGAGAAAGACCCCGCCCCATTCAGGGCTGCCGGCGTGCCAGCGGTTGAACAGGACCGGCATCACCGCCATCCCGTGCTTTGCCGCGATCCCGAATGCCGTATCCAAGTTCGCGATGAACTGGTCGCGTTGCTGCTCCGAACCGGCGCCAAATACTTCATAGGCCAGCCAGAGCCGGAGGCCATTCATCTTGGGGAAGTGCCTCTTCCCCCAGCCCAGTTCGCGCTCAAAGGCCTGGGCGTCGAAGCGCCGCCAGATGTCGGCGCCGGTGTACGCGTAGCCCGGCTGGTAGTTGAAGCCACGAATCCGTTGGACACTCAGCGTCGCGGTCATATGCTACCTTCCTCCTCCGTTCGAAGAGCCCGGTTTCGGAGACCGTCGCCCCATGCGGCGGCCCCACGTCAACGATCAGGTGCTTGCTCAGGTGCCATTCTCCACTTGTGCGATCTCAGTAGACACTCATCTCCCGCACGCCAGCCTCATATTCGAATTGGTGTTCGATGACCGGCGGGTCGGACTTCAGGTCCACATGCAGGGGCCAGATAAACGAGCACTGAGTCGGATTCTCATAGCCAGACGACTGGTTCGAGGTGTAGAAGCGGCCGTTGTGTTCCACGATGTTGCCGTTCCCGGTGTAGGGCAGGATGCTGACGGGCCGGTAGACGCCGTCTATCCGGTCGGACCAATACCACGTCTGATCGTAGGCGCCGTAGCAGTTCAGACCCATCCAGAGGTACTTCCCGTCAACCTTGGCCAGGGCGCAGCCGCAGTCATTGGCCGCCTCGGGGTGGTCCTCGATCAGGCCGCGCTGTCGAGCCCGGGCGAAAGCAGCCGCCAGCAGCGACTCGAAAGCCCCTTTTTTAGCAGGCGCTGCTCGGCATAGCAGAGGGTGGAGTAATGCGGCACCTTCTTCAGCCCCAGGGCCTTGCGCAAGTCCGAAAGGTCCGCCAACAGCTGCACGACGCCCCGATAGTCCGTCTTGAAGAACTGACGCAAGGGCAGGATGGCGAACAGCTGCCCCTGCGTGAAGTCCTTGCGGGAGAAGCGGTTGGAATAGGCCGGCAGCCCCTTCTGGCCGACCGCGAGGGCCTCTTTGGCCAACGCCACGGGCGACTTGGTCATGGAACGATGCGCGGGTTTCTCTTTCATGCTTCGCCATCATGCCCAGTCCGCTACCCCGCTTTCAAGACCTTTTCAACAAAGCAATCCCATTTCTGACTGTTGAAGGTGGCCGCCAACGGGGCGGCGGGTTGAAATGTCGGACTCAGCGTGTACTCGCCATTGACCAGGCTCATGCCGGATCCGTAGCCCTTCCGCAAGTTATGGAGGTGAAGCCAGATCGGCCAACCTGGTCCGACACTGTGCTTGTGGGTCCATTGTTTCCCCGCCGAGACGCCGAGCTTGGGATGCATCTGCGGCGCCGTGCAGCCGGTAAAGCTGTTGCCAAAGGAAAAGACATCCATCTTCGCCGGCGGCTCCGCCGCCAGGACCATCTCCGCGGCCAGGATCATCCCGGCCGCCATCACAACATACAACCAACGCTGCCCACTCAACATGACGAACTCCTTGTCGATCTCCTGGGTTAGAGATACCGGTTGATGATTCCGTGACCGGGGCGGATGGAGCCGTCCGGCTCGACACAATGCAGCGTGCCCGGCTCGGTGACCCGACCGTACTCGGGCCAGTGAAGGTCGGCGATGTAGCTATGCTGCAAGGCGTAGATCAGCCAGCCGACATTGCGCTGGTTCAACTCTCCGAGTTGAAACTCGATGATCTCCACCCGCTTGGCATTGTCGAGCGAACCCCAGCACGTCTCGCTGCTGAGCAACGGTTTGCCGGTTTGCTCGCGCAACGCCACGCACGCATCCAGTTCCCGGCGAATGCCGTCCTTGTGGGCCGGGTCGCCAAACCAATACAAGTGAAAGTTTAGTACGTCGGAGATGTGCTGCAGCGGCTTCAGAAACTTCGTCGCGCCCCAGAAGCCTACCGATAGCGGCGCTTGCGCTCCGCCGGCTTTGCACGCGGCATAGACATCTTCCAGCCACTTCTGTTCATGCGGAGCCACATCCGTGTATTCCGTCCAATGTTTGGGGGCGTAGGAGAACGGCTCGCCGCACAAGTCCCAACAGACCACCCGCGGATCGCGCCCAAACCGCCCCATCATCGCGCTGACGTATTCGCGCCAGTCTCGATCGAAATAGCCATTGGCCCAACTGCAGCCCGGCAGGAAATGGTCGAGGTACACGCCGCCCCATTCGGGGTGGCCCGCATGCCAGCGGTTGAACAAGTTCGGGATGACTGCCAACCCGTACTTGGCCGCGAGGCCGAACGCGTTGTCCACGTTGGCCACGAATTGCTCCTGTTGTTGCGGGGCTCCGGCGACGAACACTTCCCAGGCCAGCCACAGCCGGACGCCGTTCATCTTCGGAAAATGCTTCTTGCCCCAGCCGAGTTCCCGGTCGAAGGCGGCCGCGTCGAACCGCCGCCAGATGTCGGCCCCGGTGTAGGCGTAGCTGGGCTGGTAGTTGAATCCGCGGATGTTTTCGATGCTCAGGGCCATGGTTGCTGCGACTCCTTGTTCTTTCAGGTGGTTGCCGTTGCGAATGCCAGCCTCGGCGTGGTGACGCCCTGGACGCCCGGCGAACTTCCGAACGGGCGGTCAGGCGGGAAGAACGGCCGCCGGTTCATCTGCCCCAACACCCAGAACTCCTTGGACTGCATATCCCACACCAGCCCCTCGTCTTTCCAAGTGGTAAGATCTTTGGACGACCAGAGCTTGACGCCGTCGTTGTCCACGAAGTCCGGTTGGCCCTGATACTGACCAGTGGCGCGCGTGCCGGTCAGGTAGTACGTGCCGTCCGGCCCGCGGGTCACTGCCGCGTCGCGCAGCGGCTCGCCGATCTGGGGTTTGGTGGTTTCCGCCGCACTCGCGGCGAGGGTTATGGCCACCAGAAGGGCGGCGACGAGGATGCAATGTCTGGCCTTGCTCATGGCGTTCATCGTGTTTTCCTCTCTTTCAGCTTGCACAGTCATTTCATTCTCTGCCGCCGGCTCCGCGAGAGCTCGCCTATCGCAGGGAAATCTTCTGCACGACAATCACGTCGTCGAACTTGGCCCGGTTTGCCTGGGAAAACAGACCGATCCGGCCGGCGGTTGCGCCGGACGCGGCGACTTCCGCTACCGGATCGCTGTCGATGTACCCGACGAACTTGCCTCCGCTCAGGTCGAGTTTGAGGTTATGCCAGGCGCCGGCCGGGCTTGCGAACGGCGCCTCGGCCAGCGTTTGGCGTTCGCCGTCGCCTACGCGCACGATGCGAGCCTTTTGGCCGTCCATCTCGAAGAGCAGGTGGTTTTTCCCATCGCGGGCCGCCGCGATGACGCCGATCGTACCTTTATCGGCGATCCGGCGGGCGTTGACTTTGACGAAGTAGTTCTTCCAGGATTGCTCGCCGGCAAGGGATATTTCCGGGGAGTCGCTCTCGTCGATCTGCTTGTAGAACTTGTGGCAGTCGCCGTCGAAGACCCATTCGCCGCTCGCAGGCCGCCACTCGACGTCGAATTTCTCGCTATACTTGCTGCGGATGAAGGGCTCGTGCATGAGGAGCTTGGCCTCGTAGTTGTCGCGTAGGATGAATCCGTGTTTCGGGGCGTCCTCGAGTTTGAGCCCAGCAAAGATATTCTTGTTATCGAACCCGCAGTTTTCGATGACGGAGTCCCGCCAGCCATATTTGCGGTCGTTCCGAAACGCGCCCGTGCCCGTGATCGGAGATTTGATGAAGACGCAACCCCGTAAATTCACATCTGAAGTCTTGATGGGCTCGATCTCGGATTGGGGGCCGCCGATACGGATATGGAAATCGGAATTCAGCAACACCGAGTCGCGGTATTCGAAGTCGCCGTGGACCGGGATGTTGTCCGCTGGCCACCAGAGAGCGCTGCCGCCGCCACAACTGCCGTGCGTTACCAGGAGATTCCGGACGCGTGCGCTCCGCGGATGGCTGAAACCGGCGTTGCCGGCCGGATAGTCGTAGGAGCAGTTGGTGTATTCGAACTTGGCGTTTGGGTCGGGTTCCTGGAACCAGAGGTAGGCGGCAGCCATGGCAGTTTTGGGATCGAACTCCACCAGGCCGTCCGGTAGATCGCGGTCCATTTCCAGCTCGCCCACCGGAAGTTTGGAGTTGTGGTTTCCCAAGCTCCATCCCGGCCCCTCGGGCGGCGGCTGGTCCTGGGGGGTGATCCGCACGCAGTTGCCCGCGAAGGCCCGTTCGCCGGTCGCCGGGTCGTTCCAGTACATCGGCGCGGGCAGTTCATAGACGTCCAACGCGCCGATGGCGGAAGTGGAATAGAGAATCGTCCGTTTGTCCTTGATCTTGCGGACCAGGCAGCTCGCCTTGGCGGTGTTCTGAGCGTCGTCGCCGCCGCCGTAGACGTAACAGCGGTTGATCCGGATATTCCCGCCACCCTCGAACCAGTAGAAAGCGTCACGGGAGGTCGGGCAGAGGAAGCCGGCCTCCGGGCTGAAGTAGACTCCGTCCACCTCGACCCCTCGGACGGCGTAAAACCGCATTCCGGTCAAGGCTGCGTTGTCGAACCAAAGATTGCGCAAAGTCACCTTGGTGCTGCAGCCCGCCTGGAGGTTGTAGGCTCCATCGGTATGGGAAAAGGCTGCGTACACCACGTCGCCGGATTCGATTCCTTTCTTTTTAACGTCCACGGCCACTTTCTGGAGGCGCTTTTCCTTGTCGATGGTCTTCCACGGACCTTTCAACTTCCCGTCGAACTGGACACGCTTGCCGCGGGAGTTGATGCCATAACCGCTGTCCAGCGACTCGCTCGGCCGCAGACCGCCCCGGAGGTAGTCGATGCCTTCGACCAGCGGATAGCCTTCCGGGACGTGGCCGATCATATAGTCGTGGCCGGTTTCCACGATCTCCCAGACGATGGTGAAACGCTGATCCATGTCTATCTTTAAGTTCTCGACCGCGATGTCCTCCGAGTGGAGGATGTTGATCTGGGATGGCGGGTAACCGCCGATCTTCAGCGCGTTATGCCGCATCAGGACGGTGGCCGGCTTCTCGTCTTCGTCCACCGCGCCGAGTAGCCGAATCCCTTTTTTGCCGGTCACGTCGATGAACCCCTTGAGACCTTTCGAGTAGGTCTTGGGATAGCCCGGCAAGTGCTTGTAGCCGTGCAATCCGAAATGATGGACTTCCGGGTTGTCGAAATAGTATGTGCCGCCGTCGAAGCGGATGGTGTCGCCCTCCTTGGCCTCGGCGACGGCCTTGTTGACCGCCATGGTGTCGTCCTTGCCGTCGTCGGGGATGGCCCCGAAGTCGCGGACGTTAAGTTCCGCCGCGCTGGCGGCGAGAGTGACGGCCACAAGCAGGGTGGCGGCGAGAATGGTGTGGTTTGATTTTCGCATTGTTTTTCCTCTATTGATTCATTTCCACCAGGTAGTACATGGTTTTGCTTTGTTTGCCATCGATGGAGAAGGTCGATCCGTTGTGTATTTTCAGACTTTTCGCATCCTTCTTGATTCGCCCGGCGTGATCAAGGGGCAGGACCGATTTGATTACGCGGTCTTTGATGGTGATGGTCGCCTCGACCGGTTCGAGCAACAGGGGTTCACCGCCCTTCTTGAGCGGATTGTCCGTGAACTCGTCGAAGACCATGCCGGTGTTGGCGTCGCGGCCGAAGGCGGTGACCAGCAGCCGGTCGTCGTCGCGCAGGGTTCCGTCTTTGTTCAGCGCGGTCACGTAGAGCTTGAGCGCGGTGTCTTGGGTGCGGCGTATGGTCACGTCGCCAAGGTCGATGGTCCGGCCGCCGGCGTAACCGATGACAGCCTGGGTCCCGGGCGTGTCGACCGTGTAATAGCCGCGGCCTCCGTAATGCCACTGGAGCTGTCCGGTGGTGGAGGTGATCACCTTTTTCGCGGTGTCGATGAAGCGGGCGAAGTCGGCTTCCGCGGGGTGCTCGGGCGGCGGGGCGTCGATGAACTCCAGGACCACCCGGCCGGCGGCCAGGACGTTGTCGGGCACGGTGGCTTCGAACTCCTTGTGGTTGCCGCCGGCGTCCAGGAAGCTGAACTGCTCGGTGATGCCCACGTCGCCCCGCATGAGGCCCGGAATGCTGATCCTGCGCCGGGCGACAATGTCGCCGGTCTTCACGTCGCCGCGGTGTACGCAGCGGGCCAGAGCCGGCCACTGGCCGACCTGGATGAAGTCGTCGCAGCATATCTGGCATTCACGAGAGATTACGTTGCGGATTTCTGAAAAGCTGCTCGAAAACTGACACTGGGCGGCCCAGCCCTGCAAACCCAGGCCGTAGAAGTTGATGGTGGGCACGTTGAGCGGTCCGCCACCCCACTCGGACAGGTTGAAGGGCCGGTCCTCGATCTGCTGGAACCCGATGGACAAACAGCCGGCGCCGGGGCGGTCCATGATTGTAGGCGAGTAGGTGTGCCGGTCGATAAAGCCCACCTCGTAGTCGGTGAGCAGGTTGAACAAGTGTCCGTACCAACCCCAGCCACGCCAGCAACTGCCGCAGATGGCGCCCTGGTAGCCGGTTTCGCGTATCGCCGCGACAAAGCGGTGGTAGAAGGCGTGTTGTTCCTGGTAGAGGAACAGCAGTGTGTCGCGTTCGCGGGGATTGAGCGTCGGCCTCTTCTCCCACCAGGGGTAGTTGGTGCGCAGCGACCGGTCGGACAGCGTCTGTCCTTTGGGATAGTGTTCGCCCCAGGCCTTCTCAAGGGACTGCTGGTTCTTGTACTTGTCGCGCAGGAAGTCGTTGAAGCGGTGCTGCAGGTCGCGGTAGTAGGATGGCCAGCGCTTTTTGACGCTGTCGAAGTGGCAGGGGTCGTCGAAGATGTCGTCCTCGTTCTGCAGTTCGATGTAGGCCAGGGCGGGATCGTCGGCGTAGCGGATGCCGGTAACTGTGTTCTTGCGGTTCAGAAGTTTCACCACCCGGTCGATGAGCAGGTCCTGGATGTCCGGTGCCACGGTCTTGAGCAGAAGCACGTCTCCACGCTTGTTGTTGGCGAGTATCTCATCGTAATATTTGACCTTGTCCTTGTCGGCGGGGCTGACCGACATGTGGAAGACCGGGGACCAGGCGGAGTAGATGCCGCGTTTTCTCGCGGCGGCGTGGAAGTAGTCGAAGCGCGGGATCAGCCTGGGCGATGGCACGCTGTGGTCATTCGGCGTCATGACGCCCCTCGGATCGCTCTTGATGAACTTATGCAGCCTGACCAGATTGACGCCGTACTTGGCCCAGCGGTCGCACCATTGATCGGCCCTTTCCCGGGGGCAGGCCATGTCGGCCCAGGAAATGTTGACGCCGAAGAATTTGATCGGCGTGCCGTCTCCCAGTACAAAGCGATGCCCGTCCTGCTTGACCCAGCCGCGTTTGCCGGCCGGCTTATCCAGCCAATCCTCCACACCGATGACGCTGCCGGGGCCGTAGTCATGCCGGTTCTCGTAGACGATCCAGTCCGAGGTGTCGACCCAGCGGTTGTCGTGCTCGAATTTTGTCTTCACGGGCAAGGTCATGACCATGGTCTGCTCGACAGTCTTTCCGGCATCGGCGCTTTGGCGAACGAAGAGGCGCATGTCACCATGATCACAGTGCATGGCGATAGCGGGATCGAACGTGAAGACGGTTTTCTGTCCATCCTCCGTGGAAAGCGTCAATTTGCGAATTTCCTCCTTGCCCCATTTGGCGGGTGGTGGCAGGGTGATGGTTTTGGATCTGCCGTCGCTGAACTCGACCAGGCATCGACCGTCATTGAAGTAGGTGTTGGCGAGCAGGAACGGTCCGACGCCGTAGCGTTCGCGGCCGTCCTGTTTTTTCATGCCGAATCGATTGTCCCACGGCATGTGGTAGTCGGTGGGTGCGTCGTTTTCCAGACGGTACTTGAAGAGAATGGAGCCGTCCGGGCGTTGAGAGGTGACGCAATTGAAATCAAGTCCGGTCGGCCGCGGTTTCTTCCAGGCGGGATAAAACGTGATGTCCCGTTCCTCGAAGACGCGCTTGCCGTCGATCACCTTCGAAAGTGTCTTCATTTTTGCCCAGGTGGACCAGTCCTCGAAGATCCTGAACTGGATATTGAAAAGCGGGCAGTCCTCCCTGACCACGCAGACGCCGATGGGCCCGTGGCCGGTCACGACCCATTCGTCTTCTGTATCCGCGGCGCGAACGTTTTGTGAGGCCAGGCAGGACAGACAGATTGCGAGAATGATATGCAATGTTTTCATGGACTTCTCCTGAACTTTTTAATGGTTAATAATGATTTGGTCGTCTTTGACTTCCACGAGGATGATGGAGGGGCGTGCATGGGTCGGGCCGAACGGATGAGATCCGAATGCCAAGCCGTACCACTGGCCGCTCTTGTCCTGGAAAAGGCGGGAGTTGCCGCAACGGGGCACGGCCCTGGTTGGGGACCAGGGACCGTGGATGCTTTTGGCCGTTGAATAGATGAGATCGTAGGTGCACATCTGGGGGCGCTCGCCAATATTGCCGCGGCGCGGATTGGTGCCCTTCGCGGTGGTGAAGAAGTAGGTGTCGCCGATTTTCTGCACGTGCCCCCCTTCGCCGATGTCGTAGCCGCCCTCTGGCTGGATGGCGGGCAGATGCTTCTCGATGCCGCTGAGATCATCCTTGAGCAGCGAAATGTTCCAGCCGCGACCACCGCCCATGAGATAGCATTTGCCGTCGTCATCCTCGAAAAGGTTGGGGGTCCAGAAGCGGCCGCGGTCGGCGTGTTTGTCCCGCCAATGGAGTTCGTAGGGGCCCTCGGGCTTGCCGCTCATGCTCTTGAGCAGCAGGAGCGCCATGCCGTCGTCATCCCACCACCGTCCCTTTTTGAAAGACATGCTGGCCAGCAGCCAATACGTGCCTTTCAGATAATGGAATTCGGTGTCGAAGATGATGAAAGGCGGGAAGTTGCCGTTATAGGACTCGATCATCGAAGTCAGCCCGTCCCGGGTGAAAGGATGGTCGTCGGCCTTCCAGACCTGGCCCATGTCCTCCCAGTTCTTGAGATCCTTGGAGCGCCAGATCTTGATACCGACCTCGTCGCGGGACTGGTAGCCTTTTTCGTGGTAGTTGTAGCCGGGGTCGCTGCCGGTGAGGTAGTAATAGCCGTCGGGAGCGTTGAGGATGCAGAAGTCGCGGACGTCGCGGTCGATGAGCGGAACTACGCCGGCCCAGGGACCGGCGGCGGTCACGGGATAGTTCGGTTTCATCAGTCCCCCGGCATACCAGCAGAGTCTGCCGTTCCCGACATCCGTGTTATGGCAAACCAGCGGGACGATGCCGGGCTTGTCGCGGAAGGCGGCCCAGTCGTCGGAACTGGAAAAGGTGGAGCGAAACGTGCCTTCGCCGTCCTGGAATACGGTGACATGGCCGCCATGCGGGACCATGAGTCGTCGCGGCGTGAAGGGGCCGTAGGGACTCTTAGCCGAAGAGATATGTGTGTCCTGGCAGGCGGTCCACCCCATGCGGCAGACGGCGTCGCGGTAGACGAGATGATACTCACCGAAACGTTCGGACCATCCCGGAATATTCGCCTTGAACATGAACATGCCGCCCTGGCCGGCGGAGAGCAGGGACTTGCCGGGGGTTTTGTCGGGCTCGAAAGCGACGCGGCGCGGTTGTTCGGCCAGACCGGTCAGGTCATCCTTCATTCTGGCGATCCAGCCATCCCCCCAGAGCCAATAGACGGAACCGTCGTCGTCAACGAACAGAGAAGGAGAGCCACCCCGCCAGGTGATCATGCCCAGATCCTCATAGGATCCTTCGGCCTTGCCGGTCTTGCTCTTGAGCAACCCGGTGCCATTTTCGTTCATGGCGTAGCAGATGTAGAAGTCATCGCCGATCTGATGGAGTTCCGGCGAGGTCATGGCGCGGACCTTGGGACTGTTCGGCCGGTCGCGACGGATATTCCAGTCGGTCTGCCAGCGGTTCTTCGCATGGAAGATGCTCGGGCTCTTCTTCATCTCCTCGAAGATGCTCCAGACCTGGCCCATCGGCTTCCAGTTTTTGAGGTCGGTGGATTTCCAGAGCCAGATGCCGTCATTATTAAGGAAATCGTCCGGCTCGAAGTTGGACAGGTAGGAGCCCTTGCCGGACATGCCGGCGCAAGCCGTTCCCGTGAGATAGTAGGTGCCATCCTTGGCCCTGGTCACGGCGGTGTCGCGCAACGGCACGTCGAGGACGGGTTCGATGATCTCCCCCGCATTGGCGGCAAGGGTAGTTGTCGCCAGCAACGCGGCGATGATGATTCGTCTGAGTTTGTTCATTATGTTGTTCCTTTGTTATGGTTTTGTTATCTTTCGACGTTCATTTTTCTCCTGCCGGAGTCGCTTTCATCAATCGCCCATCCCGGCCCCTCAGTCGGGGCCATGGGATGGATCGCCACGCCGGTTTATTTCCGTTTCGGCCCAGGCGCCGTGTCGGTGTAGGGCGAGAACTCGCCTTCGCCGTTCCATTCGGTTACCGGCACGTAGTCGGCAGGTGTCCAGTCCTCGTCGATGTCGATCAGTAGTTGGCCATCCTTGAGGTCGACTTTCAGCCGGACGATGCTCGGCAAACAGTGAAACGAGCCGAGAAGGTCTTCGGCGAATGTCGACGCGTACCAGTGTCCGTCCAGACCGCGGAATGGGACTCCCCAGGCGCAATGCGCCGGCCCCGGCATCAGTTTGGACCACGGCCCTTTGGGACTGTCCGCCGTCATGTAGGAAAAACCATAGTCTTGGGCGCTTTGAGGAAGCCATCGGAGTGTTGATGTCGCGCACGTGATGGTGAAAAAGACATATTTGCCACGCATTTTGAGTAAGGCGCATTCGCAGTCCTCGGAAGTCATACCGCCCGAGGCGGGCACTACGTCAGGCAGTTTTTCCTTGATGGTGAAATCGTCGTTCAACTCTCTCAAAGCATTGCAACCCGCGGTCATATAGAATCGGCCATCGTCGTCCTGGAAGAACTTGCCGCAGTTGAATCCCCTGGCGACACGCTTGTAAGGACCTTCGCCGCGGCCGGTGGAGCTGAGCAAGATGCCATTCGTTCCCTTCGGCTTGACCAAAAGCTCGTAGTTGATGGCGTAGTTCTTCAGCTTCGGAACCCAGTTCACGCTGGTGGACATGTAAAAGTTGTCAAACGACTTCAGGTTTGGCTTGCCGTCGGCGGTGAGGACGATCCCATTCTTCTTCGCCTCGGGGGCCAGCTCCTCTTCGTCTTCATAGGCGCGGAGGACGATCTGCTCCCATTCTTTCAGGTCGCGCGAGCGGTAGATCGGCATTTTGCCGACATAGGGCTCGCCATACACGGAACCGGACAGGTAGAAATAGCCGTCCCGCGGACTCTGCATGATGTGGTGGTCGCGAATCGCAAAGCCGGGCTTGGTGAAGAGCGGCAGCAATTTGTGCCAGGGGCCGCGCTCGGTGTACACCTTGTTCGGGTGCGTCCGCAACACGCCACCGGGCGCACAGAATTGCCACCGGAACCATCCTTTCATCCATTCCAGCGGCACGATGCCGGCCCGATCGCGGAACGCGGCGAAGCGGTCATTGCCGCAGAAGGTGGCGTGATACTTTCCCTCGCTGTCTTTGAACACGGTGGTCTGACCGCTGTGCAAGACGAAAATGGTGCGTTTGGAATAGGGGCCGAACAGGGTGTCGGAGGTGGCCACCAGACTGTCGTCGACGTTGACGCCCAGCCGGGCGAGATAATCCGCCGCCACCAGGTGATACTGACCGTGGGCCTTGGAGAGAAACGGACCCCGGCGGCCGAGCAGATGATCGAGTACTACGCCGCACGCTGGAAAATCGAAAGCGGCTTCAAAGAACTCAAGCATGAGATCGGCGCACTTGACAGCCAGTGCCGAAATGAAAATGCTGTTGAAAACCATTTCAATCTCTGTTGTCTGTCGATGACTCTCGGCTGGATTTACGCGCTGAATCGGCACGCAGCCCCGAAGCGACTCCATCCGAACCGGCGAACCGGTGCGTTCGCCTTCGCCGATGTCCGCCGGGCAATAGCCGCCGAACTCGGCAGCACCCCGATTATTCATATGGGTTGCTCCGAACCGGTCAAACGGGCGATAAAATACGTCCGAGACGCCCTGTTCAGGCCGGCGGCATGAGAAAACAAAACTCAGAACCGGAAAAGTTCAGTTACTCCTTATATCTTAACGTTTTAATGAATCACCTTTTTCGCGGACTCTGCCAGAGAGCACCCAGTTTTTCCAGTCTCGCCCTGTTCCTGCGCACGGCCTTGGGTTCGATGATCAACTCATCCTCGTGCCATCCGACGTGCAGGGGCATGATGTATAAACGGGTGAAGACGGATGGGTCGCCGACCCGCGTAGCGTAATCGTTGCAGTTGTAAAAGCCGGCATACCACCAGGAGCCGTCCTCGCGCTGGAAGATGTCGCCGTTGCCGCCGTGTGTGGCTCCGACGCGCAGGTTGCGCCAGGGGCCTTCGAGCGAGTCCGCCACGCGGTAGAGCATATCGTAGTTGCCGTTCCAGTCGGCCGACCAGGTGACCCATTTGCCGTCGATCTGGAACACGCCGACCTCGCAGTCCTCCTCCATGCACAGGTTCCGATAATGGTGGAAGTGATGTTTCTTTATACTGAAAGTGACCGTCTCAATCGTTTCGCCGGCCGGAGCCTTGCCGATGCCGCTCGGGAGGTTGATTAGCAACCCGCCATCATCGGCCTCTTCAATGGTGCCGAAGGGGACTTTGCCCCGGACTATCTCAAACGGCCCGTCCATGGTCTTGGACTTGGATTTCAGCACAAACGAACCGGCATTAAAGGCAGATATGATTACATAGATAGTGCCGTCCCGGGTGCGCAGGGCTTTGGGTTCAGCCATCTGTACCGGCCACATGTCCTCGAATTTACGGCCCCAGCGTTCGGCTTTCTTTTTTTCAGTTTCGATAGCGCGTTTGTAGGTATCCCACATGAAGTCAGGATGCTTTTTCATCTCCTCGAGTGTCATGATCGCGCCGGGTTTGGGCTCCCAGTGGATCAGGTCTTTGGAGCGATAGAAGGCAACCTGGTTTTTCCATCGCTTCTGACCCCAGAACGATCCAGACAAGTAGTAGTAACCGCTGTCATCGAGTTGTCCGCACCATACATCGCGAATGCCGCAGTCGATGAATTTGGGGTTGCCGATCCAGAAATCGATCTCGGTGGCTTTAACGCTGTTGACCGCGAAGTGGTAGGCGATAAAGCTGTTCGGACCGTAGTTCGGCAATGTATTAAGCGGTTGTTTGCTACGGCCCATGTGTTGCCCGTTGTCGTTTCGCACTTCAGTGATGGCCGGCACGTACGGGCACTGGGCGTATTCGTCCTCGCCGGAGACTGTGGCGAAGAACCTTCCCGTACCGTCGGGAGTCAACGTGGACTGGCCGCCGTTGACGAGCATGACGCACGGTTCACACCAGGGGCCGTCAAGGGATTCCGACCAGGATGCCAGCGTGTCGATGGAATTGACACCGGCGCGACCGGTGCGTGTGGTGAACGTCCAGATATACCACTTGCCGGCCTTGACCAGGTGGCTACCCCACTGGCCCATGATATTGATGCGCCGCAGGTAGCGCGAATACCATTTGACGTTGGTGAAGAGCGTCTTGACCGGACCGTCGATGGCGCTCAGGTCGTCGTTAAGCTTGGCGTAAAACCCCTGTCCCCAGACCAGGTAGACCTGGCCGTCATCCTCGAACAGCGACGGGTCGCGGCCTTGGCGGGTCAGGCGCCCGTGGTTCGCGTATGGGCTTTTCGGTTTGCCGGTCTTGCTTTTCAGGATGCCGATGCCCTGGCCGTTCATGGAGTAGACGATCCAGTAGTTGTTTTTGAGGTAATGGATTTCCGGGGCGGTGACGGCGCGGCCCAGGCGCGGACGGGCGCCGATCGTGCGGTCCAGGTGCAGACGTTGGTTCCATTCGCCGCCGTCTTTGTCGCAATCCCAGACATAGCCCAGATCTTTCCAGTCCTTCCTGTCGGCCGACTGCCATAAGCGAATGCCGTTGTTGTTGCTCCAGTCGAGTTTGCCGTCCGCGGCGCGTGAGGCTTCCGTGCCGACCATGTACCAGTTATCGTCGCCACCTTTGCAGATGGCCGCGTCGCGCAGGGGATGGTCGAACAGCGGCTCGATCATCTCCACATCCTGTTCCACATCCTCGGGCTTGTCGCTGGGGGGAAGGAGCGGGACCTTGGTGACGATTTCGCCGCGCCGGGCCTTTTCAGGCTTTTGATTGGCTGTCTTTACCGGTGTCGGCGAGTACGGTTCGATGACGGGTTGACCGTCGGCCGAGGAATGTAGTGTTCGCAGGTTGTTGTTGGTGTCTTTGAAAACCATGCACCGCCCCCCGTCGAGGAGGAACGGTCGGGGTTTTGAATATGGTCCGTGGAGTTGGGATGACATACAGGCGTAGGCGTCTTCGTGGATGTCGCCATCGCGGTAGGTGGTGGCGGTGAACAGGAAAACGTATTGGCTGCCGTCGTGAAAGAGAAAGACGCCATAAGGCGCGCCATGCTCGGGCAGTCCGTCGTCCCCCGGATATCCGTCAATGGCCGCGGGCAGGTAATGCACATCGTCTTCGTGCCCCACTTGGGGATAGCCCTGATTGCTCTTGTTCATGGCCAACAAGTCCTCTCGCGGACGAAGTTTGGCCAGGCAACCGCCGCCCCATAGTAGATACCGTGTGCCATCTTTATCCACGAAGACCTGGGCGTCACTGCGGTCGGTCTCGGCTCCGTGGGCCTCGGCCAGCAGTCGGTGGTCGTCCCATGGCCCCTTGATGTCAGCGGCCGGGGTCGACATGGCGCCGGCGGCGAAACCGCAGACACTGTAACCAACCCAGAAGCGGCCGTCGTTGAATACCAGGCGCGGCGCGGTCATGCCGCAGGCCCGTTCGCCCGGGGTCAGGCCGGGAAGCGGCAACAAATCTCCCTGGTAGGCACGCCAGCCTCTGAAAAGGTTCGGGCTGCCGGCCGTTGTGTAATTCTGCTTCGGGTCCCAACAGTCCCAGATAAAGCCGAGATCCTTCCAGGCCTTCAAGTCTTTCGACGACCAGACCTTCATTCCGCGACAGTTGTTGAAGTCCGGCTTGCCGTCCTTGCCCTCGATCGCGGTCGTCCCGGTCAGGTAGTAGGTCTTGTCAGGCCCGACGCAGATCGACGGATCGCGCGGCGGTTCGCCAATTTGGGGTTTGATGACTTCCGCCGCGGGGGCGGTGATGACAAATGTCATCAGCAGAGTGGCGACGACGAACATTACGTTCGCGGGCACTTTCGTTGAGAGCCGTTTGATTTGATTCATTGAATTTCTCCTTGATTTGGGGTTGACAGACTTCATTTCGTACTCCTTTGTCGATTTCATGTTGTTTGTGATGTTCACATTGTTTAATCTTTGATTTTTATGCACTGTAACTGCCCGTTGACCATGGGGATGAGCAGTTTGCCGTCGGCGGCGGACATGCCGTCGAAGACGGGGCAGGCGGGGAGGTCGTATTCGGCGAGGAGCTTGCCATCGACGCCGTTGAAGATCTGGAGTTTGCCGGGGCCGATGAAGTAGGTGGACTTGTCCCATTCCGCCCGGGTCTTGCCTTCGACGATGCCGGCGGTGAAGACCAGTTCTCCGCCCGCCTGCCCTGAGCCAGTCGAAGGGTCGTTGGCGCATAGAATCGAGCGAATGACGACGGGGGTTGCTGTCGTCCACAGCGGGAGCCTTTCGCGGGAAAAGGATTTACCTCCCAGATGATACCAGGGAAGTTTATTTCGTTTGACGGTTTCCTTGTCAATCATCATGCCTGGCAAGTTTTCGGTTTCGAAGTTGTCCGCAACGATCCGGTTGCCGGAGCCGGGTTTGTGGAAGGCATAGCCCCCGCCGACAAAATGCTGAGCGGCGTAGCTGCGGTTTTTGCCGACGGCGACGACCGTGCCGCCGCGCGCGGCCGACCCGGGGCCGCTGCCGTAGGCCGGCCAGGCGTCGTCGTAGACCATGAACGTCCGGTGAAACATGCTGTCATCGAGAAAGCCTGTACCTACCATCATATGATGGCCGTCCATCGGCGTATATCCGGATCTCCACTTGCGTTTCTTGGGAATCCGCTTCAGGTTCGGGTCGAATTGATTTTGTGTCATGTAGATGTGCTTGCCGTCCGTCACCAACAGATCGGCCACCCCGCCGTAGACGCTGTATCCGGTCGCCCATTCCTCGTTGATGGCCTCATCAACTTTTGCGAGTGCCTCGGGGCCCTTCTTTTCGGCCTTGACACGGTCCGGCTCATACACGACTGCGGTGCGCAATGTCTTCCGGTCGGGCCAGGGCCCTTCGAGGATGGTGTGGTGTTTGACCGCCCCCGTCGCCGGGTCGAGGGCGTAAAGGTGGATGCCGCCGTCGAGGTAGCTCGATCGTCCGGCCGGGGCGTAGATCAGGCCGTTGTGGTAAAGGACGCTCGAAGAAACGGGCCAGAGGTTTTCGAGGCGGTCGCCGGACAACGTCAGCCGTTCAAGCGGCGCGGCCTGGAACACCCACGCGGTGGCGCCGTCGGCGGCGCGCAGGCAATGGACGGAGCCGTCGCGGCAGCCGAGATAGAGGCGGCCGTCGACAATGGTGGGCGGTCCATCGAGGGCGGCGGGGAAGGATTCTATCCAGATGGTCTTCCCGTCGGACAGGCTCAGGCAGATCAGTTCATAGTTGTTTTTCCGTACCACGAAGGCCCTGTCGTCGGCGATGGTCGCCTGGGTCAGGTCGCCGCCGGGATCGGCCGTCCAGGCAGTTTGAAGTTTGGAGGAGAGCTTGGTCGGAGTGAAGGCGGAGCGCCGGGCGTCGGCGCGGTAGCAGGGCCAGGTGGTGGAAGTGGCGAGTGGCGAGCCGAGAGTTTTGAACGGGGTGCCGTAGGCTGGTCCTTTGGTCAAACGCTCGGGCGCGTCGGCCGCGGGGGCCTTCGCCAGAGTTCCCGGTTCATGGGGCGCGAGCGCTATAAAACCATTGATAAGCGCTCCCTCATAGCAGGAGCACGGGTCCGGGGTGTTATAGATCAAGCCGTTGGCAGGCATCAGGCCATAGGAGCAGGCGCCTCGGGTCCAGTCGCAGACCATGTGATTGTCACCTTCGAGATCAATGAATTCCGTGCCGCGGTGGGGTGTGATCAGATAACGTTCCGTGGCCTTGCCGGCGAAACAACGGATATGGTGGCCGCGCGTGAGCATGTCGCCGATGTCCGGCCTCGACGCGTCCGTGCCGTCCGCCAGCTTCAACGGCGTACGCCGGAGATAATCCCAGTACAGCGTGCCCTTGACGGACCGCAGCGCCGTGGGAAAGCCGAAACCGCCGGTGGTGCCGGTTCGCTCTTTTCTCCATAATTCCTTACCGTCACTCAGGTTCAGGCAGACGCCGCCGCCGGTGTTCGTGCTGGTCCAGAAGACCTTGCTGTCGGCGATGAGCAGGTTGCCGAGCAAATTACGCGGCATGGAGCCGCGTTCCGCCGGGGCGGCGTACGACCAGATTTTTCCACCCCTTTTGGCGTCCAGCGCCACCATCTCTTCATAGTTGTGATAGACCACCTTGCCATCGGCCAGGGCCAGGCACTGCGTCCCGACCAGTGGCGCGTCAACTCGCCAGAGTATTTCGCCATTGGCGGCGTCGACCGCGACAATTTGTTCGTTTTTGTTCTCACGCAACCGGTCATAGACCCTGCTGCGAAGTTCCTGTCTGGGGTTCTTGTATCCTTCTTTTTCCAATTTCGTTTCGACGACCCCGCGGTTCTTGCCCCGCATCTCGTCGGTCGGCATGGGGATTTCGGGGCGGACGCGGCAGATGACCAGGTTGCCGTCGGCGACGATTTCGTCCACCCCGCCAAGATCAACCTCATGCAGGAGTTTTCCTGTGGCGGAGTCGAGGATGGCAAGCGGGGAACCGCGGTATTTGAGGGCGGCGTAAACCTTGTCGTCCACGGCCACCAGGCGGCGGTTCATGGAGAGCGGCGTGCGCCAGATGTAGTCCCGCACGGCCTGGCCGGCGACGTCCTCGTAGAACGGTTGTCCATACCCTTCGAGTGGCTTTTTCCAGAGCAAAGCGCCGTTGAAGGCGTCGCGGGCGACCAGCGAGAACTTCGGGGTGGCCCCGCCCTGGTCGAGCAGATACGTGCCCTCATCGAGGATGTGGAAGATTCGGCCGTCGGCGGAGACCAGGCCGGTGAAACTGGCACTGTAATTGTGACTGCGCAGGTGCATGGGCGTGGCCCACCAGCGGAAGGAGCGCGGTGGTCCGACCTCCTTGTCCTTCGAGACGGCGTTGCCGGAGGCGTCGTAGTGGTAGTGGGTCCAGTCGTCGATGGTGTCGGGGACCGGCATCTTTTCGGCCTTGCCGTCGACGATCGACAACCCGCCGGGGGCGAGGACGCGTTTGATTTCTGCAGCGTCCACCAGATCATTTCCCGGGATGATCAGGACATTGACGACGCGGTCGGCGAAAGGCAGACTTCCCCCTTTCCAGTGGGAAGCGGTGAAACGCCCGGCCAGTCCGGCCTTCTCAATTTCCTCGCGGGCCTTTGCCAACGCGTTGGAGTCCTTCAGCAACAAGCGCACGTGGAATCGATCGCCGAGTTTTTGGAGGTCAAGCCCATCCGAGCCGACCTGCGCGACCAGTCCGCCGGATATCCCGGCTTCGGCGATGTCGTAGACAGTGCCGGCGAACACATGCGTTGACAAAACGGAAACAATGGCCGCCAACAGCAAATTGAACATAACGCGTCTTTTCAGTTGCTTCATTTTTCCACCTCCACGGGTTTGTAGTCGTCCGCGGTCCACTCGTCGTCGATCTCCATGGACAGTTCTCCGTCCTTTTCCGTGACGTTCATTCGAACCAGGGCGGGTTGGTCGCACCAGATAGTGTCCAGGGTTGCGTGCCAGACCAGGCCGTAGAAATGACGGTCCAGTCCTTTGAATATGGAGGCGTGGCCCCCGTAAGGGACGGCCGGTTTCCATCTGGCCCAGGGGCCCTCGAGTTTGTCGGCAACCATAAAGGCCGTGCTGTAGGCCACTGGTTTGTTGTTTACGTAGCGTTTGCCGGCGATTTCGCAGGGGAGCATGACCCATTTGTCTTTGATGCGGATCAGTTGCCCGTTACTATCTTCGACATAACTGCCGAACGTATCGCGCGGGTTGGCGCGGAATTGCCTTTGGGTGAACTCTCTGCGTCTGCTTTCTTGGGCGACCTCGTCGGCGTGTTCGTCCCAGTAACCCGGTTTTACGATATAAATGTCGTTAATGCCTCCGCTTACGATGGTCCGCCCATCTTCCAGCTCCTTATAACTTGCGGAGTGGCTGGCGGTGTCGTGCCAGACCCAGGGGCCCTCGATCTTGCCGCTCTCGCTCAGCAACACGCCGGAGCAGACATCCCGTTCCCCCTTCTCTTTGGCGAAACGCGGATCTTTTGTCCCATAGACTGTGTAGGAGACCGCGAAGGTCTTCTGTTTGTCCAGCCAGGAGATTTTACAATCCATATAGCACATTCCCAGATTTCCCGGTCTGGCCACGAAGTCCTTGCGGGCCTGGGAGAGCGCCTTCTCGTCCTGGAAGGTCCGGATGTCGATCGCCTCCCAGTGTTTGAGATCCCTGGATTTCCAAACGCGCAGGTGTTTGATACCGTCGACCCCGGATTGGGAACCGGTGAAATAGAAACAGCCGTCCGGGGCCTGGATCATGTTGGTGTCCCAATGCATCAGGCTGACTTCGTGCAAGCCGTTCTTCCGTTTGTAAAAGACCGGTTCCTTCAGGGGCCGGATTTTATGCCAGGGGGCTTTTTCCGTCACGACTTTATGCTTGTTTCGCGTCATGAGCGGACTGCCGTCGAGATGTTCCGCCCGGTTAGGAAAAAACCTATACGGAAGGTAATACTTGACATAGCCAGCAATCCATTCCAGTGGAACGATTCCCGCCCGGTCGCGGAACGCTGAGGAGCGGTCCAATCCGCAATAAGTGGCGAACCACTGATCCTGACCGTTTTTGAAGACCGTGGTCTGGCCGCTGTTTTTGAGCAGC
>CAZQEQ010000020.1:0-44507 GCA_964592385.1 uncultured candidatus Brocadiaceae bacterium | reverse complement strand
TGAAGCGCAGAGAACGCAGAGAACGCAGAGACAATTCAAGAAACGTGGTCGTCGGCAGGCCTATTGTCTGCTCGGCGTTCTCGGCGTGCTCCGCGTTGATTTCGTTTTGTTAGGCGTTCTTAGCATGTGCACGTGCGGCACTGGAGAATAGGGGCGGGAAGACGACATGGCCGGCGACGGGTTCATGTTTCGATTCCAGAAAGTCCTGGACCTGAGGGACCAGCAGGAGAGGGCCCTGGAGATAGAGTTGGCCGGGATCGACGAAGCCGTTGCCCGCTGCAAGGACTCGCTGCGTCGGTGGCAGGAAGCGCGGCGCGCGCTGCTGGACCAGCTCGCCGACGCGCGACGGGAGGGTGACTGGCTGGAGCACGCGAACTGCACGGCCTACCTGCGGCACGTGCGCCGACAGGTGGGGCGACACCATGCCGACCTGGACGCCCTGGGCCTGAGACGGCAAGCCGTTCGAGCCGAACTGGAGGGGGCCATGTGCTCCCGCAAAGCGCTGGAGAACTACCGGGACAAGCTCAACAGGGAATTCCTTCACGAGCGAGAGAGAGCGGAGGAGAAGATCATAGACCTGCACTCCGCCCGAACATACATCCGAACCGAGGAAGCGATGTGAAAAGCGCGATTCTCATAGGTGCCATGGCGTTCGCGGGACTTTTGGTTTTCGGGTTGAGCGCCGTCCTGCTGGTCAACATGCGGGGCGGGCTCGGGCCCCAGCACGCCGGGCTGTCTCGGGTGCCGCTGGTCGGCGGGCTGCTCAAGGTGCAGCCTGCGGACGAGGAGGAGGGCGCCGAGGAGCCTGACGTGGAACTGAGCGGCCTGCCGGCCCACCGCGACGTGCCCTTCCTGCGCTACGGCTCCGAGGCGCGGCTTCAGAGCCTGATCGAGGATCTCTCGGCCAGGAAATCCGAATACGACTCGATGTTGCGCGGGCTGGAGCGACGTGCAACCGAACTGGATGCCTGGCAGGAACAGCTTGCAATGGAAAGGGAGGCTTTGCGCGGCAGCTTCGCCAAGGAGGCCGAACGGCTGACGAACCTCGAACGGCAGCTCGCCCAGAAGGAGAAGGGCTTGCAGGCCTTGCAGGTCCACATTGACGTGGCCGAACAGACCAACCTGACGCTGATGGCCGAGATGTACGGCAAGATGGGCGCCGAGGAGGCCGCCAGGATACTGACGGAGATGTACGGAACGGGCGACATCGAGACGGTGGTGAAGATCATCCACCTTATGGAGTCCAGGAGCGCCGCCAAGACGCTGGCGGCGCTGGGCGACGCGAAAATCAGCGCGCAGATCACCGCGCACCTGAAGCGGGTCACGCAGACAGAGCAGCAGGGAGGCTGAAGTCCATGGATATTGCCACGCTACTGGGGGCGGTCTCCGGGTTTGTCCTTATTGCCGTCGCCATATTCATCGGCGGCGGGGCCGGCGCGTTCCTCAATGTGCCGGCGGTACTGATCACGGTGGGCGGCACGGTCTGCGCCACCCTGGTCCACTTCCCCCTGGCCGAGGTGCTGCGCATCGTCAAGGTTGTGAAGCGGACCTTTGCCGTGAACATCCCCCCGGCGGAGAGGGTGATAAGCCAGATGACGGAGTTCGCCCGCACCGCCCGCAAGGACGGCGTGCTGGCCCTGGAGGACACGATGCGCAGGCTCGACGACGAGTTCCTCTCGAAGGGGCTGCAACTGCTCGTGGACGGCACGGAGAGCGACCAGATACGTGAGGTCATGCTGATCGAGCTGAACGCCCTTCAGCACCGCAACCAGGTCGGCAGCAGCATCCTGTCCTTCATGGGCGACGCGGCGCCGGCCTTCGGCATGATAGGGACCCTGATCGGCCTGGTCCAGATGCTCAGGCAGCTTGACGATCCCTCCAAGATCGGGGTCGGCATGGCGACGGCGCTGTTGACGACCTTCTACGGCGCGCTGCTGGCCAACCTGCTCTTCATCCCGCTGGCGGGCAAGCTGCAGACCCGCAGCAAAGAGGAAGAGATCGTTCGCCAGATGATGATCGAGGGCCTGGTTGGCATACAGGCGGGAGTGAACCCCAGCGTCCTTGAGGACCGGCTGACCTCATTCCTGGCGCCCGGCGAGAAGCGGCCCAACGGGGAGTGAAAGTGCCCGAAAACACCACCACACAGGACGCCCCGCAGTCGGGCGGTGCGCCGACCTGGATGCTCACCTACGGGGATACGGTGACGCTGCTGCTGACGTTCTTCGTCCTGCTGCTGACGTTCTCCACGCCGACCGAGGATGACTTTCAGGAGTTCGTTCGGGGGCTGATGGTGGGCTCTCAGAGCATGTCCCTGTTCCAGGGGCGCCCGGGGGCCGGCGGCGTGACGCCTCAGGAGCGTCGCCTGGAGGAGTCCCGCCTGGACCTGGCAGGTGCTGAGAAACCTCCCATGTCGGACCAGAAGCCCATGGAGGAACTCACGAAATACCACAGTAACGTCGACATTGCGCAACTGCCGGAGCTGAAGGGCGCCGTGGTGATACGTGTCCCGTTGGACAGCTTGTTCGACGACGAGGGCAGACTGACGGCCGAGGGCAGGCGCGTGCTCGCCTATGTTGTCGAGATGACCCGGGCGCGCTCTTACAGCATCATCGTGCGGGCCCGGGCAGGCCCGGGCGAAGACGGCGCAGAGGGCGAAGAGCAGTCCATCACCATGGCGGCCGACGTCGCGCAGCACCTGCGCCAACGGGCGGCGGAATCGTGCCGCGATATCGGCCTGAGCGACGACATCGATCTGGTCGAGCCCTCGGTCTTCGAAGGCCAGTGTGAGATCGTGATGCTGGAGGTGTGAGAGAGTCCCGTGCAGGTCCCAAAGCGCCAGGATGAGCCGAAGAAGAAAGGGGCGCCGCGCTACATGAGCGCCTACTGCTCGATTATGACCCTGCTGCTGGCGTTCTTCATCATCCTGCAGACGTTCGCGAAGGAACAGCAGTCAGGGTTCTTCTACGCCGGCCGGGGGTCCTTTGTGCGCGCCCTTGAGACGTTCGGCCTCGGGGGCGTGTGGGATCGCATGGGGGGCGGCGTCGGGCCGGGAGAGGTGATCCCCCACTACCGCTCCAGCGAGGGCGAGGACGACCCGCCCGATATGCGGCGCATCGATCCCGAACACGAAGACGCCCAGCGTGCCCTGCAGTCGCTCGAGGAGGAGTTCAACGTGCAGGAGCCCAAGCAAGGCACGGGCTGGCGCGTCACGTTGCCGACGCCGTTCTCGTATGAGACGAGCGAGGACGAGTTCGGTCCGGAATACGGATGGTTCTGCGAGCGGCTGGCCTCGTGCCTGGAACCTCTGGTCAGCGCGCGCGGCTTCGTCATCCGTGTCGGCGCGCTGCTGGACTGCCCCGAGCAGGAGGAGGTGGCGCAGACGCGGCGGGCCCTGCAGACCGCGCACGAGGTGCGGCGCAGGATCATAGACAGCATGAGTCCGCGCGCGCAGAAGGTGGCGGGCTCACGGTTGTACTCGTATTGCAGGACCGCTGCCCCGCGGAACGACGGGACAACTGCGGCGCCCGCACAACTGAGGGTGGACATAATGCTCACGAAGCCGTACGTGCGTAAGGTCGAGGAACAAGGAGCTTCCGCTGATGAGACAGATGAGACTTCATGACAGCAGGGCAGGCTTTGCAGTGGCGCTCGTGGTGGCCGCAACGGTGACGGTGCTCGTTGCGGCCGCGTGCGGGTTGCTGGCCGCGTGGGCTCTGAGCCAGAGCACGGAGGGACAGAAGCCCGAGGGAGACCCGCAGGCGCGAGAGAGCCGTGACCCGCGCTACGACTACGTGGCCTTCGGCTCCACCGTGGCCAACCTTGCCGAAGGGAGGCTGACGCGCTACGTCAAAGTCAACGTGACCCTCCAGGTGCGCAAGGAGCACTCCGCGGGCGTCGTGGAACTGGTGGACGGCGGCAAGAAGGCCGTCTTCCAGGACTGGCTGCTGGCCTACATGTCCGACAAGCAGCTCGATGAGGTCAAGGGCGGGTCGGCACAGGCCAAGCTGCGCCGTGACATCCAGGACGGCTTCAACGCCTTGTTGCTGGAATACGGCGACTACAAGATTGACGGGGTCCTGTTCACGGAGTTCGCCATCCAATGAGCGGGCCCGAGGAAGGCAAGCTCAGCAAGGACGAGGTGGAGAGCCTCCTCGATCGTGTCGGGGACGAGAACGCCGCGGCCGAGAAGGCGCAGTCGTCCCGCCGCGTTCACGGCTATGACTTCCAGCAGCCGAGCCGGTTCGGCAAGTCGCAGCTGGAGCACCTGCGCGGCATGAACGAGGGGCTGGCTCAGAATGCCGCCCAGTATGCCTCCCGCGTGCTGCGCAGCAACGTGAAGGCCCAGCTCGTCAGCATGGATCAGATGAAGTGGGAGAACCTGCTGGAGGACGCGGGCGATGCCGTGGTCGCGTTCGTGTTCCTGATGGAGGGGCTGGGGCAGCGCGGCATAGTGATAATAGACAACCGGTTCGCCGTGGCGGCGCTGGACCGGATGATGGGGGGGCAGGCTGAGCTTGGCGACGATGCGCCGATCGAACTGACGGACCTGGACGTCCGCGTCCTGGCCGGGTTCGTTCGTGCCCTGCTGGAACCCCTCCCGGACCTGTGGGCGAACATCGGTCAGTTCTCGGTCCAGCTGGGCTCCTTCGTGCAGGACCTCCAGGCCCTGGACCTGTTCCCGAGCGGCGAGGACTTCGTTCAGTTCACTTTCCTGCTGCACGGCAACGTTGGCTCGGGACAGATCGTGCTGGCGGCGCCGTTCGAGGCGGTCCGGGAACTGCCTCCCGAACCGCGCCAGGCCGAGTCCGGCGTGACAGCCACCACTGACGAGGCCACTGACAGGGCCCTGCGAGAGAGCTTGAAGCGCACGCGCGTGGACCTGTCCGTGCTGTTGGGGACGACGGACGTGATGGTGGCGGACCTCGTCCAGGTGACGCCCGGCGACGTCATCGTCCTTGACACCCGCGTCGGGGACGCGCTCGACATCAGGGTGAACGATAAGGTGAAACTGCGGGGTTACCCCGGGGTTGCCAACGGACGGCTTGCCGCGAAACTCATCACAGGGGATTGAATCCATGGCGAAGAAGACCGAGCAAGATGCCGAAGAGAAGACCGAACAGAAGCCACAGGTTCAGGCGGCTCAATTCAGCGAGCTGGCCGACGAAAAGACGGGCAGCGGGTTGAGCCTGGACCTTGTGCTCGAGATATCCATGCCCGTTACCGTCGAGCTGGGCCGTGCGACCATGACGGTGCACGAGTTGCTCCAGATGGGAGCGGGGTCCGTCGTTGAGCTGGACACGTCCGCCGGGGAGCCCGTCGACCTGTACGTGCGCGGGGTGCGTTTCGCTCGCGGCGAAGTGGTCGTGGTGGACAACAATTTTGGCCTGCGGATAACGGAAGTGGCCGACCCCAGGGGGCGCGTGCGCGACCTCGAGGCGGCCCGCGCGAAGGTTGACAAATCTAACGAACGTTGAGAAACACCACGCCTTTCATCCCCCCCTTTCGTCCCGGCGGCGGTGCCGCTCCGCGCCGCCCGGACGCCGCCCGGAGGCCCTGTCGTAACTCCGCAGTAGCGCACCGTTTACGCCCGTCCTGCCCCGGCGCAAATTCGCGCTCCTGACGCCCCCCACTGGCACGCCTGTTGCGCCTGCTACGGCGTGGCCGTTCGTCCGTCTTTGGGGAGGGTCCGGGATGCGCAGGCCGGCACTGGCAGGATGGCTCCTGGCGCTGGCCGTCGTGGTCGTGATGGCGGCGTCCGCTGAGGCCGCCGCCCCCGCCCCGTCGAGCTCGGACGGCCCGTCGAACTGGCGTTGGAGCGACACGCAGCCCGACCTGCCGTGGGAGCGTGTCCTGGGCGGCACGATGGTCGTCGTCGCCCTGGTGTGCGTGGGGGTTTACGTGGTCAAGAAGCTCGACAGGGGCGGCCTGCTCCGAAAGGGCCGCCACCTGGAGGTGTTGGAGACCAGGATCGTGGGCCGCAAGCTGCAGCTTTACCTCGTGCGCGTGGCCGACCGCGTCGTGCTACTGGCGCAGACGGGGAACGCCGTGACCCGCGTGGCCGAGCTGGACAAGGGGGAACTCCCCTCATTGGACGCGCAGGAGCAGCCGGCGACGGCTCAGGGGTTCGGTTCGATGCTGAAGAAGTTGGCGAGGGCCAGCCAGTGATGTTCAGACACACATGCGCGGTGCTGGCGATCGGCCTGGCCGTGTGTTCGGCGGCGGCCCGCGCCGACGTGTCGGAGAGCCCGATGCCGAAGCTCAGCGAGGTGAGCAGTCTCGTGCAGCGCCTTGACGAGGAGCCGTCGGAGACGCTGGCGACGCCGATAAAGATAGTGCTCCTGCTGACGCTGCTGAGCGTGCTGCCGGCGGTGCTGATGCTGAGCACTTCGTTCACGCGCATCGTGATAGTGCTGGCCTTCATTCGTCAGGCCCTGACGACGCGCAACGTCCCGCCGAACCAGGTGGTGGTGGGGCTGGCGCTGTTCCTGTCGCTGTTCGTGATGGCCCCCACCATGCGCGAGATCAACGCGCGCGGCATCCAGCCTTACGTGCAGGGGAGTCTCGGGGCGCAGGAGGCCATCGACGCCGGCCTGGAGCCGCTCCGCGAGTTCATGTTCAGCCAGACGCAGCGGGCCGACCTGGCGTTGTTCGTGGACATGAGCCAGATCGAGCAGCCGGAATCCGAGGCGGACGTGCCGACGTACGTGCTGATGCCGGCGTTCGTCATCAGCGAACTGAAGCGGGCGTTCGAGCTGGGATTCGTGCTGTTCCTGCCGTTCCTGGTGGTGGACCTGGTGGTGGCGTCGGTGTTGCTCTCGATGGGTATGATCATGCTGCCGCCGGTGATGATCTCGGCCCCGTTGAAGATACTGCTCTTCGTGCTGGTGGACGGCTGGCGGCTGATCGCTGAATCCCTGATCTTCAGCTTTGGCGGAGCATTGACGTGACGCAGCAGATGGTGGTGTTCCTCGCTCGCAGGATGCTTATCACGGGCCTGATGGTCTGCGGGCCGCTGCTGCTGGCCGGCCTGGTGGTCGGGCTGACCGTGGCCATCTTTCAGGCGGTCACGACCATCCGCGAGATGACGCTGACCATGATCCCCAAGGTCCTGGCAGTCGTCGCGGTGCTGCTCTGGCTGCTGCCCTGGATGCTCCAGACGGTGGTGTCTTACGCGAGCGACATGCTGCAGTGGATTCGCTGGTACGGAGCGTAGCGCATGACCCTGGACGACCTGATGGCTTTCTTCTTCGTCTTTGTCAGGGTGGGGTGCGTGTTCGCGTTCCTTCCCCTGCTGGGTCAGGGCAGCGCTCCGAAGGTGATCAAGGCCATGGTGATACTCGTGCTCTCGCTGGCCATCTTCCCCGTGGCCGGGGTGCGCGTTCCGTTCGGGGTGTGGCAGCCGTACCGGTTCTTTACCTGCGTGGGGGCCGAGGTGTTGCTGGGCCTGCTGGTGGGCCTCGCGGCGCGGCTGATCTTCTCGGCGCTCAGGACCAGTGGCGAGCTGATCGGCCGCCAGATGGGGCTGGCGCTGGCCATCACGGCCGACCCGGTCACCGGCGTGCAGGCGACCCCGATCGGCAACTTCTGCGAACTGGTCGGCGTGCTGGTGTTCTTCTCGGTAGGGGGGCACCACTGGATGATTGCGGCCCTTTACGACAGTTTCGCGCAGTGGCAGGTCGGCGCGCTCATCTCAAGCGAGTTCATCAGGAACGTCACCGTCGCGACGGCCGGCCACAGTTTCCTGCTGGCCCTTCAGATCGCCGCGCCGCTCCTGCTGCTGACGTTCCTGGTCACGCTGGTGATGGCGCTCATGGCGCGCCTGGTGCCCGAGGTGAACGTGCTCATCGTGGGCTTCCCGCTCAGGGTCGGCGTGGGACTGGTCGGGCTGACGCTTTTCGTGCCGTTGCTGGTTCGTTGCGGCGTTGACGTCTCGCGGACGATGCTCCACTTCATCTCAGGCGTCGCCGCGGGCGGCTGAATCGGAGGGGCGGACCTCAGATGCAACCGAGTGCAGAGCAGAAAACCGAGAAGCCAACGCACCGCAGGCGGCGCCGGGCCCGTGAAGAAGGTCAGGTAGCCCAGAGCGTGGAGATCAACAACGCCCTGGTGCTCCTGGCGGGCGCCGGGGCGATGGCCCTTTTCGGCGGGCAGGCCTTCGATTGCCTGGCCGACTGCATGACGGGCTGGCTGGGCAACCTGGGCGCGTTCAGGATCACCCAGGAGGCCACTCTGAGCGCCGCGCACCGGTCTGTCATGGTCCTGGCCAGGGCCGCGCTGCCGATGGCGCTGCTGGTTGGCAGCGTCGGCCTGCTCTGCTCGCTGGTTCAGACGGGCGTGCTCTTCGTGCCCAAGAAACTGGCCCCCGACCTGAAGGCCATCGATCCGGTCAAGGGGCTGAAGAACATCTTCTCCCTCACCGCGCTCATGCGGCTCGTGACGGCGGCCATAAAGATCACCGTCGTCGGGCTGGTCATCTACCTGCTGATGCGCAGCCGCATGAACTGGCTCGCAGCCCTGGTGGGCAAGAGCGCCTGGGGCATCCTGTACGTGAGCCGCAAGCTGTGCCTGATGCTCACCATGCAGGTCGCCGCAGCGATGACGGGCGTGGCCATACTGGACTATGCCTACCAGCGCCGTCGCCATGAGAAGCAGCTCATGATGACCAAGCAGGAACTCAGGGAGGAGCGCAAGCGCGACGAAGGCGACCCGGAGATCAGGGGACGCCAGGCCTCGATGCGCCGCGCCATAGCCCGAAGCCGGATGATGCAGGCCGTGCCCACGGCGAACGTAGTCGTCAGCAACCCCAGCCACGTCGCCGTGGCCCTCCGGTGGGACGAGAAGGCGATGTCCGCACCGCAGGTCGTGGCGAAGGGCAAGGACTTCCTGGCCCAGAGGATCAAGCAGATCGCCCGAGACAACGGCGTGCCCGTCCTCGAGCGCAGGGAACTGGCGTGGGCCCTCTACGAGGCCGTGGAAGTGGGGATGGAGATACCCTACAAGCTCTACTACGCCGTCGCGCAGGTGTTGGCTTTCGTGATGAAACAGAAGAAAAGGAGGTAGCCGACCGGTGCCCGCGTTCGAGAAGACCGGTTCATTCATTTCGCGCCACAGCGACGCCGCCCTGGCGGCCGGCGTCATGGGCATCCTTATCGCCATCATCATTCCCCTGCCGACGCCGGTCCTGGACGTGCTGCTCACCTTCAACTTCGCCTACGTGCTGCTCCTGCTGATGGTGGTGCTGGGCATAAACACGCCGCTGGACCTTTCGACTTTCCCTTCGATCCTGTTGATCGGCACGCTTTTCCGCCTGGCCCTCAACGTCGCCTCCACCAGGCTTATCCTGCTGAACGCATACGCCGGCGAGGTCATCGAGTCGTTCGGACAGTTCGTGGTCGGCGGCGACATGGTTGTGGGTCTGATCATCTTCCTGATCATCATCGTCATCCAGTTCATCGTCATCACCAAAGGCGCCGAGCGGATATCCGAGGTGACGGCGCGATTCACACTGGACGCCATGCCCGGCAAGCAGATGAGCATAGACGCCGACCTGAGCGCCGGTCTGATCGACGAACACGAGGCCCGGCAGCGTCGGCGGCAGATCGTGCAGGAGGCGGACTTCTACGGCGCCATGGACGGCGCCACCAAGTACGTCCGCGGCGATGCCATAGCCGGCATCATCATCGTGTTCATCAACATCATCGGCGGCATCGTCATCGGCCTGACCAAGGGGATGAGTGTCGGCGAGGCCATGAAGACCTACGCGCTGTTGACCGTCGGCGACGGGCTGGTCAGCCAGGTGCCCGCCGTCATCATGGCCACTTCGGCGGGCATACTCATCACGAAGTCTGCCACGGACAAGGGCCTCAGCAAGGAGCTGGGGACGCAGATCTTCGCCAACGCGCGCGCCGTGGGGACCGCCGCCACGATCATGTTCGTCTTCATGCTCTTTCCGGGGCTGCCCTCGCTGCCCTTCCTGGTGCTCGGGCTGCTCCTGCTGGGGGTTTACTTCAGCCTGCGCCACCGGGCCGCCGAGAAGCCCAAGCAGATGGCCGAGGCGGAACGTCCCCGCCGTGAGGAACCCAGCGAGGAGGACGTCATCCAGTCCCTGCTCGAGCCCGACCGCGTCGCCGTGGAGGTAGGCTACAGCCTGATCCAGCTCATTGACCCCAAGCGGGGCGGAACGCTGCTGGACCGGATCAAGTCGCTGCGCAAGAAGTTTGCCCGGGAGCTGGGAATCATCGTCCCGAAGATACGGATACTGGACAACGTGGAGTTGGAGACCAACCGCTACGTCGTGAAGCTCTCCGGGCAGACAGTCGCCGACGGGGAGCTGCACCCGGGATGGCTGATGGTGATGAAGCCCGACGGCGAGCCCCAGATGGAGGGGATCCGCACCGTCGAGCCCTCGTTCGGACTGCCCGTCGTCTGGGTGAGCCGCAGCGACAGGGAGAGCGCGGAGTCCCAGGGCTATACCGTCGTTGACGCCGAGACGGTTTTCATCACCCATCTGTCGGAGGTGCTGCGGCGTCACGCGCACGAGGTCCTGAACCGCCAGGACGTGCAGCGCCTCGTTGACAACGTCAAGAAGGAGAACCCGGCCATCGTCGATGAACTGGTCCCGGACGCGCTCTCGCTGGGTCAGGTCCAGCAGGTCCTTCAGAGCCTGCTGCGCGAGGGGGTCCCCGTCAACAACCTGTCGGGCATACTGGAGCGGCTCGGCAACTACGCGCCCCAGGTCAAGGAGCTGGCCGTCCTGACGGAGGTGGCGCGGAAGTCCCTTGCGCGGGCCATCTGCGAGAGGTTCGCCGACTCGGAGGGCCGCATCAACGCCCTCTCGTTCGATCCCCACCTGGAGGAAGAGATCCGGAACTCCCTGGAGAAAGGCGAGGGCGAAGTGCGCCTGAACCTGCCGCCGGCCCGGCTCAGGCAGATCATCGCCAGCATCTCAGAACTGACCGGCTCGGCCTTCCGGGTCGGCTCGGACACCGTGATCCTGACCGATGCACAGATACGCCCCTACGTGCGCAACATAGTGAACAGCGTGTTCTCGGACGTGCCGGTCATCTCCTACGACGAGATAACCAAGGACGTCGAGGTGGTCAACGCGGGCGTGATCACCGCGCTCGACGTGGAACCCGTGGCGTCGGGCACGGCGAAGGACACGAGCATGGACTTCTCAAGCGTGGGCCTATAGGCAACATGAGCGACCAGACGAGCAGACCGAGGGTGATCGCCGTAACGAGTGGCAAGGGCGGCGTGGGCAAGACGAACATCGCGGTGAACCTGGCCGTGTCGCTGCGCCTGCTGGGGGCCAGGGTGCTCCTGCTGGACGCCGACATGGGCCTGGGCAACGTGGACGTGCTGCTGGGGCTGAACGCCCGGTACGACCTGCGCGACGTCCTGCTGCACGGCAAAGCGCTCGAGCACGCCGTGATGGACGGCCCCAGGGGCGTGAAGATACTGCCCGCCCCCTCCGGGGTCGAGGCGATGACCCGTCTGACGGACGAGCAGATCGAGAAGTTCCTGGGCGAACTGCTCCTGCACTGCGGCGGGATAGATTATATCGTTGCCGACACCGCCCCGGGGATCGGCCCCGCCGTGGTCAAATGCCTGCTGGCCGCCGACGAGATCATGCTCGTCACCAACCCGGAACCGACGGCCCTGACCGACGCCTACGCCGTGCTGAAGCTGCTCAGCCTCCGTTCCGAGGCGGGGAGCAAGGCGGCGTTCGTCGTGATGAATCAGACCGAGAGCAAGGAAGAGGCGCTCGGCAGCTTCGACCGGCTGCGCAGGGCGGCCAGGCGCTTCCTGGGCTGGCACCCCGAGTACCTGGGCTCCGTGTGCAGGGACGAGACGGTCGGCCTGGCCACCAGGAGACAGGTGGATTTCCTGACCCATTACACGGCGGCCCCGTGCAGCCGTGACGTGCGCAAGCTGGCCGCCCGGCTCGTCAGCTCCCACAGGCCGGGGGCCGAGGGCATGGGACGGTTCTTCAAGAGGATGATGGAGCCTTCTGATGAGCAGCTTTCCGAAGAGCATCGGGTTGCTTAGCGGAGTCGTGGCGTTCTGTGTCGCCGCCCTGGTGGGACTGTCGCGCGCCTCCGCCCCGCTGACCGTGATGAAGAAGGCGGCGATCTGCGCGCTCGTGCTGGGGCTGGTGGGGCGCATCGGCGCGAACCTGGCGCTGAAAGCCGTGCGGGATGGCCTGCGGCAGTATGAGAGGGAGAGGATGCCTTGACGACAGGCTGCGACATGGGGAATGCGGCCCAGACGGCCTACCAACAGGCCGATGGCGAGGCCGGCCGAATCCGGGAACTCGTGCTCGGCCACCTGCCGCTGGTCAACCACATCGCCGACCGCCTCGCCGCGGGGCTGGACGCCTCGATCTCAGAGGACGACTTGATTGGGGCGGGGGCACTGGGGTTGGTCGAAGCAGCCCATCGGTTCGACGAGTCAAAAGGGGTCAAGTTCATCACCTTCGCTTACAGGCGGGTCAAGGGCGCCATGGTGGACTTCCTTCGGCAGAACGACTGGCTCGGGAAGTCGGCCAGGGGCCAGCTCCAGCGGCTGCGCGAGGAGGTCCGCCGGTTCCGGCAGGAACACGGCCGAAAGCCGACCATCGAGCAGCTGGCCAAGGCCGTCGCGATGAGCGAGCTGGACGTGCTGAAGTACCTCGCCTATGAGAAGTGGGATTGCGTGGCGTCGCTCGACCAGCCGGCGGGGCAGGACGAAGGGCACGAGATGGCCCTGGGCGAGCTTCTCCCCGCCGACGGCGAGACCCCGTTGGACAAGCTGCAGTGGCAGGAACGGGTGGAGCGCCTGACGGCAGCCATCGACGCACTGCCGGAGAGGCAGAAGGAGGTCGTCGTCATGTACTACTACGAGGACCTCTACATGGCTGAGATGGCGGAGATATTCAAGGTCACCGAATCAAGGGTGTCGCAACTGCACACCGAGGCGCTCTATAACCTTACGCGTATGCTGGAGGAGCAACAATGACCGATGAGATACGGCCGACCAGCATTTACAGGTCGAGGCGGGTCAAGCCGCTCTCCAGGGAAGACCGTGAGGAGAACGAGGAACGCTTCGAGAAGAAGCTGGCCGAGCTGAGCGGCCTGAGTGACAAGGAGCACGACGACGCCGACTCAGACGCCGGACACGATGAGGAACGCGGCCACGAGGAGGTCCCCGCAAGTGCGCCCTCTCACGTGGGTCGCCACCTGGACATAGAGACCTGAGCAAGGCGGCAATGCTGATGAGTGGCGAGAACAGGGTGCTGAAGTCACGCGGACTGGTCGTCGTAGAGGAGGCCGTCCCGGTGCCGGTCGGGGAAGTCATTGACAGGCGGGCCCGACCGTCGGACCTGGACGGCGCGCCGGAAATAAGCATCGAGCGGGGCGAGGACGGCTCCATCCGCACCATAAGCGTGCGCTGTGGCTGCGGCCGCGTCACCACGCTCCAGTGCGAGTACTCTGACCGGGGAGACGAAGATGAACGTCAGGATGCTTAAGGTTCTTGTTGTATTCGTCGTGTCGCTGGGTGCGATCTCGTGTGCGGGCGCGCCGCCCGGCGAGGGGGCGATGCCCTACGGGACCGCGGGGCGGGGCGCGTACGGAACGGGCGCGTCGCGGCCGGCGCCGGGCCTGTCCGCGACGCCTGTGCAGGCCGAGCCGGTCCTCCCGTTCGGTGCGGCGGAACTGAGCCTGACCGAGACGCTGGACAGGACGCTGACCGGGCTGGAGGAGGTCCGCACCGAGAACGCGAGGCTCAAGGAGAAGGTCGCCCAGCTTGAGGGGCAACTCCAGCAGAGGGACGAAACCATAGACCGGCTCAACGCCCAGCTCAGCGCCGGCGGCAACAAGATCCAGCAGATGGAAGACGCGCTCCAGAAGTGGCAACAGGACGTCCTGGGATTCCGGGACGAGATGCGGGCGGCCGAGGAGGCCGAACTCACCGTGCTGCAAAAGATGCTCACGTTGCTCCAGGAGTTCGAGAAACAGAGGGAAATCCAATGAGTCCTCCGTGCACACAGGGACGGCTGTTGACGTTCTGCTTGCCGGTTCTGAGCATTCTCTTCCTGTGCGGCTGCTCCGGTGCGGGCGCAGGGGCGGGGGCGACGCGAGTGGGGGCCTTGCCGTATCGGCGGATCGCCGTCGTGGAGTTCTACGACGGCAGCCAGTACAGCTCGTACGGCTACGGCGGCGACCTCAGCAGGGCCCTGGTCGAGAAGCTGAGCGACCGGACCGAGTCGGCCGACTTCGTGCTGCTGCCGCAGGCCGCCCTGAGGGCCAGGGAGACCCCGTTCGTCAGCGGCAAGCTGCCGCTGGGCATCCTGGTCCAGGCGCGCAAGGAGTACCTGGCCGACGCCGCCATCGTCGGCAGCCTGAACGAGATCGACCCCTACCGAATGCCGTCCGCCCAGATCAGCCTCAAGCTCGTGGACACTTCCACGGGCGAGGTCCTCGTCTCGCTCTCCGAGGGGTGGGACGCCGGCGACGGCGGCGTGCACAAGCGATTGGAGGATTACTGCCGCCGCAACTGCGGCAGTGGCGACTGCAAGTACGGGACCGACATGTTCCTGAACTCGCCCCGCTACTTCCTGCGTTTCGTGGCCGACCAGGTGGCCGAAAAGGTCGTGGTCAGCCTGTGAAGCCCGGAAAGAAGTTCTTGCCCTCGGGAAAGAAACTCCCCGGCGCTGCTCCCGCCGCGTCCCCCCGCACCGCCGCCCGCCCCGCGCGTGAGAGGGCTTCTCGTGCCGTTTCCTGGCGGCCCTGAGCCTTCGGCGCCGCGCTGCCCACCTGACTGGCACACCGGTTGCACCCGTCGCCGGAGCGACCAGCAGAATCCCATGCGTACATGAGGGCGAGGGTGGGCCTGAATTCTACATCTACGCCCGGGCTCCACGGTGCCCGTGTGCTCGAAGGCGGGGTGCCCCGAGCAGAGAAGGGCGCCCGGCCGGCCAGCGGCGGGAAGTTCCTCGGAGTCCTGGCGGACGCGCTGGAGGTGGCGGTTGCGCCTGCCGGGCAGGCCCGGCGCACGTCGCCGCAGCGAGCCGAGCGGCAGAGCGGCGCCCGGGCGAGCGGCGAGGAATCCAAGAAGCTGCCCGCCGAGACGCGGGGCGATGTCTTGATCGCGGAGGCGGCCCGGCGTGCCGGCGACGTGATCCCGCTCCAAACCGGCCCCACGACGCAACATACGCCGTCCGAGCAGGTCGGACGTTATGTCCCGGAGGCTGACTCGAACGCTCCGGCCGGCGAACCGGCGGAGAGTCCTATCCACATGCCAGTTCAGGAGATACGCCTGCCGCGCGCGAACACCACCGCCCGGGGCCGCCGGGACTCGGCCCCCCGCGTGGAAACCCCCGTGCCCGCCGCGCAGGAGGGCGACGAAGACGCACGCCAGCCCGACGGGCAGTTGGCGCCGTTCGCGCTGTCAGGGGGGGTGTCAACCGGCCACCCCCTGCCTGACAAACGACCGCCGACGACGGACAGTGCGACCTCTCCGGCGGTCACCGCCGCGCCGACGCCCCGGGCGCCGGCTGCGGAGGCGGATCAGGTCGAGGAATCCCGGCCGCTTCATCGCGGAGACCTCTTCACCCGGGCCGATTCACCCGCCATACCGGAGGCTCAATCGGGGGCGAACATCCAGCGGCCCGCCGCGCAGCCGGCTGCCTTGCAGTCCACCGCCCCCGGGCGTTCAGCCGGGCCTCAGCTTTCCGCCGAGCAGCAACCCGTCCGCGCGGAGGCGCACGTGTCCGAGGCATCGGTCCTCGCCGAGGCGGTGGAGGATGGGACGCTCGACGCGGCCGCCGAGCAGACTGACGGCGGCGCGGCAAGCGGGACGGTTCGCCGGGTCGCGTCTGAGCCTTCGCCCGGGCCTCAGAACCGCCTGACGGCCGACGGCGGCGCCGCACGCGCGAACCCGTCCCTGCGCGCTGCGCCGGCTGCTGCCCAGGCGGTTTCCGCGGACGTGTCGGCCAGCAGCCAGGTGGATGCGCAGCCGGCGGCGGAGCCCTCGCGTTCGCCCGAGGTCGCAACGGACCGGCCCGTGCGCGCGCCCGTCTCCGACGTGAAGCCGGTCGCGCAGCCGGCGGGCACCCCGGAGCCGGCCGCGCAGAAGCGCGTGGTCATCTCTCCCGACGGGCAGCGGTACGGGTTGACGAGCGAGGCGGCGGAAGATGGCGACGCGGCGAGCACGGACCGCGTCGGTGCGCCGGCGCAGACTTCGGACGCGCGAGCAACCGCACAGACGGCGCGGCCCGCCGCCCGGGCCGACTCCCCGCCGCCCGGGGCAGCCGGACGGGCCGCGCAGTCCGCCGACGTGCGTGTTGCGTCGTATGGCCTGGAAACCGAGCGGGGCGCGTCATCTGCGCCTGACGTCGCGCCGCCGCCGGCCGCGGGCACCGAGCGTTCGCCCCAGGGCAGGCCCGCAGCGTCGGAGCCGGCGCAAGACGCCTCGCCGGCCGCCGAGCCCGTTGCTCGCCAGTTCGCTTCCCGTGAGCAGGCTGACCCCGGACTCCGCCCGGCCGACGGCGCCGCGGCGGATTCCGCCCAGGGGGGCACGCCTATCGCGGCCCCGGCTGTGTCGCGCGCGGCGGTCTCATTCGAGCCGGGAACCGTCGCCCGAGCGGAGACGGCGACGGAGTTGCAGACGGTCCAGGAAGGGCGTTCCCTGGCCGACGGCGAGCGCGCGCTTCCGGTCAACGGCCCGGTGAACGCGGCGGGCGCCGTGCGTGCGGAGAGGACGGCGCAACTGCCTGGCGAGCCGGTCCCTGACGTTCGGCCCCGGCCGCGGGCGGAGGCCGGGGAGGGCGAGTCCGCGCAGAGGCCGGCCCCGGCGGAGGGGACGCGCACAGTGGACGCCGCCCGGCTGGCTTCTCCCCAGGTCGCGGCGCGGCAGGGCAGTGTCGTCCGCGACGATACGAAAGCCGCGCCCCGGCAGGAGGCGGGCGGCGCGCAGGCCGTTCGCGTGACGGCCGCCGGGACCGGTCAGCGCGCGGCCGCCCCGGAGACCGCGTCCCGGGGGACCGAATCGAGCACGCGCCAGCAGGACGGGGACGCGATGCCCGACGGGCGGGGCGGCACGGACCATCGCGGTGAGCCGGCACAGGGCGCCGCGGCGTCGTCCCGCACGCCGTCGCAGAACGCTGCCGTCAGCACGGCGCAGAGCGCCGCTTCCGCGAGTGAATCGGTTGCCGCCTTCAAGGAGTCGCAGGCCGGGCAGGTCGGCGCCTCGACGGTCGGCGCCGCCCGGCGGAAGCCCGCATCGCAGCGTCGCGCCATGGTGGAGACCGTCGCGGGACGGCAGCAGTTGGTGGACCGCATCGCGGGCAACGTGACGGGTCCCGAGGTGCGCGCGGGCATCCAGCGGGCCGTCACCTGGGTGCAGGCGCAGGTTGTGCGGCAGGGGCAGTACGTCACGTCGAACGGACGCTCCGAGGTGCGCCTCCAACTGGAGCCGCCCGAGCTGGGGCGGATGAAGCTGGAAATCGAGATGAAGGGCGAGGTCCTCGAGGTCCGCATAAAGGTCGAGAACCCGCAGGTACGGGACGCCATAAGGAGCGAACTGCCCAACCTGGACCGGGCCTTCAGGGACGCGCAGGTGGACGTGGGTCGTTTCGACGTGAGCGACTACGGCGCCGGGCGCGGCGGGGACGGCGCGGCGAACGCCCGGGGCGATGACTGGCCGGGGGGCACGCGAGGGTCTTCACCGGAAGGGGGCGAACTGGAAGCGGGAAGTGACGCGGGATGGATTCACATCACCGAATCGGGACATATAAACTGTCTTGTCTAGAGGAGGTCAGTGCATGGCTATCGACTCCGTGAGTGCCGCATGGCAGACGGACAACGAGTTCATGATGAAGCTGCTGGTCGCACAGCTGCAGAATCAGGACCCGATGGAGCCGATGAGCAATGAAGAGATGGTGTCGCAGATGTGCCAGATGTCCACACTGGAGGCGATGACGAACCTGCAAGTCAGCTTCAGTGAGGTGCTGGAACTGCAAAGGCTCATGGGCGGCACCGAGCTGATCGGCAGGCAGGTCGAGTACGAGGACGCAGACGGCACCGCCACCGGCGAAGTCGAGTCGGTCAATGCGTCCGCCGGGACGATCACGCTGTCGGTCAACGGCGGCGAGGTCGCGCTGGACGCGGTCACAAGAGTTCTTTAAGGGGAAGGAGGCGCTTCTATGTCAAGCGCACTTGAGGCTTCGGTTCTTGGCATGCGTGCTTACCAGGAGATGCTGAACGTCACCGGTAACAACATCGCCAACGCCGACACGATTGGCTACAAGGAGGACCGGATCACCTTCTCGGACATGTTCTCGCGCACCCTGGTGCGCGGCATGCCGGGCTCAGATGACGTCGGCGGCACCAATCCCGTCCAGGTCGGTCTGGGCGTTCGTGTCTCCGCCGTTTCCAAGAACATGAGCCAGGGCAGCTTCACCTCGACCGAGAAGGAGTTCGACCTGGCCATAGACGGAGAAGGATTCTTTGTGGTCAGCGACGGCGTGAGCAACCTGTTCAGCCGGGCCGGCACGTTCGACGTCGATTCGGAAGGCTACCTGGTGGACCCCGCCACGGGCTATCGGGTCCAGCGCATCGGGACCACCGGCGAGAGCGCCGGATTCCAGGTGACGGGCGTCAACGACATCCTGATTCCCTATCGCACGCAGTTGCCCGGCAATGCCACGCAGGCCATTTCGTTCAAGGGCAATCTGAGTGCCAGCGACTACGAGCCGACGACCACCCGGCTGCAGGCGTGCGACGTGACCTACACGCGCATCAGCGGCGGCCTGGCCGACGAGTCGATGGAGTTCGCCGACATCGAGCAGCTCCAGTCGTTCGTTGACGACGACACTATCGACATCTCCGGCAGGGGGACGGACGGCACGGCCGTCACCGGCACCTTCACTTACGGGGCCGCAAACGACGGCACCACGCTGCAGGACCTGCTGGACAAGGTAGTGGAAGCCTTCGGCGGCGCGGACGAGTGCGTCGCGTCCATAGAGGAAGGCAAGCTGACGGTCTCCGAGGCGGAGGCCGGTTACAGCCTGATGGACGTGGACCTGTCCTGCTCGGCGCACGCCGATGCCGTGGCCGGTGACTTCGACTACATGGAGGTCGGCGGAGCCGCCGCCCAGACGACCAACATCAGTATATACGACGGCCAATCCAGCGACCATTCAGTGACGGCCACGTTCGTGCGGCAAGACCAGCACGAGAACGTCTGGGACCTGGTCATCAACACGTGCACCGGGGCCACCAACATCACGGACCGCCGGATCGCCGGCATCACGTTCGATGAGAACGGCGTGTACCAGGGCGTGGCCGAGCACGACTACTTCGGCCATACGTCCTCGGATGCTGGCTTCAGCGACCTGGACGCGAGCATCGTTCTGGATTTCCCCGGGATCACACGGTCCCAGTCAGTAACGGGGAACTTCGGCAGGATCGGTTTCTACGACGGCCTGACGCAGATGGGCGGCGATTCCTCCGCCGGCGCAGTTGACCAGGACGGCTACGGGACGGGCGCCCTTCAGAGCATCAACATCAGCGGAGGCGGGGTCATCAACGGCACGTTCAGCAACGGCGAGACGCAAGAGATCGCCGAACTGCGGATCGCCGTCTTCGACAACGCCCAGGGGCTCGAGAGAGTGGGTTCCAACTACTACTGCCACACTCCGGCCGCCGGGTCCATCGTTTACTCGGGCGGCACCCAGGGCCGCGCCGGCGCGATCCGTCAGAGCGTGCTGGAATCCTCTAACGTGGACATCGCGCGCGAGTTCACGCAATTGATCATCGCGCAGCGCGGCTTCCAGGTGAACTCGCGCACGGTCAGGGTCGCCAACACGATCCTGCAGCAACTGGCGAGCATAATCACCTGAGCCTGGAGCGGATAGACGTCTGAGCGGGGCGGGCGCCGCCCGTCCCGCCCTTTCCCCCTCTGCGGGGGGGAGGCCGGACGGGACGCCGCCGGCCTGACAGCAGCGTTGCGCTGCGGGGCGGCGGACCTGCACAGCGGAGGGCTGAAAGTGCTGTCGGGACTCAGCACTGCCGGTGCGATCTTGCTGACGGCGGCCGAAGGCCCGCCCGGGACGGCGAACGGGTCGGAAAGGCTGCGGGCCATCCGGGAGAGCATGGAAAGCAGCCCCGGCCAGGGCTGGCTCATTGCCGCCGTGGTCCTGCTGCTGCTCCTGTTGCTTCTGGTGCTCTGCCGCGCGATCGTGGTCGCCGTCCGTCGGCGCAGGCGTCTGGTGGCCGACTGGCAGGAGTTCGCCCGGAGCCTGAATGACCTGGAGCTGGCGCCTGCGCACCGGAAGCTCCTCAGCCAACTGGTCACCCGGCAGTGCCCGGACAGGCCGCTGGACGTCATGCGGGAGATTGCCGTGTTCGAAAGGGCGGCACACGCTTACCTGGGCCCCCTGTGCAAGGGCGGGCCCGGCGAGGGAGCGCGGCGCGCCGCGACTGCCATTCACGTGCTGCGCAGTCGCATGAACTTCGAGAGGCCCTCGGGCGTCACGTATTACAGCACGCGCGAGCTGCAGGCCGGCCAGCACGTTCAGATCACCTTCGGCGAGCGGCCGGAGCCGCCGGCCTGCTGGGCGGTGGTGGGCGAGCAGCGGGAAGACTTCCTTCCGCTCAGGGACATAAGGCCGCTCCCCGACGAGGCCGGCAGCCGAACGGTGCAGGTGGTTTTCTTCAACAAGGGCAGGGCCTACGGCTTCGACACGCGGGTGGTTGACCGGAGCCGGGAGGATTCTTCGTTCCTGCTGGCGCACACGCTGGACGTCAGGACGGCGGGTGCACGCGAGCACCACCGCGTCCGCGTGGACGGGCCGGTCGTCTTCCGGGCCGAATGGGAGGCCCCCGAGGCGTGGCACAAGGGCACCCTGCGGGACCTGAGCCTCGGCGGGCTGGCGCTGGTCTGCCCCTGCTACTACCAGGCGGGCGAAGAGCTCGTGCTGGACCTTCGCACAAGCGCCTACCTGCCGGACGAACCGCCGGGCGGGGAGCTGGAAGAGGAGCGCCGCCTGGAGGGCACGATAGTCTCGATGGAGAGGATCGAGGGCGGCCGCGGGCTCTATCGCATCCAGTTTCGAGACATGGACGCGGCGGAGGGCCGCTACCTGTTCAGGCTCGTGCAGAAGCTGGAGTTGAGCACCCAGGAATAGGTTTCCCACAGGGGAAAAAACTTTCCGCCGCAGCGCGGTCGCGCGGGGCGTGCGCGCGCCTCGTACGCGCGGCCGTCAGGCCGCCTGGAGGCCGTCTCGGAGCCCCAGGGCCGCCGACCCCCCTTGCACCGGCCCGCCGGCATGGTGTTTGCGTTTATTGGGATGACTTCCTGACGTGCAATGGGGAAAGGGCGAATGGACGCCACGATGTACATGATGGGCGGGCGGATGCACGATCTGATGGCGCAGAACCTGGAGATCGCCGCCGTCAACCTGGCCAACGCCAATACCCCCGGCTACAAGCGGGTCATGACCACGTTCCGCGCCGCCCTCGAGGAGGCCGGTTCGGCGGGCGGCACGCCCGCCTCCGGCATCCGGGGCACCGCTGAGACGGCGATAGACCTCTCGCCGGGCGGCATGCAGAAAACGGGACGGCCGCTCGACGTGGCCGTCAGTGGAGAGGCCTTCCTGGTGGTCGAGACGCCCAAGGGCCAGCGATACACCCGCAAGGGCAGGCTGTACCTGAGTCCCGACGGCGACCTGACGGACGGCCAGGGGAACCCCTTTGCCAGCAGTCGCGGGTCCCTCAGCGTGCCCGCCGACGCCGCGCAGGTCACCGTGAGCAAGGGCGGCGAGATACTGGCCGACGGTCGCGCCGTCGGCACGTTGATGCTGATGGACATTCCCAAGCCGGAGATGCTCGCGTCCGAGGGCGCCTCCCTGTACCGCAACGACGGCCCCCCCGCTGAGGCCGCCGCCGACAGCAGCGTGATCGGCGGCGCCATCGAGGGGTCCAACGTCCAGCCCGTGCGGGAGATGGTGAGCCTGATCGGCGTCATGAAGGCATACGAGACCGGGGCGCGCCTGGTCAAGCGATTGGATTCTCTCAGCGGCCAGCTGATAAAGACAGCGTCACAGGGGAGTTGAGCGATGAACGTATTGAAGGCGATGCACACGGCGGCCACGGGCATGGACGCCCAGGCCCTGCGCGTTGACACCATTGCCAATAACCTGGCGAACGCCAACACCACGGGCTTCAAGAAGTCCCAGGTTGACTTCGCCGATCTCATGTACGAGGTCATGCAACTGCCCGGCGGTGCGCAGACGGAGAGCACCCAGATGCCCACCGGGCTGGAGGTGGGGAGCGGCGTCTTCCCCGTGTCCACCCTGAAGGTCTTCACCGAGGGGATAATCAAGAACACCGCCGGCGAACTGGACCTGGCGATCACGGGGGCGGGCTTCTTTCAGGTGGAGTCGCCGACCGGGGAAGTGAAGTACACCCGGGACGGCAACTTCCGGGTCGGGCCGGACGGCACGGTCGTGAACTCCCAGGGCTACCCGCTCTACCCCTTGCTGAGCGTGCCTACGGATACGACGGCGGTCTCCGTCGCCAGCGACGGGACGATCTCGGTGACCACGCCGACGTCCGGCCCCACGGTCGTCGGCAACGTGCAGATGGCCAACTTCGTCAACCCCGCCGGGCTGTCCAGCGACGGCAACAACCTGTACAGCGAGACCGTGGCGTCCGGACCCGTCTCGACGGGGACGCCCGGCAGGGAGGGGTTCGGCGACGTGCAGCAGGGCTACCTCGAGATGTCGAACGTTGACGTGGTGACCGAACTGGTGGACCTGATCGCGGCGCAGAGAACGTACGAGCTGAACTCGAAAGTGGTCAAGGCCGCCGACCGGATCCTCCAGGCAACCAATCAGGTGGTAATGTGAGCATGACGAGCAGACTGACACCCCTGGCAGCAGTCGCGGCCCTGGCCCTCGGCGCGCTGTGCGGCGGCGCGGAGGACGGCCCGTGGCAGGTCGAGCTGATGGGTGAGGCGCTGGTCTCGGGCGAGACTGTCCGGCTGGCGGATGTCTCCGAGCTGGGCGAGGACGTTCCCGAGGCGGTGCGCGAAATCCCGCTCGGCAATGCCCCGTGGCCCGGCTGGGTGCGCGAGGTCAGCATTGAGCTGGTCAAGGTCAGGCTGGTGTCGGCGGGGTTCCCGATCGAGAGGTTTGACTTCAGCGGCAGCAGTCGGTGCGCCGTCAGCCTCGACTCGCTGGAGGTCGCAGCCGACCTGATAGCCGCAGCCGCGCGTGAGCACGTGGCCGGCTGCTTCCCCGAGGGCGGGCCGGACGTGGAGATAGAACTGGTCAGGGAGGTGACGCCGGTCAAGGTGCCCGCCGCCGGCGGCGTGCCCGAGCTGCGGGCCTCGTATTACGGGTCCGGCGCGCCCGTCGGCACCGTTCGGGTGGACGTGGACCTGGTCCGCGACGGCGAGCGGCTCAAGAGGGTGCCCGTCAGTCTCCTGGTTCGGATACACGACCAGGTTGCGGTCTCGCGGCGCAATATATCGACCGGCGAAGAGCTGTCCGAGGCGAACGCCGACCTCGTGCGCCGGGACGTGACGGCGCTGTCCGGCAGTTACCTGCGCACGCTGGAGGCGTTGAGCGGCAAGGCGGCGGCCCGGCCCATCCTGGCCGGCCAGGCGCTGACGGAACGCAACACCCGGGAGGCGGAGAAGCCCGTCGTCATCGAGCGCAACCAGCGGGTGTTCCTCGTTGTCGAGACCAGCACGCTGCGCGCCGTTACGCTGGGCAAGGCGCTGGAGCGCGCGCGGCTGGGGGAGGTGGCCCGCGCCGAGAACCTGAGCACCGGCCGGGAAGTCGCCGGCATCGCGGTCGCCAAGGGAAAGATCATGGTGCCCATAGGAAGGCAGGTTTACGTTGAGCGATAGGGTCAGGTGGACCGTGGTGCCGTTGCTTCTTCTGGCGTTTGCGCTCGCCCCGGCGGCGGCCAGGGCCGAGTCCATCTGGGCCAACAGGAAGGCCGACGCGGCGTTCCTTTACAGCGACAATCTCGCCAACGACGTCGGGGATTGCCTGACCGTGTTGATCGCGGACCAGAGTTCCTTCAAGCTCGAAGGCGAGCGCGAGATGGAGAAGACCACCGGGCACAGCGCCAGCATCAACGTCGAGACTTCGCCCCTGGACATATCGCTGCCGGTGGGCGCGATGGAGCACACGTCCTCGCGCACCATGGAAGGTTCGGACGAGTACACCGGCAGCCGCCAGTTCACCGACAGCATCGCCGTGACCGTCAAGGACAGGCTCCCGAACGGCAATATTGTGATAGCGGGCCGCAAGGAGCGGGTGATCGCCGGCGAACGGGCCGTGACCGTTCTGACGGGCATTGCCCGACCGGAGGACGTGGGCGCCGGCAACACCATATCCTCCGGCCTGGTGGCGCACCTGAACATCCAGTACGAGACGGCCGGAAGCTCCAACGCCTACGTCAAGGAAGGGTTCGTGAACCGCGCGCTCAGCTACGTCTGGCCCTTCTGATAAACCACGCGCGAGAGGCAACAGCCCATGCGAGGCAAGGCAAAACGAAGTATCGGGACCGTCGCCCTGGCGGCGCTGTTCGCCCTGGCGACGGCCGCCTCGACGCACGCGGCCCGGGTCAAAGACATCACCAGCTTGGACGGGATCCGCTCCAACCAGCTCTACGGATTCGGCCTGGTGGTGGGTCTGGCCGGGACGGGCAGCGGCAGCGAGTTCACCAGCTACGTGGCGCGCAACATGCTCATCAAGATGGGCGTGGGGCGCGGGCTGTCCGAAGTTGAGGCGGACAACATCGCCGCCGTGGTCGTGACGGCCGACCTGCCGCCGTTTGCCAAGGAGGGGACGCTGCTGGACGTTACCGTGTCCGCCGTGGACGAGACGGAGAGCCTGCGCGGCGGCACGCTGCTGCTGACGCCGCTGACCGGGGCCGACGGCAACGTTTACGCCGTGGCCCAGGGGCCGATAACCGTGGGCGGCTTCGTGTTCAAGGGCGCCGCCGCCACCGTCCAGCAGGGGCACCCGACCGTGGGCAGGATCCCCAACGGCGCCACCGTGGAACGGGAGACGCGCACGGACTTCCTGCAGGACGGCGCCTTCACGCTGTTGCTGCGTACTGCGGATTTCGCCACCGCCACCCGGATAGCCGCGGCCGTCGAGGATGCCGAGCTGGCGCGCGCCGCCGTGCCGGACCCCGGACGCGTGCGGGTGCAGATCCCCCCCGGGGCGGAGGGGCAGGCCGTCATGGGGCTGATCAGCCGCGTCCAGATGCTCGAGGTCACCCCGGATTCACCCGCCGTGGTGGTGATAAACGAGCGCACGGGCACCGTGGTGGCGGGCAATGACGTGAGCATCTCCACGGTGGCGGTCTCGCACGGCAACCTGACCGTCATAACGCAGGAGATGCCGCAGGTCTCGCAGCCGCCCGCGTTCTCCGGCGGCGAGACGGAAGTCGTCCCCCGCACGACGATGCGCATCCTCGAGCCGGCGCTCCGGGAGGGCGGGCTCAGCGTGATCAACAAGGCCGCCACCGTGCAGGACGTGGCGGCGGCGCTGAACCTGCTGGGCGCCAGCCCGCGGGACATCATATCCATCTTCCAGGCCCTCGAGGAGGCAGGAGCGCTCCATGCTGAGCTCAGGATCATGTGAGGCGGGCGCGTACGGGCTCGACTTCCTGCTCTCGGGACGGGTCGACGAACTCACCCGCCGCCTCGCCTCTTCCGAATCCGCCGAGGACGGCCGCCCGGACCTGGACGAGGTGTCAAAGGACTTTGCTTCGCTTTTCTACTCGTTCCTGGTGCGACTGATGCAGGACACGGTGCCCCGGGAAGAGGACGAGGACGGCCCCCTCGCCCAGGGCGCGCGGGACCTGGTGGGGATGTTCCTCCCCAAGGTGGTCGCCGACCAGGGGGGCAACGCTCTGAGCTGCTACATCCGCGAGAACCTCAGTGCCCAGTACGGAGAGCACCTCGATGAAAGAGGTTGAGGAACTTGTCTCGCTTCTGGACCAGCAGATCGAGCTGCTCCAGCGGAAGTCGGCGCTGATGCAGGGCATGAGCGACAGCGTGCGCCGGGGCGAGATGGGAGAGCTGCGCGATCTCGTGCAGGCCGAGCTCTCTCTCGAAGCCACAGCGTCCAACCTGGAACACCGCACAGGCCTGGCGCGGAAGAAGCTGGGTCGCATCCTGGGTCAGGACGCCGGCGGCCTCACGCTGGGGCGGCTCGTCGAGCGGCTGGACGGGCCGATGCGCATCGCCCTCAGTGACCGGCGCGAGCGACTGGTGGTGCTGGTCGAACGGCTGCGCCGGGAAGCCAACACTGCCGCCATGCTCGTCCGCCAGGCGATAGCGTTGAACGAACAGGTCCTCAGCGCCGTCAGCGGCCGGGACCAGTGCGGCCGCACCTACTCCCCGGACGGCGCCGTGAAGCACGTGGACGGTGCGAGCACCTTCCGGGAAACCGTCTAGGAGCATCGAATGGCCGGCTTCGACACCGGGCTGAATGCGCTTAACCTGGCCTCCGCGCTGGTCAGTCTGGCTGGCGAGAACATCGCCAACGCGGACACGCCCGGCTATCACGTCAGGCGGGCCAGCGTTGTGCCCGTTGTGGGTTCGTCCACCGGCGGCCTGTGGCTCGGCGCGGGCGCCACCATCGAGGACGTGACGCGCGTTCGCAGCGAGTTGATAGAGAAGGCCCTGCTGGAGCACGTGCAGGCCAAGGAGAAGTTCGAGGCCGAAGTCGAGACGTTGACGCACGTCGAGTTGCTCTTCTCCGAGCCGTCTGACGCGGGGCTGGACGCCCGGCTGGGGGAGTTCTTCGACAGCGTGGAACTGCTGGCGGCCGATCCCGACGATCCGACCCTCCGGGACCAGGTGGTGCAGAAGGGGCAGGCCCTGTGCAACATGTTCAATCAACTCGCCAGCAACCTGGACGACGTGGCCGATGACCTCGCCGAGAGCATGGACCTCGCCGTCAACGACGTGAACGCGCTGACCGAAAGGATCGCCGACCTCAACGGACGCATACGGAGCATCGAGACCTCCGGCACGTCTGCGCCGAGCCTCAAAGACGCCAGGGACCAACTAGTCACGGAACTGGCGGAACTCGTGGAGGTCGATCTGCACGAGACCGAATACGGCGTGGTCAACGTGTCCTGCCGGGGCACGCTCCTCGTGTCCGGCGATCACAGCACGGCGGTCACGTCGGCCCTGACGGATGACGGGTGGGTCCTGCGCTGTGAAGGCTCCGTCGGGCACCGCATCGAGATCAACGAAGGGCGCCTGGGCGGCCTGATGACACTGGCCAACGAACTGATCCCCCGGTTCAGGACCGAACTCGACGACCTGGCCGACGCCGTGCGCAGGTCCGTCAACACCGTTCACACGACGGCACTGGGCCTCTCCGGGCGCTTCCACGCCCTGAACGGCCTGAACGGCCTGACGGGCACCGACCCCTTCTACGCCCAGGGATACGGCGTCCCGGCCGGGACGAACGAGAAGCTCGTCATCAACGTGGAGGACGAGGCCACCGGTGAGGTCACCCAGTACGAGATCGTCCTGGACACGACCCAGGCGACGGACGCCTTCCTTACGGACTTGAGCGATTCCATAAACTCGACCGTCGGGCACGTCACTGCCAACGTGACGGGCGGCCGGTTCAGCCTCAGCGCGGACGACGGATACGCGTTCGGCTTTGCGACGCCCTATGACCCGAACCCGGCGGAACCGGGTGACATCAGCGGCGCCGACCCCACGAGCCCGACTGTCCTCGGCGCCTACACCGGCGAGCAGGACCTGGTGTACGAAGTGAGCTTCCTGGACAGCGGCGAGGTCGGCACGGACACGATTGACATCCAGGTCAACGTGCGCGACGAAGGCGGGTCCCTCCTGTACACGCTGGCGCGCGAGATAGACGACGGCTACACCGCCGGTGACGTCCTCCTGCTGGACAACGGCTTGAAGGTCACGCTCAGCCAGGGGGACGTTGTCGCCGGGGATGCTTTCTCGTTTGCGGCCCACGCCACGATGGACAGCGCCGGCGTCCTGGATGCGCTGGGTCTGAACTGCCTCTTCAGCGGACTTGGCGCGGCGGACATCGAGGTGGCGGACCGCATCGTGCAGGACCCGGGGCAGCTGGCCGGCAGCCTTCACCCCGCGGCGGGCGACAATAACCGCTTCCTGGACCTGGCCGCCGTTCGCTCGCAGAACGTTGCCGACGAGGGCTCGACCACGCTCAGTGGCCTGTACCAGAAGCTGGTTGGCGGGATCGCTACGTCAAAGAACACACGATCCGTGCAACTGAACAATCAGGAGGTACTGGTCCAGGGCCTCAGCAACAGTCGAGACTCCGTATCAGGCGTCAACGTCAACGACGAAATGATCCGCATGATGGAGGCGCGCACCATATACCAGGGCGCGTTGAAGTACATCTCCCTTCTGGACTCCATGCTGTCCGACCTGGTGAACCTGCTTTAGAGGTGGCGATGAGAGTCACTCAGAACATGATTAACCGGAACCTGCAGTACGCTATCTCCGACAACCTGGAGTTGCTCGGCAAGCTGAACGAGCAACTGAGCACGGGCTTGCGCGTCAACAGGGTCTCCGACGACGTCAGCGCCGCCGGCAAGATCATGCGCATGCAGCGTGAGAACTCCACGATAGACATCTACCTCCAGAACCTGGGCACGGCGGAAGGCGTGCTGTCGGTGGCGTCCAGCTCCCTTCAAACGGCCTCCGAGACCGTCTCCAGCCTCAAAGAACGCGCCATCCAGGCGGCCAGCGGCACTTTGACCGCCTCCGACCGGCTGACCCTGGCGGACGGCGTGGACGGGTTGCTGGACACCTTGCTCAACGTGGCCAATGTCAGTCACAGCGGCGCTTACGTCTTCTCCGGCGAGGCGACCGAGACTCTGCCGTTCCAGGCGACCTATGATGAGAACGGCGACGTGAGCTCGGTTGTCTATGCGGGCGGCCTGACCAGCACCGAAGCCAGGGTCGGGTCAGCCACGACCACCAGGGTCAACCTCGTCGGCAAAGACGTCTTCCAGAGCCAGGGGGACATCTTCCAGACGGCCATTGAACTGCGCGACGCAATGAGGGCCGACGACGTCGAGGAAATCCAGAGGCTCCTGGACGAACTGGATGACTGCCACGCGGGCATTCGGCGTGCAATGGGGCAGGTCGGCGAACGCCAGAACCAGTTGACGTCGCTGCGTCAGACCGCCGAGAGCCTGAAGGCGCTGAACGAGGAGTTGATCTCAGACAGCCAGGACGCCGACGTCGCCGCGCTGTCGATCCAGTACAACAGCAGCCTGACGATCCTGCAAGCGGCGCTCAAGGTTGCTGCATCGGCCGTGCTGCCGTCCCTTGCCGAGTACCTGTGAAAACACTAGAGGGGCAGGTCATGAACATCCGGCTGAACGATCAGACGCTACAGGTCGCCTGCGAAGCCCCCCTCACTCTGGGGGGGCTGCTGGACGACCTCCGCGCCCGGGGGGCCATCGCCGCGGACGAAGTCGTCGTGGACATTCGCGTGGACGGCCTGGACTGGAACGCCCAAGACCTGGAAGCACGCAAAGAGGACGCCCTCCCGCAGGGCAGCGACGTGGTCATCGCAACCGATGATTCACGCGGCTACGGCCGGCGCATCCTCACCGATGCCGCCGGCATGGTGGACATCCTGCAGGAAGCGGCTCGCACCGTGGCGCACGCCCTGCGCGAGGAGACACCCGAGCAGGCCAACGCCGACCTGTTCATGATGCTCGACGCCGTCCAACGCCTCCTGGTCTGCCTGCACCAGATACAGAACACCTACGGCCTGAAGCGCGGGCTGACTGCGGGTCCGGAGCCGCTGCTCAACGGCATCTCGGAAGCGCTTCAGGAGATGCAGGCGTGCCAGGAGTCCCAGGATTGGCCTGCGCTGGCCGAGAGCGTCGAGAACCGTCTCGCGCCGGCTCTCCAGGGCGTTGGACGCGTGGTCCAGACAATGAAGGACGAGCTCTGAAATGGCTCCGTCACGCCCGCCGGAACAGGACGCGGCCCGCCTTGTCGAGGAGTTGACCGACTACTGCGCTACGCTTCAGCACTCCCAGCAAACCCTTCGCAGGGTGCCCGCCGCCGAGATCGAGAAGGCCGTCCGCAAGCACCTGCGCGCGCGCGGGCCCGTCTGCGAGCAGATCGAGCGCATCACCCGCTCGCTGGCAGGGCGCGCGAGCGAGATAGACCGACTGCCGCCGCTGGAGCGGGACGAGATCCTCTCTGACCTGCAACAGTGTCGCTGCGTGCTCCAGGCGGTCGGCGCAAGGTACGGTGAGATGGCGGCCGCGGTTGAGGACATCCTTGGGGCGGTGCGCCGGAGACTGGCCGACCTGCGGCGGGGCGGGCAGATGCTCACCATGTATCGCAGGGGGGCGCGGCTGGCCAGGTGAACGCGCGCCGCGCGCGCCGTACTTGACACCGCCGGGGACCCCCCTGATAATACAAAGGTTCGCGACGGTGCGGATGTGGCGGAATTGGCAGACGCGCTAGGTTGAGGGCCTAGTGGACTTAACTCGTCCATGGGGGTTCGAGTCCCCCCATCCGCACCACCCCCCCTCTCCCGTGCAATCCCCCGGAAGCCTTTCAGGCCGCAGAAGCTGCTCTTGTGACGTTCTGTTCATGTCGCGGGGCCTTCAGGCTCGTGGTGCTTCAGCATGATCTCGATGTAACCGTCCACGCCGTCCTTCTCCATCGGGATGAGCCGGGTGTGGAACGGCACCATGCTATAGCAGTCCCCGCTCTTGGTGATCTGGGCCGCCTCGTAGGCCGAGTTCACGCGGCGCTTCAGTTCGTCCTTGACGTCTTCGAAGACGCCGGCCAGCCCGTTGCCGACCCAATCGTCGCCGAAGCGCTCGTGGATGTCGTAAGCCGTCCGCGTAAGTGCTCCGACGGTCTGGGCATGGAGCCAGTATCGGAGGCACTCCGCCCAGACGCCCCGCCGATAGAGCCTGTAAGGCACTGCCTGTATGAGCATGGTGACGGCGTAGTTCAGTTCCCCGGTCCAGCCGCCCTTCTGTCCGTAGGCCCTGGCCGTGTCAACGATGCAGGCGGCCAGCGCTCCGGCCTCGTCTTCGGCCGGCCCCTCCCCCCCTTCAAGCGCCGCTATGGAATCCGCGATAGCGGCGAACGCCTTGCGGTAGAGGACGGAAATCTCTGCGGTCTGATCGCTGCGGGCCAGTGCGTCAGCGATCCTGTCGGCCAGGGCGTCCACGTGCCGGTCGATGGGGGGCCGGTTCTGCGGCGGTATATAGGGCATGGGGTTCACTCCTTTCGGGCAATCGCAGTTGCATGGGGGCGCTGGCCGGCACCGGTCAGCGCAGGTTCATCACGCGCGTGTAGAAGTCCTTGCTGCCGAAGTTCCCGGACTTCAGCACGACCATCAGGTCCGTGTGGGAAGCGGGGAAGCAGTAGGGCACGCCCGGTTCCACGGGCAGGCCCACCTCGAGGGCGCCGAATCCGGCCCGGGCGCAGACCGCTCCGGACGTTTCTCCGCCGGAGATGATCAGCCGGCCCACTCGGCGTGACTCGACCAGGCGCCCGGCAATCTCCGCCAGGGCATCGGCGATCATGGCACCCGTCTCAGCGGCCGACAGGCCGAGCGTCTTTCCGAACTCCTGCACCTCCCGGACATCCTCCGGCGACTCCGCACGGGCGTAGATGACCACCGGTCTGCCGGCGCCGAGCAAGGAACCGGCCGCGTCCACGATGCGGTCGACATCGGCTTTGCCGTTCAGCACCTCTCGGGCCTCGACGGGGGCTCCAGCGAACCCGTTTCTCACTGCCCAGCGGTTCTGCGCCCGTGTGGCCGGAGACTGGCTGCCCGACACCACCAGCAGTCCGCCGGACAAACCCCCGATGCGCTCGGCAAAGCACAGGGCCGAACGGTCGGGAAACATGAGGCGGGGGATCTCCGCCGTGATGCCCGAGCCGCCGCTGATGAACGGCCAGTCCGCCGTTGCCTCGGCGACCACGCTGAGATCGGACTGCTCAATCGCATCCGTCACCAGGTAGCTCACGCCGTCGGCCACCAGCGAGTCCATGAGCCCGCGCACGTGTTCCGCCCCGCGCCGGATACCGCCGAGCCGGACGACATCGACCCGGCGCCGGGTTTGCTGCTGCAACCAGCGCACCAGGTTCGAGTCCGTCATCGGGGTGAGCGGATGGTGCCGCAGCGGTGACTCGGAGAGCAGAACACCGTTGACGAAATGGTAGCCGTTGTATGTCGTCCTGCCGTTGACCGGCAGCGCGGGGGCAACGATCGTGGCATCCTGCCCCAGCGCCTCGAGGCCCGCATCCAGGCTGCAGCCGATGTTGCCCTCCGGCGTGGAGTCGAAAGTGGAGCAGTACTTGAGCTGGACCTTCTCGACCTGGAGCACCTTCAGGCGCTCGACAGCGGCGGTTGTCCGTTCGCGCGCCTGGTCCGGGGCCATCGAGCGGATGCGCGTCCCGAGCACCAGGGCGTCGAAGTCGGCCAGGAACGACTCGGCCTCGCGCGCCGCGGCAAGGCTCAGGACAAGCGCGGTCCTGACGCCCCTCTCGGTGAGCATGCCGGCGGCGTCCGACGCTCCAGTGTTGTCATCCGCGACGATTCCGAAACGCATGCGTCGATCCTACATGGAACGTGACAGCGGGGCCTCCACCAGGCCCTCGGGGGTGGCCGCCGAGTTCATGGGCCTTGCTCCGCGTCCAGGCCCGCCACGACGGCCGCCAGCCGCTCCACCGCCGGGCGCGGGCTCGAGAGAATCGGCACCCTCTTCTCGTCGTCCACCAGGGTGTCGGCTACCCGCGACATGGACGCCTGAGCCAGGCAGACCACTTCGACGCCACCCATCAGGTCCAGCAGGTGTGCGCGCACAATCCTGTCGTGCTCCTCGCGATTGCCCGACAGCCAGGCGGGGTATGCCCCCTCGCAGAGAACCGACTTCACCTCGACCTCTTTGTCCATCTCCCGCGCAACGGCCTCCACCAGTTGGGTGCTGGGCTTCAGGGTCCCCGGATTGGTCGCGATCACCCCCACGCTCTGGTATCCCTGGACGGCCGCCCGCGCCATCGGTTCGTCGATCTTCAGCACCGGCACCGCCACCAGGTGCTGCGCCACGTCGGCACATGGCGATATGGACGAACACGTGAGCTGGATGACCTGCGCCCCGGCTGCTTCGGCAGCCACGACGTGTTCACACGCGCGTCGCCAGACGGCGGGCGTCAGCCCCTCCGCCGCGAGGATGCGCTGGATGATGCTCTCGTCCGAGACGTGGCACAAGTCCGCGTCGGGCACCAGCTCGGCGCACAGCTCGTTGAACATGCCCGTCAGGCCGCTGACAGTGTGGATGAAAAAGACTCTGACGCTCACCCGATCCTCCCGATCTCCGAGCAACCGGAAAAAGGCGCCTGCCCGGCGTCAGGCGTCGTCTTCGTCGAAGCTGATCACGACGTCCGCTTCCCTCGCCGGCCGGCCCTCTGCCCGCTCCATCAGCCAGAGCAGCTGCTCCCGCGCCCCTTCGCTGAAGTGAGTCAGCTCCTCGCTGCTCAGCAGATGGGCCTTCATCTTCGTCAGGTCATAGGTGAAGGCGGCATCATCCTCGGCGGGCAGCTCCTCGATGTCGTAATCGTAATTCGTGCCACGAATCTCATTCAGACACGTGGCCACGGTGCGCAGAAGCTCGTCCTCGCGCATGTGATGCTCTTGAGAAGCGATGGTGAACAGGGGCAGTGCGGACTCAGGCAACTGGAGACCGCCCGCCCGGATGAAGACCTTGATGATGTCCCCAAGATAGGCCGGCACGAGCCTCTTGAACGGCTGCCTCACGTCGATGCGGTCGCCGGGGCGTGCCTCCAGCAGCCTCTGACAGGCCTCGGACACCGCCTGGGGTGACTCATCGCCCGGCCCGTAAACGTTGCTCAACCGCAGCACCAGGCCCCCATAGTCGAGCACGAACCGCTCCGCCAGCAGCTTGGTCAGGCAGTAGACGTGGTAGCTGTCGCTGCCGTATATCATGGGGTCAAAGGGGGGCGGCAGCTTCTTGTGAATGCGGAGGATGGAATCCGCCGCATCGTCGAAAGACCTGCCTCCCGCCACGATGGAGTCTGTCAACTCGTGATAGCCGCCGTTGACCGCATCTATCCACGCCACGAAGTCCTGGCGGAACGGATAGTCGTCCTCCCGGATGAGACCGCAGTAGTCCCCGGCGAAGTAAACGCTGTGCGAGGACGTGAAGACGAGCCGTTTGCCCTGGTCCTGGCACAACCGGCTCACCACGGCGGTGGCCAGGCTGTTGACGACGAAGACTTCCGTCAAGCCCGGCAGCGGCGTGTTGGCGAGCCACGCGGCCAGGTGATAGACGACATCTCCGCCGTCAACCACGGCTCGCAGCACGTCCAGGTCGGTGACGGCTCCCGGCAGGACGTGCATCCTCGGCGAAGCGGGCAGTCTTTTCGCCCTTTCGCTCCTCATGTCCCTGCAAGTGGTTGTGATGCGCTCCACGTGGGGTAGCTGAGAAAGGAGCACCTTGTGGAACTGGCTGGCCACGGTGCCGGTCCCGCCAGTCGTGCTGACGCTGCGGAAGGGGAACAATGTCTCTCTGATCAGCTCAGGCATGGTCGAGAGCTCAAGAAGCGTTTCAGGACAGCCCTTCGGGGCCGGTCCACCCAGGGGGCAGAGCATGATAGCCGCAGCCGCCGGGACGGTCAAGCCGAACGCCATGCCTCGGACAGCAACTCCTGCGCGGACGGCAGGCAACATCCGCACCACGTGTGCCCGGGCGGGGGCTCGCGGCGCGTTACCGGATTGGCTGCACCGTGCGCGGGTTCGTCAGGCCGGCCTGCCCCTCCTCGACGGGGATCCAGACCTTCTCCCCGTCCTGGAACAGTACCCCTGTTCCGCCCTCGAAGGGCGGCCAGTAGTACGCGACCACCTCGTCGGCGGCTTCCGAGCCCGGCACGGCGTAGTGCAGTTGCACGCCCGGCATCATCTCGAGGGCGACTCCCCGGATCCAGATGCCCTTTATGGCTCAGACCTCCTCCTCTGCCCCGCACCGCCCGCCATAGCGGAGAGTGTGTGTCTTCGCGTTCTATCCACGCAGCCGGGGCCGTTCAAGATGCGTTCCCGGGCGCTGCCACAGGCGGGTGCGTTGGCCCGAACGCGGCGGTGAGGCGGGAATTCCTTTGAGGCCGGGCGCCCCTTACGGTATACGTGTTGGCCCGTTGGCATGGACGCTTCTCTCGTGGGGGGCCTCGCGGCGCAGATGACGTGGCGCGCATTCATCCTGGGCCTGCTGGCGGTCATCGGCGTAGCCCTCCTTGACCCCTACACGTCCTTCAACAGGAACTACGGCTGGAACACGCAGGGGCACCTGCCCGTGGCGGCAGTCTTCCTGCTCGTCGTGTTCGCCGTCGGCCTGAACGTCGTGGTGAAGCTGGTGCGCAGGCGCTGGGCGCTCAAGCACGCCGAGCTGATGCTGATCTGGTGCATGTTGATCGTGGGCTGCGCCGTGCCGTCGAACCTGATGCGGTTCTGGTTCCCCGTGCTGGCGGCGCCTCCGTACCTGGCGCGGCGCCCGGACATAACGTGGAAGGACACGGCGCTGGAGCTGGCGCCGGACTCGCTGCTCCTGACGAAGGACCCGCGCTCCCCGGCGGTCGAGCAGTTCTTCGAGGGCTGGCGGGGCGGGGAAGGGCGGGTGCCGTGGCGCCACTGGCTCAGGCCGATCAGCCGCTGGGCCGTTCTGCTGGCCTTCTTCTACCTGGCCACGTTCTTCATGTGCGGCCTGCTGCGCCGGCAGTGGGTGGACAGGGAGCGCCTCCAGTTCCCCCTGGCGCGCGTGCCGCTCGAGTTCACGCAGGAGGGCCCCGGGCGCAGCCTGCTGCCGGCGCTCTTCTCGAACGGCGCCTTCCTGGGCGGCCTTATCACCGCGGCGGCCATACGCCTGCTGCGCGCGGCACCCCTGCTGACCGGGGCGGAGACCGGCTGGAACCTTGCGATCCCCCTCCAGACCGTCCTCCGGGACACCCCCCTGGAGCAGATGCAGTTCGTGAACTTCGACCTCAACTGGATCCCGATCGGCCTGGCCTACCTCGTGCCGGCGGACGTCTCACTGAGCGTCTGGTTCTTCTACCTCTTCGGCCGGTTTGAGTTACAGACGGCGGCCTGGCTCGGCTCGCCGCTGCACTACGGGGGATCGGGCAGCGAGTGGATGCTCTGGCACCGGCCCGGCGCCTACGTGGCGTTCACCGTCGGTGCGCTCTTCATGGGGCGGCGACACATAGCGGACGTGCTCCGCAAGGCGCTCGGGCTCCGGGGCGGCCTGGACGATTCGGCGGAGCCCGTGGGCTACAGGCTCGGCTTCTGGGGTTTCCTGCTCTGCGTGGGGGGCGTCGTCTGGTGGTTCGTGCACTACGGGATGGGGATCGGGGCGGCGACCGCCTTTCTCCTGCTGCTGCTGTGCACGCAGTTCGTGCACGCCCGGGTGGTGTCCCAGAGCGGCATCTACAGGACGGCCCCTCTGTCCCGGGGCCCGGCGCTGCTGCAGGCCCTGAGCTTCGGTCACCTCTTCTCGCCCACGGGCGCCGTGGTGGCCAACATGCAGTACACCGTGATGATAAACGGCAATAACTCCATGCTCGGCCCGGCGGCGATCCACGCCTTCCGCATAAGCGAGGTGTTCGAGAAGCGCCGCCGGCTCCTGCTGCCGGCCCTTGTTACCGCGCTGGCCGTCGCCATCGCCGCGTCGTCCTGGACGTGCCTGCACCAGGCGTATTCGGAGCGCGCACTGACCTTCTCCAACGTTTGGGCGGTTATCGCCAACCCCAAGAGCTCCTTCGACATGGCGCACCTGATGATCCGCCGGTCAACGGACATCGCGACGCTTCGGCTCGTCCCCTTCGGCCTGGGCGCGGCGCTGACCGGCATCGTGATGTTCATGCGCGCGCGCTTCTTCTGGTGGCCGATCCACCCCATCGGCCTGCTCGTGTTCGCCGACTACGGGGTGGACAGGATGTGGTTCTCGTTCCTGCTCGGGTGGCTGATAAAGGTGTTGTTCCTGAAGTTCGGGAGCGGCCGGCTCCTGCGCCAGGGGCGCTACTTCTTCATCGGGTTCATCGTGAGCCAGTTCTTCGTGGACGGCGCCTGGAGCCTGGTCAGCTTCCTGACGAGAGGGGGGCTGCCCGGCGCCGGCGTCTGGATCTAGTGGGCTGATAAGGAAGTCACCTTGGGTTTTCCGAGTTACGTCTGAGTGGGGCAGCGGGGCCATTATGGACACGATGAGTGGCCCCGTTGCGGAGTAGCCTGCGTTGCCGCGCCGAACGCCTGCGCGTCCCCTGTGCGTCAGGCAGTTTGACTGGCCGTGATGGGCTGAGCAAGGAAGAAAGAGCGGCGTTTCCTGATGGTTCCGAGGAGGGCGAGGCATGGCAGGCTGTCAATCGGGCAAAGGGAACGCGCGCGGGCCGGACCTACCACTACCGCATCCGCTGCGGCGGCGCCGTCAGCGAGGGCTGCACGTTCCGGACGGCGCCCCCTGCGGACGCCGGGGCGTCCTTCACGTTCGCCGTGATCGGGGACGTCGAGGGGCACGCTGCGGGCTCGCCCCCCTTCGCCAGGCTGTCGGAGGCGCTCGCGGAGCGGGACCTGGCGTTCTTCGTCGTCCTGGGCGACCTGGTTTACTACGGCCAGCAGCAGTCGAACTGGGACGGCTTCTTCCGGCTGGGGGCGCCGCTGTTCCGGCGCATCGTGTTCGTGCCCGTGATTGGCGACCACTCGATGGAGCGGCTGATGAGCCCGGGCGGGGAGCCGCGCATCGTCCGGGAGCCGCCGCTGCTCTACCTGGACCAGTTCCTGCTGCCGGACAACGGCACGGCCGAGAGCTACACGCTCGGGCGGCGGAGCCACCGGGGGCTCTGGTATTCGTTCGACTACGGCAGCGCGCACGTCGCGTGCATCGAGAACACCGGCGAACTCACCCCGCCCTTCCTGCAGAGAAGCGGCGAGTTGCAGCGGCAATGGCTGGACTCGGACCTGGCCGGGACAACGCGCTCCTGGCGGTTCCTTCTCGGGCACCGGGTTCTCTACCCCCTGCCAGTCCGCGAGGCCGCGCCCGGCCCGGGCGAAGGGGGCACGGTCCACGTCCGGCTGCCCAAGCTCGGCACGCACTACCCGAAGGAGCGCACGCCGGCCGGCTGGCAGGTCATGGCGCCGGGCGAGGGCGAGGAGCGCATCCCCGCCATCATCACGCTCGTCACCGTCTCGCCGGAGCGCGTGGAGGTCGTCTCGTACGCGTGGACCCAGGAGCGGGCGTATCACAGCTTCGTTCTGACGGACGGGCAACCGGCGGCGGGCGGTCCGTAGCGGGCGGCATCAGGGCGCCCTACGGTCCCGTGACCATTTCTCGGCATTCTTGAGGAGCGCGCGGGCCTCTTCCTCGCTCTCGCAACGGGTCTCGATGAACAGGCCCCGTGCGGAGAGGGCGCCCAGCGCGTCGCGGACCTCGCCGGCCGGGATGGTGATGTGCAGGCCCTTGCCGGCGGCCTGGACCTTCCGGAGCACGTCCGTGTAGTGCAGCGGGCTGGGGTTCCCCGCGCCGGGCAGGACCTGGATGGCGTTCAGGTCCGGCAGCTCGCAGAGCGCGTCCGCGTGGACGAACGCCCGCGCGCCGTCCAGGTGATAGACCGAGAAGTCCAGGAAGCGCACCTGCGCCTCGACCGTGGGCAGGAAGAGGTCAACGAACATCTGCGGCGAGATGTTGAACGAGAAGTCGTTCTGGGCGGCGTAGAACTTGCCCGGCGCCCAGAGCGAGAACCAGCAGGTGGAGCCCTCGGCGGCTTCCCTGACGATTCCGTAGAAGCGGTCGTAGACGTCGCACCAGATATCCATCAGGTGCAGGTCGGCCGCGCGGACCTGGTCCGGCCGGTCCACCACGTCGTAGAGGAGCCGGTCGGTGCTGCGCACCCAGGCCAGGCTGTCGCCGGAGCCGCCGAACGCGCCGACGCCGGGGATGGCCTTGCCCCGGGCGTCCTTGGCACATCGTTGGAGCCACCGCAGCGTGAACTGGAAGTGCGGCTCGTTCTCGTCGAGAGCGAGGGATGCGTATTCGATCTCCTCGCCCGTCAGGACCGGCTCCGCCCAGCCGGTGTGCCAATCCAGGCTGACGCGACATCCGAGGAACGCGCCGAGCGACTTGTCGCCCGGATAACCGTAGCCCCAGGTGGGGAAGGCTTCTCCGCCGAAGAAGGTCCGCGCGTTGCCGTACTCGCTCAGGGCGCTGATGTAATCCAGGTCGGTCCAGCGCAGCTCGGGCGTCGGCGGGCAAGCCGGCTCAGGCATCGGAGGCGGGTTGTCCCTCGGTGCGGTGACCGCGATGGCGGCGCGCCCGATGGCCTCTCCCGCCCACCAGGCGCGGAAGCGTCCCTTCGCCTCTTCCCAGTCGTCCTTGTAGAGGAGCCCCACGCACCGCTCCGAGCCGCAGTCCTGCCCACGTATCGGCGCCATCTTAGCCCGCGCGGGCGGGCTGTCAACGTTCCCAGCCGGGCGCGCCAGCAGTTGACAGCCCCTCCGGAGGGGACTACATTGCGCTGCCGGGGGAGCCCAACGCGGGACTGAGCGGGGGGAACCATGTCACAAGCTTTTGCCGTCATGCTGATTCTCGGCCTGCTCGGTCTGGTCGTGGTAGGCGCCGTGCTGGGTATCGTCGCCTTCATCCTGGTCCTGCGCGGCGGGCGGGAGGCGGATCGCCAGGCCAGCCGGCTCGACACGCTTCTGAAGAGGGTGAGCCGCCTCGAAGGCGTGCCCGAGGTGACGCTCCCGACACCGCCTGCGCCGGCACTGCCGGAGCCCGAGGAGAAGGCCGAGACCGTGCCGCCCGAAGCCCCCCCGCCGGCCCCGGCGCCGCGGCCCGCGGCGGCCGGCGAGTGGTGGACGACGCTGGAGGACCGGGTCGGCAAGCGCTGGATAGCGTGGGCCGGGGCGCTGGTGCTGTTCCTCAGCGCCGGTTTCTTCGTCAAGTACGCCATCGACAACGACTGGATCGGGGCGACGGCGCAGGTCGGGGCCGGCGTCGTGTTCGGGATCGCGCTGCTGGTCGCCGGGGACCGGCTGGTCAGGCGGGAGATGCGCGCGCTGGGCCAGGCGCTCATGGGCGGCGGGCTGGCGATACTCTACGTGTCGCTGTTCGCCGGCTCGTCCATCTACGACCTGATGCCCCCGGCGGTCGCCTTCGTCGCGATGGCCGCCGTGACCGGCGCGGGCATGGCGCTCGCGGTGCTGCACGACGCGCAGAGCGTCGCCTTCCTGGCGATCCTGGGCGGCATGTTGACGCCGGTGCTCTGCTCGACGGGCGAGGACCGGCGGGACGTGCTGTTCGGCTACCTGGTCCTGCTGGACCTGGGCGTGCTCGGCGTGGCGCTGTTCAAGAGGTGGCGCTGGCTCGACGTCCTGGCGTGGGGCGGCACGGCGGCCCTGTTTACGGGCTGGTTCGCCGAGTTCTACTCCGAGAAGGCGCTCGCGCCGACGCTGGCGTGGCTCGGCGTGTTCTACGTGATCTTCCTGCTGCTGCCGTTCGTCTACCACCTGCGGCACGCGGCGCCGATCAGCCTGGAGCGTTTCCTGCTGGCGCTGCTGCACGCGGCCGGAGTGTTCGGCTACGCGTACGGTATGCTCTGGGGCGAACACCACTACATGCTGGGATTCGTGGCGCTGATCATGGCGGCGTGCTACCTGGCGCTCGGGGCGCAGACGCGGGGCAGGATCCCGGCCGACCGGCGGGGCCTGTTCGGCTTCATCGCGCTGGCGGTCGCCTTCCTGACCATCGCCGTCCCCGTCCACATGGAACTCAACGGGATAACCCTCCTGTGGGCTGTGGAGGGACCGGTGCTCCTCTACCTCGGGTACCGCTACCGCTACCTGCCGGTGCGGGTCGGCGGCCTGATCGTGCTGGGCCTGGCGGTGATTCGGGTATTCGCCGAGCACTTTCCATTGCACGACATGGCGTTTGTGCCCGTCTGGAACGTAAGCTTCGGCGTGGCCGCCTGCGTCCCGGTCGCGGCGGCCGCGTTCGCGCTGATCCACCAGCGCTGGCGGGATTCCGCGGGGCGACTGGACCTCTTCTGCAAGGTCCTGGCCGCGCTGGCGGCGTGGGCGCTCGGGTTGATAGTGTTGCACGCCGAGGGCGCGCTGTGGCTCATCTACCGCCCGCTGGTCGCGCGCGCGGCTGGCGAGTACGCAGCGCTCGCGTACGGCGTCGCCCTCTGGTCCGTCGGCGCCGCGGGGTGCCTGGCGGCGGGGCTGCGCCTCCGCTCCCGGGCCGCGCGGATAGCGGGCATCCTCGCCTTCCTGGTGCCGCTGTTCATTGCCCTCTGCATTTACGCCGAGGACGCGCCGGAGGAGTACGCCCTGTTCGCCAACCTCCGTTTCGCGGCGTGCCTCGTCGGGCTGCTGGCGGTCTTCGGTTGCGCCTTTGCGCTCGGGCGTTGGCGGGAGAGGATCGCCGCCGGGGAACTCACGCTGATGAAAGTGATCTACGCCGCGGGCGGGCTCCTTACGCTGGCGCTGCTGAGCGCGGAGTCCTACGCCTACTGCTACCAGGCGGTCGCGGACGCGGACAGGGCGAGCTGGACCGCGTTGATGTCGCTCTCCATCGTGTGGGGGCTCTGCGCGGCGGTCGCGCTGGTCATAGGCTTCCGCAAGCGGCTGCGGCCCCTGCGGCTGGCGGCCCTCGGCCTGTTCGCTGTCACGGCCCTCAAGCTCGTCCTGGTGGACGTTGCGGGCGTCAAGCAGATATACCGGGTCATATCGTTCTTCATCATGGGGCTCCTGATGATCGGCGCGTCGTACCTGTATCACCGTATCGAGAAGCGCCTGGAGCAACTGATGGGAGGGGGCGAGTGATGGGCAAGTCCGCGCGCGTGGGAATCGGCTGCATGATCCTGGCACTGTTGGCGCACTTCGCGGCGGGGGCCGACCTGGACCCGACCGAGTGGCCGCACACGGCGCCCATCGAGGCCGAGGGGCGGCCGGAAGCGGGGCTGGTCGAGTTCGCGCTGACGCCCGAGGTCTTCGACCTGTCGCAGGGGGACCTGCGCGCCGACCTGCGCGTGCTGGACCGCCTGGGCAGGGAGACGCCGTACTCGATCAGCATCGGGGCGCCGGAGACGATCACCAGGGAGGTCGAGGCGGTCAAGGTCTACAACCGCTCTTACGCGCCGGGGAAGCAGAGCACGGCCACGGTGGACTTCGGCCGGCGCTTCCTGAAGAACCGCGTCGAGATCGTCACGCCGGGCACGAACTTCCGGCGGGAGGTCCTGATCGAGGCCAGCGACGACGGCCTGGACTGGCAGGAGGTGCGCGAGGGCGCGTTCCTGTTCCGCATCGCCGCCGGCGAGGACCGCCCCGCCTACGACAAGAGCACCGTCTCCCTGCCGGAGAACAACCAGCGCTACCTGCGCCTGACAGTCCACAACGCGCCCGACGACCCCGACCGCGTCGAGATCGGCGCCGTGCGCGCGTGGCAGCTCGTCCGGTCGCCGTCGGAGACCGCCGACGTCCCCGTCCGGATCGAAGGCCCCACCGAGGATGAGGAGCACGACACGACCGAGATCATCCTCGACCTCGGCTACCGGAACCTCCCCCTGTACGAGATCGCGATGCGGTTCGAGGACGCCGACTTCTTCCGGCGCGTGCGCGTCTCCGGGCGCAACTACGTCGAGCGGCCCGTCCAGGTCGAGATGGAAGACGGCGGCGTGCGCGAGAAGCTCGTCGAGGAGCCGTGGCACGAGATCGCTCGGAGCGGGGTCTATCGCTATTCGAGCGGGGACGAGCTGGACGAGTCGCTGACGGTCGGCCTGAACGGCGCCGCATACAGGTACCTGCGCGTCCGGGTCGAGAACGGCGACGACGCGCCGCTGGGCTTCCTGGGCGCCGGCGTCACGCGGCTGGTCCATCGCGTCGCCTTCCCGCCGCGCGGGCAGGGACCCTACGCGCTCTACGTGGGCAACCCTGACGCGCGCCGCGCCGATTACGACATCGCCCACTACGTGGACCGGCTCCGGCGGGAGGGCGTCCATCCAGCGACGCTCGCCGCGGTGACGGCCAACCCGGTCTTCGGCAAGGAGCGGGAGCTGCCCTGGAGCGAGCAGTACAGGTGGCTCATCTGGGTGGTCCTGCTCGCCGTGGTCGGGGTGCTGGCGTGGTTGGTTATCCGCCAGGCCAGGGCCTTGCCGCAGGCCGGCGAGTAAGGTCCGCGCGGGTCCGGGAGGCGCGTGTCATGCTGCAAGCTCCCGTCATAGTGATTGCCGTGGTTGCCTGTCAGGTTCTGGCCGCCGACGAACCGGGGCTCTACGGCCCCTGCACGGGCGAGCAGCCGGAGGTGCGGTCGGCCTACGATGACGTGCCGCGCAGGGCGTGGACCGAGGAGCCGTTCGCCGTCGTGCGCAGCTCGCTCAGCCCGGCGTGGCTCGTCCGCTCGGTGGGCAGGGGGCTGGAGTTCTTCGCGGACATGCCGGAAGGCCCGGCCTTCGTCCTCATGCCCGTGGGCGGAGGGACGGCGACCATAGAGGCCGGCGGCCGGCTCGACGGGTCCGCGATGGCGGAGCCGTGGCTGCTGGCGTCCTTCGCCGGCGCGGGAGGCTGGGAGCGATTCGACGCCCCGTACCTCATCGTCCTCCAGCACAGGCCCGCCGGCATCGTCTTCGACGCGGGCGGGCTGAGGCTCGACTTCCCCGCCGAGGCCGGCTACGTGGCCTGCCTGCCGCTGTACGGCTACCTCAAGCTGCCGCAGCAGGCTCAGGACTTCCGCCGGGAGCACGGCCTGCCCCCGCTGGGTATCCAAAGCTGGACCTGGCGCGGCGCCGGCCCGCCGGATGACGTGATCGAGCGCTGCCGCTGGTGGAGCCGCGTCCTGCGCGCCTATCCCCTGAACCTGCGCGAGACCTTCTCCATTGACCGCTCGCGCGAGACCGTCACGATGCGCCAGGACGTCGAGTGGCTCGAGACCGAGGACGACTGGGGCACGGAGCCGCTCCGCTTGCACCCGCTGCCGCCCACGCTCGGGCTCGTCTACCTGGACCCCGGCTTCCCCATCGAGTATTCGCACCCGATCCACGACCCGCACTATTTCACGCCTTACGGGCCGTACCTGGGCGCGCTGGAGACCGACCGCCTCGAAATGGAGTATCACGTCCTGCAGTACGTCCACAACCGGGAGGACTACGGTTTCCCCGACTGCGGGACGCCCGGCGCCCTGACGGCGCTGGAGGTGCTGCTGCCCGGGTTGGCCGGCGAGCGGCGGGAGGAGGCGGGCCGGCTGGTCGAGGAGCTGAAGCGCATCACCAGCCCGTCCGGCCCGCCGCCGGCCTTCGTCCCGCTGCCGACCAGGGAGCTTGTCGAACGGCTCAGGGACCTGCTCCGGGAGGCCGGGAGCGCCGCCGCCGCGCAGGAGCTGGACGGGCAGCTCGACGACCCGACCAACCGCATCGCCTGGACCTGC